>NZ_FYDM01000007.1:0-252925 GCF_900187415.1 Pseudomonas sp. Irchel s3b6 | reverse complement strand
TTGACTATCAGTCTGACTGCACAAGCACCCACACGAATTGCTTGATTCAGTTGTTAAAGAGCGGTTGGTTAAGATCTTTCATCTCAACCGAGCGGCGCATTCTACAGCAGCCTCTGTTGCTGTCAAGTGGTTATTTTCAGAAGTTTTCAAAGAATCCTTTGCAACTTCAACCACTTGCGCTTTCGATCTCTCGTCAGCGGGAGGCGGATTCTACAGCGTTACACACTGCTGTCAACACCTCTTTTTCAACTTCCTTTCGACTTCGATGACCTGAAGCAACTTGCCGCCGAAAACTGCGTAACTCTTTGTTTACCAAGGAGTTTTCCGTTTCGACTGCGCCGGAAGTGGGGCGAATTATAGACTTCCAGAATCTGCCGTCAAGGGTTAATTACGCTTTTGTTGCAGAAGGTGTTTTTCGAGCCTTGAAACGAGGGATTCGACGGACTACAGGTGGCAAGCGAAGCATTAACAGCAGACCACCTATAGATGCATAAACAGCCCACTCCTTCAGATCAGCGCGAACGATCCACAGCATATGCAGCAATCCAAGCCCGAGAATCACATAGACCAGCCGATGCAGTTTCTTCCAGCGAGCCCCCAAACGTCGCTGACTATAGCGATTGGATGTCACCGCCAACGCCAACAAACAGAGAAACCCCAACGTGCCGACAATAATGTACGGGCGCTTTTGCAGCTCAACACCCAACTGCGACCAATCAAAGCCAAGGATAAACGCCGTATAACCGCTCAGATGCAGAACCACATAAGCGAAACACCACAACCCTAACTGCCGCCGGACAGCAATCCACCCCGCCCAACCGGTGATTTTCTGCAAAGGCGTCATGCTTAACGTAATCAGCAACAGTACAAGCGTGCCCAGCCCCAACCGGTCAACCAGCACCTTGCCAGGATCAGGCCCCAGCACATCCCCCAAGGCTTGGTACAACCAGAGCAGCGGCCACACTGCAGCCGCTATAAAGACACCCATACGCCAGAACGGATATCGCATCAGTAGTTCTTCCTCAGATCGAGCCCTGCATATAAAGAAGCGACTTCATCCGAGTAGCCGTTGAACATCTGCGTGTCACGCACGTTGGGCTTGAACAGCCCGCTCGGCAAACGTCGCTCCCGGGCCTGGGTCCAGCGCGGATGATCAACTGTCGGATTCACGTTTGCGTAAAAACCATACTCATTGGCCGCAATACTCTGCCAAGTGGTTTTCGGTTGCTCGCTGACCAGGCTGATACGCACGATGGATTTGACGCTCTTGAACCCATACTTCCACGGCACGACCAACCGCAATGGCGCGCCATTCTGATTAGGCAGCTCACGCCCATACATCCCGACCGCCAGAATCGCCAATGGATTCATCGCTTCATCCAGGCGCAGCCCTTCGACATAAGGCCAGTCGATCAGGGCGAATCCAGAGCGCTGCCCCGGCATACTCTTGGGATCCTGCAAGGTTTCAAAACGAATGTATTTGGCCCTGGAGGTCGGCTCGACCTGATTGAGCAATGCCGAGATGGGAAAACCAATCCAGGGAATTACCATCGACCAGGCTTCTACGCAGCGCAGACGATAGATGCGCTCCTCCAACTGATACGGCTTCATGAAGTCTTCCAGCGCATATCGACCGGGCTTACCCACTTCACCGTCCACCACCACACTCCACGGCTCGGTTTTCAGAGCGCCAGCGTTGGCGGCCGGATCACCTTTATCGGTGCCGAACTCATAGAAGTTGTTGTAGTGGGTGGCATCCTTGAATGGTGTGATCGCCTCGTCCTTGACGTTGACCGCCCCCCATTTGGTAGAAGGAAGCTTCTCGGCAAACCAGAAAGGCGCCTTGCCAGGCTCAACATTCGCATAACGCGCGACATCACCGGCACTGGCCCAACGCGGCAGACTGCTCACGGCCAAACCGGCAACAGCGGCACCGAGAACGTTACGACGAGAGAGGTAGAGGGATTCGGGCGTGACGTCCGACTCATGGCAGTCAGACGGCTTGGGGAACTTGAATAACATGGCAACTCCGCAGCATTGGAGGACAGATGCACCAATAGACTGCGGAGTATGGGGGAAATTACATCACTCGACGTTTTTGTGACGACGAAGGTGCAACAGGTACTGCACCGGACCGGACGCGGCGTAAACGAGGAATACCAGCAGCAAAATGCGTGGCGGATCACTGAAGACCACCGCAAACACCAGCACCACCGCCAGAATCGCCACGAAAGGTACGCGCCCTTTCAAGTCCAGCTCCTTGAAGCTGTTGTACTTGATATTGCTGACCATCAGCATGCCAGCCGCCGCCACCATCAGCGCCACCAGGAACGACATCTTGGAGCCCTGGATGCCGTAGTCACTGAAGGCCCAGACGATCCCGGCAACCACACCGGCAGCCGCCGGGCTGGCCAGGCCAATGAAGTAACGCTTGTCCGCCGTACCGACCTGGGTATTGAAGCGCGCCAGACGCAACGCCGCCCCCGCGACATAGATGAAGGCAACCATCCAGCCGACCTTGCCCATATCGCCCAACGCCCAGCCGAATGCCAACAGGGCCGGCGCGACACCAAAGGCCACCATGTCCGACAGTGAGTCGTACTCGGCACCGAACGCGCTTTGCGTATTGGTCATGCGTGCAACCCGGCCATCGAGGCCGTCCAGCACCATGGCGACAAAGATGGCGATTGCCGCGAAAGCAAAGTACTTGCTGGCGCCGGCAGCATCACCGGCACTCAAGGCGCTCTGGGCGCTCATGGAGTTGATGATGGAATAGAAGCCCGCGAACAGGTTCGCAGTGGTGAACAGATTGGGCAGCAGATAGATGCCACGATGCCGGACTTTACGGCCCTCAGCATCATGCCCTTCTTCGACATGCTCATCGATCGGTAGCAGGCTATCGGCGTCAGAGGCCTTGTTTGGCTCTTCGGGACGTTCGCTCATGGACATTACCTTGCAACGGTGTGGAAAGTTTCGACAGGTGCCTGCGACAACGGTTCGTATCGCAAACGATGCAGCTTTATACCAGAACCAGCCATCCAAACGAAAAAACGCGGCCTAAGCCGCGTTTTTCGTACTCATTCGTGACTCAGTTTTTAGCTTTGTCGACGATCTTGTTGGCGCCGATCCACGGCATCATCGAACGCAGTTGCTCGCCGATGATCTCGATGCCGTGTGCAGCGTTGTTACGACGCTTGGCGGTCATCGAAGGATAGCCGGTAGCACCTTCGCTGATGAACATCTTGGCGTACTCGCCGTCCTGAATGCGTTTCAGGGCGTTGCGCATGGCCTGACGGGATTCGGCGTTGATGACTTCAGGGCCGGTCACGTACTCGCCGTACTCGGCGTTGTTGGAGATCGAGTAGTTCATGTTGGCGATACCGCCTTCGTACATGAGGTCAACGATCAGCTTCAGTTCGTGCAAGCATTCGAAGTAGGCCATTTCTGGCGCGTAGCCCGCTTCAACCAGGGTTTCGAAACCGGCCTTGACCAGCTCAACGGTACCGCCGCACAGAACGGCTTGTTCGCCGAACAGGTCGGTTTCAGTCTCGTCCTTGAAGGTGGTCTCGATGATGCCGGTACGACCGCCACCCACGCCAGCTGCGTAAGACAGTGCAACGTTCTTGGCGTTGCCCGAGGCGTCCTGGTAGATAGCGATCAGGTCAGGAATACCGCCGCCCTTCACGAACTCGGAACGCACGGTGTGGCCCGGGGCCTTCGGCGCGATCATGATCACGTCGAGGTCAGCGCGCGGCACAACCTGGTTGTAGTGGATCGCGAAGCCGTGGGAGAAGGCCAGGGTGGCGCCTTTCTTGATGTTCGGCTCGATTTCGTTCTTGTACAGGGAAGACTGGAACTCGTCCGGGGTCAGGATCATGACCAGGTCGGCGGCAGCAACAGCGGAAGCAACGTCGGTCACTTTCAGGCCGTGAGCTTCAGCCTTGGCAACAGTGGCCGAACCTTTACGCAGGCCAACGGTAACGTCAACGCCGGAGTCTTTCAGGTTGCACGCCTGGGCGTGGCCCTGGGAGCCGTAACCGATGATGGCAACTTTCTTGCCCTGGATGATCGACAGGTCGCAGTCTTTATCGTAGAAAACTTTCATGAATTTCCCCTTTATATCTGGCCGTTCAGGCCATGCGCGAATTGGGTTTAGATGCTGAGTACTTTGTCGCCGCGGGCAATCCCGGTGACGCCACTGCGTACGGTTTCCAGAATCGAGGCAGTGCCAATGGACTGGATGAAGCTGTCGAGCTTGTCGCTGGTACCGGTCAATTGAACGGTATACACGCTGGCACTGACATCGACGATCTGTCCACGGTAAATATCGGTGGTGCGTTTGATCTCGGCGCGCTGGGCGCCGGTGGCCTTGACCTTGACCAGCATCAGCTCACGCTCGATGTGAGCGCTTTCCGAGAGGTCGACCAGCTTGACCACTTCGATCAGCTTGTTCAGGTTCTTGGTGATCTGCTCGATGATTTCATCGTGGCCCACAGTGGTCAGCGTCAGGCGCGACAAGGTCGGGTCTTCGGTTGGGGCCACGGTCAGGCTTTCGATGTTGTAGTTGCGCTGCGAGAACAGGCCGACTACGCGAGACAAAGCGCCGGGTTCGTTTTCCAGAAGCAAGGAAATAATGTGCCGCATGATTAAGTACGCTCCGTCTTGCTCAGCCACATATCGCGCATGGAGCCGTCTTTGATCTGCATCGGGTAGACGTGCTCGCTGGTATCGACCGAAATGTCGAGTACCACCAGGCGATCCTTCATGGCGAACGCTTCCTCCATCTTCGACTTCAAATCTTTCGAATCGGTGATGCGCACTCCAACATGCCCATAAGCCTCGGCCAGCTTGACGAAGTCAGGCAGCGACTCCATGTACGAATGCGAATGACGGCTGCCGTAACTCATGTCCTGCCACTGGCGAACCATGCCCAGAACACCGTTGTTCAGGATGACGATCTTCACCGGCAAACCGTATTGCAGGCAGGTCGACAGTTCCTGAATGTTCATCTGGATACTGCCTTCGCCCGTTACGCAGGCAACGTCTGCATCCGGGAAGCTCAACTGGATGCCCATGGCCGCCGGGAAACCGAAGCCCATGGTGCCCAGGCCACCGGAGTTGATCCAGCGGTTAGGCTTGTTGAACTTGTAGTACTGCGCGGCGAACATCTGGTGCTGGCCCACGTCGGAGGTCACAAAGGCATCGCCCTTGGTCACTTCGCACAGGGTCTCGATCACCGTCTGCGGCTTGATCTTGCTGCCGTCACCCTTGTCATAAGGGAACAGGCCGCGGTCACCGCGCCACTCATCGACTTGTTTCCACCAGCTGGCAACGGATTCCTTGTTCGGGGTCTCGCCGATTTCCTTGAGGATCGCGACCATTTCGGTCAGGACACTTTCAACTGGACCAACGATCGGCACGTCGGCCTTGATGGTCTTGGAAATCGAAGCCGGGTCGATGTCGATGTGAATGATCTTGGCATTCGGGCAGAACTTGGCCGGGCCGTTGATCACGCGGTCATCGAAACGCGCACCGACTGCCAGGATCACGTCGGCGTGGTGCATGGCCAGGTTGGCGGTGTAGCTGCCGTGCATGCCGAGCATGCCGATGAACTGACGGTCGGTGCCAGGGTAGGCACCCAGGCCCATCAGGGTATTGGTCACGGGCAGGTTGAGCATTTGCGCAAGTTCGGTCAACGGCGCGGAGCCGCCACCGAGAATCACGCCGCCGCCCGCGTACAACACAGGACGCTTGGCCGCCAGGAGCATTTCTGCCGCCTTGCGGATTTGCCCGGAGTGCCCACGAACAGCCGGGCTGTAGGAGCGCAGCTTGGCTTTTTTCGGGAAGATGTATTCGAACTTCTCGGCCGGGTTGGTCATGTCTTTCGGGATATCGACAACGACAGGGCCAGGACGACCGGATTGCGCCAGGTAGAACGCTTTCTTCATGACTTCCGGGATTTCCGACGCGTGCTTGATCATGAAGCTGTGCTTCACGATCGGCCGGGAGATACCGATCATGTCGGTTTCCTGGAACGCATCGGTACCTACCATGGTGCTAGGCACCTGGCCGGAAATGATCACCATCGGAATGGAGTCCATGTAGGCCGTGGCAATACCGGTGATGGCGTTGGTTGCGCCCGGACCGGAGGTAACCAGTACCACACCGGCTTTACCGGTGGCACGGGCATAGCCGTCAGCCATATGGGTCGCAGCCTGTTCGTGACGAACCAGGATGTGAGTCACTTCCGGTTCTTTGAACAGGGCATCGTATACATGAAGGAGAGCACCACCCGGGTACCCGTAGATATATTTGACGCCTTCGTCACGCAAAAAGCGGACGAGCATCTCACCGCCAGATAAAAGCTCCACGTTGTTCACCTCTAAAACGCCAGAATACCGCCCACATAAGGGGACGGGTCTTAATAGGTTTACTTCCCAGCAGAGCATGAGCGACGGTGGTCGCCGACTACGTCAGCACTGACTGAGCAAGTATTGGGATCGTCCCAAGTGTTGCGGGGCTTTCCCACCCAGCGCGAGGTAACGCGTTGCGGGTGTAACAGGTCGGCGCGGGTGTGCGCCTCATGATCTGCCGAGTGGGTCTGCTTCTGGCAGTCCCTCTACAGCGGACTTTGGATTCTTCTGTTTCGCCCTCTGCAAGTCAAGCCGTCAATGTGCTTAATTCGAACTAAGCGCATGAGAACGCAAGAAAAAACCTCTAAACCCCAGGTCGGATAACTTCAATTGCGCATTTTTGGCAAGGAAATGGCATGCGAACGCACAGGCGCACGCCCGCAGAGTGGATTTTCTTGAGGAATATGAAGGAACTGCCAGCGAGCGCTGGCAGTGATCGCGTCAGCGAGCGCTGGCAGTGATCGCGTCAGCGAGAAGCGCTGATGAGCTGGTCGAATTCCTTGAGCAGAACCTGCAACTGCCGGTCCTTGCCCTGGAGACTGCGAGCGCCGAAGACCATCTCGGCCATCTCCTGAATACCCGAGGCATTGGGCAATGGCAGATCCTGCTCCAGGATCGCCTTCATGCGTGGCAGGAAGATCCATTGCAGCCACTGCTCAAATTCCAGGGTATCGACCGAAAAAGGCTCGACGCTGGACAGCGCGGCGGCGCTAGGCGGGACATCGTCCCACCAGCCTTGAAGCCGTAACTCACGCTCGATCAGCAACAATTGGTCGGCGATTTTCGAAAAACGGACATCCATCAGAGCGCAACCTTGGCTTTCTGGCGAGCCTGAGCAGCACCGGCGGCATCACCCTGCTTCTCGCGGGCCTCAGCGATCAACGCCCACAGGCTGGCTTGCAGGTCAGGACGACCATTGGCAAGGGTCAGGCCACGACGGGCGAACTGCTCGGCTTGCGCGGCATCGCCCTGGGCCATACGCACCTGCGCCAGGCGATAAAGCACCTGCGGCTCGCGCGGGGCAACCCGCTGGGCACGCTCAAGGCTGGAAGAGGCACCATTGAGGTCACCGCTGGCCTGTTGCTGCTGGGCAGTGGTCAGCAAGGCCAGCACCGGGCCGTCCAGTTGCTCATCGGCAGACAAGCCTCCGACGCTGTTGCTCGCCGAAGGAATCCCGCTTGGCGAGGACGGCATGCTGTAGCTGCCCTGGTTGATCGGCCCACTATCGACCGGGCCCGGGGTAATCGGACCCGAGCTGGCCGGGCCAGGCGTGATCGGCTGAGTACTGATCGGCGTCGATGTCGTTGCGCCGCCACCCGGCACCATCACCACCACGCCAGTATCACCCTGGGGAATGGCCTGGGTCTGCGCTTGCGCCGGACGCGTCACGGTGCTTTTACGGAAGCCGCCATTGGCCGAGATACGCTCGCTGTTGGAAACGGTAGTACCCGAATCGACCACCGGAATCGAGCCACGCTGCACCGAGGAGCAACCGCTGAGCAAAGCCAGAGCGGTCACCGTCACCGCTGGAATAAACCACTTGTTCACTTGAATCCCTCTTTGCTTAATTCATCCATCCCTTGACCCAATCCATCACCGAATCAACCGCGGGGTCTACGCCACCACAGGTGGCGCCGGGAGGTGGTTCACTGCCACGAATATACGGCATCTGGACGGCGCCAGGGCAGCTGGAGTCCGAGCCCTGCCCGGTACGCGAGTCGACCCAGGCCTGAACGATGTTGTCTGGTTGTGGCATATCCAGCGGCAGCGGGTCGGCCTTGCGCATGAAACTGGTCCAGACCTGCAGCGCGCCAGTGGCACCGGTGAACGGCGTCTTGCCGTTGTCATCACGGCCCAGCCAGACCACCGCCAGCAGATCCTGGCTGAAACCTGCAAACCAACTGTCTCGCGAGTCGTTACTGGTGCCGGTCTTGCCCGCCAGGGTCAATGTCTTGGGCAGCACGTTGTAGACCGAGCTACCGGTACCTTCGCGCATCACCCGCTGCATGGCGCTCTGGATCAGGTAGATGGACGCCGGATCGAAGCGCTGCTGAATCTGGAACGGATAACGCTTGAGCGGTTCGCCTTCGGCGGTCAGCACGCTGCGAATCCCGCGCATCGGGGTATTGAAACCGCCGTTGGCCAGCGTCTGATACATGGTGGCCACTTCGATCGGACTCAGGCCGCCGGCCCCCAGCAGCATTGACGGAAACGCCGGGAACTCACGGGTCACACCCAGGCGTCCGAGGGTCTTCAGGACGTTCGGCACGCCAACTTCAAGCCCCAGGCGCGCTGTCGACAGGTTGTAGGAATGCGCCAGGCCCTGGTACAGGAACACCGTACCGTGGGAGCGACGATCATAGTTCTGCGGTTTCCAGACCTGACCATCGGCGCCCTTCACCGAAAAGGCCTCGTCGGACAGCCAACTGGTCAAGGTGTACTGACTCGGCTTCTCCAGCGCGGTCAGGTAGACCGCCGGCTTGATCAGCGAGCCGATCGGCCGCACCGCGTCCAACGCGCGGTTGAAACCGGCGAAACCCGCTTGGCGACTGCCGATCATGGCCTGGACTTCACCGGTTTCCGGGTTGGTCACCACCATCGCGGCTTCGACTTCATCCGAGCCCTTGCGACCGGCAAGGCGCTTGAAGGTATCGCTGACCGAAGCTTCGGCTTTCATCTGCAGGATCGGATCGAAACTGGTGAAAATCCGCAGCCCTTCTTCGGTCAAGTCTTCGTCGCGATAGTCTTCGCGCAACTGGCGCTTGACCAGGTCGAGGAAGCCGGGGAACGAGCTGTCCGCCAGACTGCCGCGCTTGGTCACGCCCAGCGGCATTTTCTTCGCCGCCGCGACCTGCTCGGCCGTGGCCACACCCTGCTGTTCCAGCAGGTCGAGCACCAGGTTACGGCGCTCCAGCGCACGCTCCGGATAACGGCGCGGATTGTAGTAGGAAGGCCCCTTGACCATGCCCACCAGCAACGCCACCTGATGCAGCTTCAGTTCGGCCAGTGGCTGGCTGAAGAAGAACTGGCTGGCCAGACCGAAACCGTGCACCGCGCGCTGGCCATCCTGACCGACGAACACTTCATTGAGGTAGGCCTCGAGAATTTCAGGCTTGTCGTAGTGCAACTCGAGCAGCAGCGCCATCATGGCTTCAGTCAGCTTGCGACTCAGGCTGCGCTCGTTGGTCAGGTAGAAGTTCTTGACCAGTTGCTGGGTCAAGGTACTGCCACCCTGACGCATCTGCCCGGCCGAGGTGTTGACCCAGACCGCCCGCATGATCGACTTGGGCGACACACCGAAGTGGCTATAGAAATCGCGATCCTCTACCGCCACCAGCGTCTCGAGCAGGTACGGCGGCACCTGATCGATCTTGATCAGGATGCGGTCTTCGAGATTTTTCGGATAAAGACCACCGATCAACAGTGGCTCGAGGCGCACCACCGACAGTTTGGCGCCGTTGGTCGCCGACAGCTCGGCGACATAGTCACCCGAGAAGCGCACACGCACCGGCTGGGCCTGTTCCATGCCTTCATAGAACTGGAAGCCACGGGTATTCAAATCGACGGTGTTGCCGCTGACCGCTGCCGCACCGGGACCATTGGCCACGCTTTCACGACGATAGCCAAGGGCATCGAGTTCAATGAGGAAATCTTCCTTGCTGAGCTTCTGTCCGACGAACAGCTCGAGCGGGCGCGCGTAAACCTTGGCCGGAATGGTCCAGCGCTTGCCGGAGAACTTCTCCTGAACCACGGCATCGAGATAAACGGCGAACCCTGCGAGCACCACGAGGCCGACCAGGCTGAGCTTCAAAGCCCAGGCCAGCCAAGGGCGCGGACCATTGGAGGGACGTTTTTTAGCAGTACGGGGGGATCGGGTACGAGTCATGGCGGCGGATTATACGCACTTTATTCCTGATCAACATGAGCCCCGCGAGGTTTGCGTTGGCCCCACTTGCGGCCATAATGGCGGCCTTGAATTTCCCCAGACTCTGAAGGATCGCCCGTGAGCCAATCCCTGATAGCTGCCCTGCAAAACCCGGCCCTTTATCCGCATCCTGTGGATGGATTCCAGGTCATCGAGACGCACATCTCCTGGGTGCTGCTCACCGGCCCCTATGCCTATAAAGTGAAGAAACCGGTCAATTTCGGCTTTCTCGACTTCACCACACTGGATGCACGCGAGCACTTCTGCGGCGAAGAGTTGCGCCTGAACCAGCGTTTGACCAGCGACCTGTACCTGGAAGTGCTGCCGATCACCGGGAGCATCGAGGCACCGCAACTGGGCGGCACCGGCCCGGTGCTCGATTACGCCCTGAAGATGCGCCAGTTCCCGCAGAGCCAGCTGCTCAGCACCCTGCAGGCCAACGGCGAACTGACCACTGCGCACATCGACCAGATGGCCAGCCAGATTGCCCGGTTCCACCTCAATGCGCCGCGCGTTCCGGCCGACCATGAAGCCGGCACCCCGGACAACGTCATGGCCCCCGTGCGCCAGAACTTCGAACAGATCCGCCCATTCCTCAGCGACAAGGCCGACCTGCTGCAACTCGAGGCCTTGCAAGCCTGGGCCGAGAGCAGCTTCGAACGCCTCAAGCCGCTGTTTGCCCAGCGCAAGGCCGAAGGTTTCATCCGCGAATGCCACGGTGACATCCACTTGGGCAATGCCACCGTGATTGATGGCAACGTGGTGATTTTCGATTGCATCGAATTCAACGAGCCCTTCCGTTTCACCGACGTTTATGCCGACACCGGGTTTCTGGCGATGGACCTGGAAGACCGCGGCCTGAAAAGCCTGGCGCGCCGCTTCATGAGCCAGTACCTGGAACTGACCGGCGACTACCAGGGTCTTGAACTGCTGAACTTCTACAAGGCTTACCGTGCACTGGTTCGCGCCAAGGTCAGCCTGTTCAGCATGCCCGCCGACGCCACCCCGGTGCAGCGCGCCACCACTCTGCGCCAGTACCGCAACTACGCCAACCTGGCAGAAAGCTACAGCACCATTCCGTCACGCTTCCTGGCCATCACCCACGGTGTTTCCGCCGTCGGCAAAAGCCGCGTCGCCATGCGCCTGGTCGAAGCCCTGGGCGCTATCCGCCTGCGCTCCGATGTCGAGCGCAAGCGCCTGTTCGGCGAACAGCAAGTGCCTAACGATCCGCAAGCCGGTATCTACAACACCGACGCCAGCGCAGCCACCTACGCCCGCCTGCACGAGATTGCCGATGTGATCCTGCGGGCCGGCTTCCCGGTCGTGCTCGACGCAACGTACCTCAAGCGCGAACAACGCGACGGCGCGGCGAAGATTGCCGAGGCCACCGGTGCCCCGTTCCTGATCCTCGATTGCAACGCACCTCAAGCGGTGATCGAGAGCTGGCTGGCCCAGCGTCAAGCAGACAAAAACGATCCATCCGACGCCAACCTGGCGGTCATCGCCGCGCAGCAAGCCAATCGTGAGGCCCTGACCCCCGCAGAAATCCTCTGCAGCAAACGGGTACAGACCAATGAAAGCGGCACCCTCGACACGGTAGTGGCGCAAATCCGCCAGCGCCTGCCGGGCCTGTAAGCACTATTTCATGCGCGAAGCCCTGACCGGCTTCGCGCTTGCAAGATAGTGGCACTATACTGGCGTCATAAAACCAACAGGTGACGCCCCATGAGCCAGCCAAGACTTCTCGACACCCCGCTGTACGCCCTGCTGCATAAAGACGACATCACAGGCTTTAATCGCGAAAGGCCGAAAACCGGCCCCATCGACATGGTGGGTGGCGACTTTCGCGGCCTCGACCTGCGCGAACTGAACGCCGAAGGTGTCGACTTCAGTGATGCGTATTTCCGCTCCGCCGACCTGCGCGGCATCGACTTTCGCCATGCCTCCCTGGAAGGCGCAAGCCTGGCCCATGCGCAAATCTCCGGCACTTACTTCCCGCCTGAACTCTCGGCCGACGAAATTCTGATGTCGATGAATTTCGGCACTCGCCTGCGCTACCGCACCCGTTAACGCGCGGGATGTCCGCCTACGTCCGGTGTCCCAACCCGCGCCGGACCTGCGTGATCGTTTTACGAC
Organism: Pseudomonas sp. Irchel s3b6; assembly: GCF_900187415.1. NCBI lineage: Bacteria > Pseudomonadati > Pseudomonadota > Gammaproteobacteria > Pseudomonadales > Pseudomonadaceae > Pseudomonas > Pseudomonas sp. Irchel s3b6. Next base: position 240,451 of record NZ_FYDM01000007.1, on the reverse strand, counting down.
TCAACCCAGGCTCTCTAAAGCCTCCTCCAGAGCCATCTGGCACATCGCCTTAGAAGCTTTTGCGTTCAAACCGACCAAAGAACCACGCTTTTCCTACTGACCGCTACACTCTTTTGAAGCTCGCCCCACGCACTCTTCGGCCGTCGCAAGGAGGCTTGATGAATGATGAACTGCAGCATCTGAAAAACCTTGGCAAGACGTCAGCCCAATGGCTGCATGCCGTAGGCATTCACAGCGCCTCGGATTTGCGCCGCCTGGGGGCGGTGGACGCTTACCGGGCGGTGCGCACCCGCGGTTTTCGCGCGTCGAAGGTGTTGCTGTATGCCATTGAGGGGGCACTGATGGACGTGCATTGGAATGACATCCCCGCCGAACGCAAGGACGCCCTCAACAAACAACTGGATGCCATATCGTCACGACACAAGAATTGAGCAACGTGTTGGCCCGGCAATCCGCATCTGACGATCAATCCAAACAAGCGTTTGGCAAAAGGCAAAAATAATCGAAAAACACTGGTTGACTTAGAAATGAGAATCGTTATGATTATCACATCTGGTCGCGAGACCAGCTGATCTTCTGAAAGGCCCTTGGTTCGGACTCTCAGATTATCTCCTCATCAGGCTAATCACGGTTATTTGACCCGGCTCTTGCCGGGTCTTTTTTTGCCTGCCCAACAGTGATTACCCCCCACGACCATCAGGCACCCTTTCTTTCAGCGAGCAATAATCAGCGGATGCCCGCGCTCCGGGTGCGACTGCACCAACACATCCAGCCCGAACACGGCCTTGAGCGGTTCGGGACGCAAGACCTGCTGCGGCGTATCCAGCGCATGGGGACGGCCATTTTCGAGCAGCAGAATGCGGTCGCAGTAGCGCGCAGCCAGATTCAGATCATGCAGTATCACCAACACTGCCGCGCCGTGATCGGCAAACTCGCGAATCGACTGCAAGGTGGTGTGCTGATGCAGCGGGTCGAGCATGGAGGTCGGCTCGTCGAGCAGCAGGGTCTGCCCCGCCTCGCCCGGCCAGAGCTGCGCCAGTACCCGCGCCAGGTGCACCCGCTGACGCTCGCCACCGGACAGCGCTGTGTAACTGCGCCCGGTCAGATGCCCGACATCGGCAGCCTGCAGCGCGGCGGCAATGATCTGCGCATCGCGTATCCGGCCTGTTTGATGAGGCAAGCGGCCCATGCCGACCACTTCCTCGACGCGAAAGGCAAAATCCAGGGTCGAGGCCTGGGGCAGTACGGCCAGGCGCTGGGCCCGCAGCGCCCCCTGCCAATCACTCAGTTCGCGCTGATCAAGCCAGACCCGCCCCTGATCGGGGCGCAACTCACCGCACAAGGCGCCGAGCAGTGTACTTTTACCCGCACCGTTCGGCCCCAGCACACCGAGCACTTCACCCGCCCTGAGCTCAAGATCGATGTCCGTGAGCACGATTTTCCGGCCACGGCGGATCTGCAGATTCTCCACTCGCAGCATCAGGCGCGACCTCGCAGCAGCAAATAGAGAAAGAATGGCGCGCCGATGAACGCGGTCACGATACCGATCGGCAACTCGGCCGGAGCCAGTGCCAAGCGCGCCACCAGGTCGGCAAACAGCAACAGGCTCGCGCCGGCCAGCACCGAAGCCGGAAGCAGTACACGGTGATCGGGACCGGCCAGCAAGCGCACCAGATGCGGCACCACCAACCCGACAAAGCCGATCATTCCCGCCGCCGCCACCGCAGCGCCCACACCCAGCGCGGTACAAAACACCAGTTCGCGCTTGAGCCGCTCGACATTGATCCCCAGATGGCCGGCCTCGGACTCCCCGAGCAACAACGCATTCAACGCCGCCGCCCGGCGTGGCAACCAGAGCGCCACCGCCACGCTCACCAGTAGCAACGGCCACAACCGCGCATAGCTGGCGCCATTGAGACTGCCCAGGTTCCAGAATGTCAGCGTGCGCAAGGTCGCGTCGTCCGCCAGATAGGTGAACAAGCCCACCGCCGAGCCGGCCAGTGCGGTCAGCGCGATACCCGCCAACAACATGGTCGCCACATTGGTCTGCCCGTTACGCCGGCCGAGGCGATACACCAGTGCCGTCACCCCGAGGCCACCAAGAAACGCAGACAATGACAGCACGTAAGGACCGATCACCTCGGGCAGACCGCCAGACAGCGAGCCGCCAACAATCGCGATCGCCGCACCCAGGGCGGCACCACTGGAGACGCCCACCAGCCCCGGGTCCGCCAGCGGATTGCGGAACAGCCCCTGCATCGCCACGCCGGACAAGGCCAGCACACCACCCACCGCGAGACCCAGCAAGGTGCGCGGCAGGCGAATCTGCCCAAGAATCAGTTCGGCCTGCTCCAGGCCTTCAGCCGCCACCGGCAGGCCGATCAGGCGCATCGCCGCGCGCAAGGTATCGAGCAACGGCAAACTGACCGGCCCCAGCGCCAATGACAGCCAAACGGCGAACACACATAGCAGGCTCAGGCCAATGAACAACGAACGCGGCTTAACCAGAGTGGTCATTGGGCCGCAGTTGCCTTGGAAGACTCATCCGGATAGAACCCGGCCGACAGCTTGACCAGGCTTTGCGGCAAGCGCGGCCCCAGACCGCCTACCAACAGGGTCGGATCCAGCTCCAGGAGGCGCCCGGCCTTGGCCGCCGGCGTCGAGGCCAGTATCGGGTTTTCCTTGAACAACGCCGCTCGGGCGGCGTCGCCTGTCAGTGCGCGATCGGAGAACACCAGGACATCCGGGGTCAGACCGGCCAGTGACTCGACGGAAAACGGCTTGTAACCCGTATGGGTGGCCAGGTTACGCCCACCCGCCTGCTGCAACAGCCAATCGGCCGCCGTGTCTTTACCGGCAATCAACGGCTTGCCACCCGCGTGCCCCAACAGCAGCAATACCCCCGGTGCCTTCTGTTTGGCCTGCGCCGCCGCGACCCAGGCCCGCTGCTGCACGATTTGCTGTTGATAACCCTGGAACACCGTCGTGGCCCGGGCTTCGCTGCCGAGCAACCGGCCCAGGTGCTGCAAGTTGCGTTCAAGGGTGGCCAGGTCCGGTTGTGCCGAAAACAACTCGACCTGCACCCCGGCACTGCGAATCTGCGACAACACGGGCGGCGGGCCCATTTCTTCGGTGCCGATCAAAATCTGCGGACGCAGGCTCAGAATGCCCTCGGCCGACAACTGGCGCTGATAGCCGATACTCGGCAAGGCCTTGAGCGATTCAGGATGCTGGCTGGTAGTGTCGACGCCGACCAGCCTGGACTCACTGCCCAGTGCGCTCACCCATTCCGACAACGCGCCCCCGGCACTGACCCAGCGTTGCGGCAACTCGGCCGCTGTGGCCCCATGGTTGACCAAAAGTCCGACACAGAGCGCAATGGCGCGGGTACTCAGGCGCATAACAGGGTTTCCTTTGCACAGTTTTCCCGCAGAATCGAGGCATGTTAAGCGACGCGCTCACCACGGGCGGAGCCGGCATTTGATAATTGTTAACATTTTCACGTCAAGCACTGACACATTTGCTAACCAGTACTCGCCCACAGCATAGCCGCCAGAGGCCCGCGCCTTCGGCACAAGAGGACAGTCATGAAGTTTCTTTGCACCAGTGCCGAGCTGGTCGATGCCAGCAGCCGCGGGTTCGAGATCGATGGACAGCGGCTGTTTGCCGTGCGCCGCGAAGGTCGGGTCTATGTCTACGAGAACCGCTGCCCCCATCGCGGGGTCGCACTGGAATGGCACCCCGACCAGTTTCTCGACCCGAGCGCCAGCCTGATCCAGTGCGCCACGCATGGCGCGCTGTTCCTGATCGAAAGCGGCGAATGCGTGGCCGGCCCTTGCGCCGGCCAGTCACTCAGCACCCTGGCATGTCGGGAAGACACTCAGGGCATCTGGGTGCAGTCTTAAACGCCGAACAGCACCTCCAGCCGGCGTTCGACGCAGACTTCTTCAGCGGTCAAGCTCACGCCATACGCCAACACCTCGACGCCGGCCGCCTTCGCCTCACGCAGGGCGGCCGCATACCCCGGGTCGATTTCCTCGGCCGGACGCACCGCGTCGATCCCCGTCAGGTTCACGCAATACAGTTGCACCGCGCGAATGCCGTCCCGCGCCAGGCACGCCAATTCGCGCAAGTGCTTGGCTCCTCGCTGGGTCACGGCATCCGGAAACGCCGCGACCGCTGAACCGTCGAAGCCCAGGGTCACGCTTTTGACTTCGACGAAGGCCTGCCCTTGCGGGTAGTCGAGACGAAAATCGATGCGACTGTTCTCCTGGCCGTAGGGCACTTCACGCTTGAGGGCGGTAAAGCCGTCGAGCTCGGTGATCACACCCGCCTTCAGCGCCTCCTCGACCAAGGCATTGGCCCGCGCCGTATTGACACAGGCCAGTCGCCCTTGCGGGGTTTCGCTGATTTCCCAGGTGCCGGGCAATTTACGTTTCGGATCGTTGGAGCGACTGAACCAGACCTCCCCGCCCTCGACCATGCAGTTGAACATCGACCCGGTGTTCGGACAGTGAATCGTGATCATCTCGCCGCCAACGGTTTCGATATCGGCGAGAAAACGCTTGTAACGTCGAATCAGCCGGCCTTTTTCCAGGGGAGGATCGAAGCGCATCAGCCTTGCCAGCTCCGCAGGCCACGGGCAATCCGCTCCACCGCTTCCTGCAGACGCGGCAGGCTTTGGGTGTAGGCGAAACGAACGTGATGACCGGCCTGGTGCCGGCCGAAATCCAGGCCCGGCGTGAACGCGATGTGCTCGGTTTCCAGAAAGTGCCGACAGAAGGCAAACGCATCACCGCCAAAGGCACTGATATCGGCATACAGATAGAACGCGCCTTCCGGTTCCACCGCGATACCGAAGCCCAGCTCACGCAAGGCCGGCAGCAGGAAATCGCGCCGACGCCCGAATTCCGCCCGCCGCTCTTCGAGAATGCTCAAGGTCGCAGGCTCGAAACAGGCCAGGGCCGCATGCTGGGCCATGCTCGGCGCACTGATGTAGAGGTTTTGTGCAAGCTTTTCCAGCTCGCTGATGGCGGCTTGCGGGGCCACCAGCCAACCGAGGCGCCAGCCGGTCATGCCGAAATACTTGGAGAAACTGTTGAGCACAAAGGCACTGTCATCGACTTCCAGCACGCTGACGGCATCGGTGCCGTACGTCAGGCCGTGATAGATCTCATCCACCACCAGATGACCGTTGCGCCCCTTGATCGCAGTGGACAACCCGGCCAGTTCGTCGCGGGTCAGAATCGTGCCGGTCGGGTTGGCGGGCGAGGCCACCAGGGCCCCGACACTGTCGTGGTCCCAGTAACGCTCAACCAGGTCCGGGGTCAGCTGATAACGCACGTCCGGCCCCACGGGAACAAGCTGCGCCGCGCCTTCGACCAGGCGTAGAAAATGACGGTTGCACGGGTAACCCGGATCGGCCAGCAACCAGTGCTTGCCCGGATCCACCAGCAAGGCGCTGGCCAGCAGCAACGCGCCAGAGCCTCCCGGGGTGATCATGATGCGCTGCGGGTCGATGTCCAGCCCGTAACGTTGCTGATAGAAGCCGGAAATGGCCTCGCGCAGCTCGGGAATGCCCCGCGCCGCGGTGTAACGGGTTTTCCCCGCCGTCAGTGCCGCCTGGCCGGCCTTGATGATCGGCTCGGCCGTGGTGAAGTCCGGTTCGCCGATTTCCAGGTGAATGACGTCATGGCCGGCCGCTTGCAACTCATTGGCGCGCGCCAGCAATGCCATGACGTGGAAAGGTTCGATAGCGCGGCTGCGCGCACTGTAGGGCTGGGCCATTAGCCTTCCTTCAACGGGGGTAAAAACCTGATTCTACCCAAGCGCGGGAACAAGCGAGAACCTAATACGGTCACAAAGCCCGGGCTCACTGGCAAGTGAGTGCCTGCACAAGTGTCAGGATTGACTAAAATCAATAATTGATCAGGTCTCCAGAGCCGCCAGACAAGGCTTTGCAACCATTTGCAAACCTTACGGACCGTGGCCTCGGCATCAGGGAGTAGCGCGGTCTGATTTGATCTGGTAAGTTCGCCCGCTTGCAGCCGCAGGGCCGGCAGGTGTCGGTGATGGAGCAATCCTGCGCAATGGATTACAAGAGTAGAGGCGGTCCATTTCATGCCCACCCAAGCAAAGCAGCAGCCAAACCAGTCGATCAGCGGCTTCGAACCCTACAAAGAAGTAAAGGGTGAGGAATACATGGGCAAGCCCATGCGCGATCACTTCACCAAGATCCTGAACAAGTGGAAACAGGACTTGATGCAGGAAGTCGACCGCACTGTTGATCACATGAAAGACGAAGCGGCCAACTTCCCCGACCCGGCCGACCGTGCCAGCCAGGAAGAAGAATTCAGCCTCGAACTGCGCGCCCGCGACCGTGAGCGCAAGTTGATCAAGAAGATCGACAAGACCCTGCAACTGATCGAAGACGAAGAGTACGGTTGGTGCGAGTCGTGCGGCGTCGAGATCGGCATTCGTCGTCTTGAAGCCCGCCCTACCGCCGACATGTGCGTCGATTGCAAGACCCTTGCAGAAATCAAGGAAAAACAAGTCGGCAAATAAGCGTCGATTTGACTCAAGAACGGAGCGTGCGAACGCTCCGTTTTTTGTTTCTGACGGTTTTGCTCCCTCAATGATCAACACGCCCATGACCGCTATCAAGACACCCGCCTACATCGGGCGCTTCGCCCCCACCCCCAGCGGGCACCTGCATTTTGGTTCGCTGGTCGCGGCACTGGCGTCCTACCTCGACGCACGCGCCGCCGGCGGCCGCTGGCTGCTGCGCATGGAAGACCTCGACCCACCCCGGGAAGAACCCGGTGCCCAGACCGCGATCCTCAAGGCCCTGGAAAGCTACGGCTTTGAATGGGACGGCGAGATGGTCCGCCAGAGCGAACGCCACGACGCCTACCTGCAGGTCGTGAACCAACTGTTCAACCACGGCCTGGCCTACGCCTGCACCTGCTCGCGCAAACAACTGGCGCCCTACCACGGGATTTACCCGGGGCTGTGCCGCAACGCCGGCCACGCCCGCGAAGACGCGGCGATCCGCCTGCGGGTTCCAGAGCTTGAGTATCACTTCACCGACCGGGTGCAAGGCGAGTACCGCCAGCACCTGGGCCGCGACGTCGGCGATTTCGTGATTCGCCGCCGCGACGGGCTGTACGCCTATCAACTGGCGGTGGTACTGGACGATGCCTGGCAAGGCGTCACCGACATCGTGCGCGGCGCCGACCTGCTCGACTCCACCCCGCGCCAGCTGTACCTGCAGGAACTGCTGGGCCTGGCGCAACCGCGTTACCTGCACCTGCCATTGATTACCCAGCCGGACGGTAACAAACTCGGCAAATCCTACCGTTCGCCGCCGCTGACCGAAGACCAGGCCACCCCGCTGTTGTTGCGCGCCCTGCGCGCATTGGGACAACAGCCGGACCCGGCACTCGATAGCGCAACGCCCGCCGAGGTGCTCAAGTGGGGAGTCAGGCACTGGGATGCGCTGCTGATTCCCCGCACACTGACACTGCCCGAAGCGCAATTACGCTGACTAAGCTTGCAGGTTGGCGCCCATCCGTTACCATCGCCGCACGTTTTCGGGCACGCACACAATAAAGAGAGGCCGGGATGTACATCTATCGCTTGGTCCTGCTCCTGGTAGTGGGGATCTATCTGTTCTCCCCCGCCATCATGGACTGGTGGATCGACGCTACTGGCGCCTGGTATCGGCCGTACTTGCTGTGGCTGATCCTGATCGTCGTGACCTTCATCCTGCAGAGCCAAAAAGATGCCGATGAGCTTTAGCCTGACCCAGATGATCCTGATCAGCGCCGCGTACCTGGCGGTGCTGTTCGGCGTTGCCTGGGTCAGTGAGCGCGGAATGATCCCGCGAGCGATCATTCGCCACCCGCTGACCTACACCCTGTCACTGGGTGTGTATGCCAGCGCCTGGGCGTTCTACGGCACGGTAGGCCTGGCCTACCAGTACGGCTATGGTTTTCTCTCCAGCTACCTCGGGGTTTCCGGGGCGTTTCTGCTGGCACCGGTGCTGCTGTACCCGATCCTGAAAATCACCCGCACCTATCAGCTGTCGTCGCTGGCCGACCTGTTTGCGTTTCGCTTTCGCAGCACCTGGGCTGGCGCGCTGACCACGATCTTCATGCTGATTGCGGTGCTGCCCCTGCTTGCCCTGCAGATCCAGGCGGTCGCCGACTCCATCGGCATCCTCACCCGCGAGCCCGTACAGCACCGGGTCGCCTTGAGTTTTTGCGCCCTGATCACCCTGTTCACGATTTTCTTCGGCTCGCGGCACATCGCGACCCGGGAGAAACACGAAGGCCTGGTGTTCGCGATTGCCTTTGAGTCGGTCATCAAGCTGATCGCCATTGGCGGCGTCGGCCTGTATGCCTTGTACGGCGTGTTCGACGGCCCGCAACAGCTGGAGCTGTGGCTGCTGCAAAACCAGACCGCCCTCGCCGCCCTGCACACACCGCTGCAAGAAGGTCCTTGGCGCACCCTGCTGCTGGTGTTCTTCGCCTCGGCCATCGTGATGCCGCACATGTACCACATGACCTTCACCGAAAACCTCAACCCGCGCTCGCTGGTCAGTGCGAGCTGGGGCCTGCCGCTGTTCCTGTTGCTGATGAGCCTGGCCGTGCCGTTGATTCTCTGGGCCGGCCTGAAACTGGGCGCCACCACCAACCCGGAGTACTTCACCCTCGGTATCGGCATCGCCGCCAACAACAAGGCGCTGGCCCTGCTGGCCTATGTCGGCGGGTTGTCGGCCGCCAGCGGCCTGATCATCGTCACCACCCTGGCGCTGTCCGGGATGGCCCTGAACCACCTGGTGCTACCGCTGTACCAGCCACCTGCCGAAGGCAACATCTACCGCTGGCTGAAGTGGACCCGCCGGGCGCTGATCGTCGCGATCATCATGGCCGGTTATGGCTTCTACCTGATGCTGGGTGCCGAGCAAGACCTGGCCAATCTGGGCATCGTCGCGTTCGTCGCCACCCTTCAGTTCCTGCCGGGCGTGCTGTCCGTTCTTTACTGGCCGACCGCCAACCGTCGCGGCTTTATCGCCGGATTGATGGCGGGGGTCCTGGTCTGGCTGGTGACCATGCTGTTGCCGCTGGTGGGCAATCTGCAGGGGTTCTACATACCGCTGCTGAACATGATCTATGTGCTCGACGACACCAGCTGGCACATGGCGGCGATTGCCTCGCTGGCCGCCAACGTACTGATATTCACGCTGGTCTCGCTGTTCACCAACGCCAGCACCGAAGAAGCCAGTGCCGCGGAAGCGTGCGCGGTGGACAACGTGCGCCGTCCGCAGCGCCGCGAACTGCACGCTGCCTCACCCCAGGAGTTCGCCACCCAACTGGCCAAGCCCTTGGGCGCCAAGGCCGCGCAAAAAGAAGTCGAGCAAGCCTTGCGCGACCTGTACCTGCCGTTCGATGAGCGTCGCCCCTACGCACTGCGCCGCTTGCGCGACCGGATCGAAGCCAACCTGTCCGGCCTGATGGGTCCCAGTGTTGCCCAGGACATGGTGGAAACCTTCCTGCCGTACAAGGCCGGCGGCGAAAACTACGTCACCGAGGACATTCACTTCATCGAAAGCCGCCTCGAGGATTACCACTCGCGGCTTACCGGCCTTGCCGCCGAGCTCGATGCCCTGCGCCGTTATCACCGCCAGACCTTGCAAGAACTGCCGATGGGTGTGTGTTCGTTGGCCAAGGACCAGGAAATCCTCATGTGGAACAAAGCCATGGAGGAGCTGACCGGGATTGCCGCGCAGCGCGTGGTCGGTTCACGCCTGAGCACCCTGGGCGAGCCCTGGAAAGAACTGCTGCAAGGCTTCATCAACGTGCCGGACGAACACTTGCACAAACAGCACCTGGCCCTCGATGGCCAGACCCGCTGGCTGAACCTGCACAAAGCGGCGATCGATGAGCCCCTCGCGCCCGGCAACAGCGGCCTGGTGTTGCTGGTCGAGGATTTGACCGAAACCCAGATGCTCGAAGACAAACTGGTGCATTCCGAACGCCTGGCGAGCATCGGTCGCCTGGCCGCCGGCGTGGCCCACGAGATCGGCAACCCGATCACCGGTATCGCCTGCCTGGCGCAGAACCTGCGCGAAGAGCGTGAAGAAGACGGCGAAATCACGGAAATCAGTGGGCAAATCATCGAGCAGACCAAGCGCGTGTCACGCATCGTGCAATCCTTGATGAGCTTCGCCCACGCCGGCAGCCACCAGCACAATGACGAACCGGTCTGCCTGGCCGAAGTGGCCCAGGACGCCATTGGCCTGCTGGCCTTGAACCGACGCAACTTCGAAGTCCAGTTCTTTAACCTGTGCGACCCTGAACACTGGGTCGATGGCGACCCGCAACGGCTCGCCCAGGTCCTGATCAACCTGCTGTCCAACGCCCGTGACGCCTCGCCAGCCGGCAGTGCGGTACGGGTCAAGAGCGAAGCCAGCGAACACACGGTCGATCTGATCGTCGAAGACGAAGGCAGCGGCATACCCTCGAGCATCATGGACCGATTGTTCGAACCCTTCTTCACCACCAAGGATCCTGGCGAAGGCACCGGTCTGGGCCTTGCACTGGTCTATTCCATCGTTGAAGAGCATTATGGACAAATCACCATCGACAGCCCGGCTGACACACAAAGCCAACGCGGCACCCGTATCCGGGTGACCTTACCGCGTCATGTCGAAGCGACGTCCGCTGTGAACTGAGACCGTCGAGAGAATCGAATCAATGCCGCACATTTTGATCGTCGAAGACGAAACCATTATCCGCTCCGCCTTGCGCCGCCTGCTGGAACGTAACCAGTACCAGGTCAGCGAAGCCGGTTCAGTGCAGGAAGCACAAGAACGCTTCAGCATTCCCACGTTCGACCTGATTGTCAGTGACCTGCGCCTGCCGGGCGCACCGGGCACCGAGCTGATCAAGCTGGGCCAGGGCACGCCGGTGCTGATCATGACCAGCTACGCCAGCCTGCGCTCGGCGGTCGACTCGATGAAGATGGGCGCGGTGGACTACATCGCCAAGCCTTTCGACCACGACGAAATGCTCCAGGCCGTCGCACGCATTCTGCGTGACCGACAAACCGCCCAGATCACGACCGGTGAACGCCCGGCTGGCAAAGCGGTCAATGGCAGCGACAAGCCCGGGGTCGACGCCAGCAACGGCGAGATCGGCATCATCGGTTCCTGCCCGCCCATGCAGGACCTGTACGGCAAAATCCGCAAAGTGGCGCCGACGGACTCCAATGTGCTGATCCAGGGTGAATCCGGTACCGGCAAGGAGCTGGTCGCCCGCGCCCTGCACAACTTGTCCAGGCGCGCCAAGGCACCGATGATTTCGGTGAACTGCGCGGCCATTCCGGAAAGCCTGATCGAGTCCGAACTGTTCGGCCACGAGAAAGGCGCCTTTACCGGTGCCAGCGCCGGTCGCGCAGGCCTGGTGGAAGCCGCGGACGGTGGCACCCTGTTCCTCGACGAGATCGGCGAATTGCCACTGGAAGCCCAGGCTCGCTTGCTGCGCGTACTGCAGGAAGGCGAGATCCGCCGCGTCGGTTCGGTTCAATCGCAGAAGGTCGACGTCCGCCTGATCGCGGCGACGCACCGCGACCTCAAGAGCCTGGCCAAGATCGGCCAGTTCCGTGAAGACCTGTATTACCGTCTCCACGTAATCGCCCTGAAACTGCCGGCCTTGCGTGAGCGCGGCGCCGACGTCAACGAAATCGCCAATGCCTTCCTCGCGCGCCAAAGCGCACGGGTCAATCGCAGCGACCTGAAGTTCGCACCCGACGCCGAGCAGGCGATTCGTCACTACAGCTGGCCAGGTAACGTGCGCGAACTGGAGAACGCTGTCGAGCGTGCGGTGATTCTGTGTGAAAGCCCGGAGATTTCTGCCGAGCTGCTGGGCATCGACATCGAGCTCGGTGACCTGGAAGAAGACGAATTCATCGGATTGGCACCGCAACAGGGCAGTGCCACCAACACCAGTCACGAACCCACCGAAGACCTGTCGCTGGAAGACTACTTCCAGCACTTCGTGCTCGAACACCAGGACCACATGACCGAAACCGAGCTGGCTCGCAAACTCGGGGTCAGCCGTAAATGCCTGTGGGAACGTCGCCAGCGCCTGGGTATCCCACGGCGCAAGACCGGTGTAGCCAGCGAGAGCTGAATGTCACCTGTCGAATGTGCAAGTAACACCTGAACATGTGAAAAAACTGTTACCGCAGCTTTTTTCGTAACAGAAGCCGGGGCTTACGGTAACGAAGCCCCGGTTTTTTTTTGCCTGAAACAATGCGCAAAACCCTCCTAACCCCTTGTTTTGCTGGGGATCACAAAAGTTGGCACGGCTCCTGCTATATGTCTGGTACAAGAACAATAACAAGCAATGCACAAGACAATAAAAATAAGACGAATCGACTCACGCACAATAAAAACAAGACGGCGAGAGGCGTAGCTAACTGATTCTTTTGGAGAGGCGTTGTATTTGGGGCTTGCCCCACAACCAGGCCGAGAACAACAAAAACTGCCCTAAGGCAGAGCCTGAACTGGTTGGATCACATCGATCATTGCAACACAGCGATCAAAGCAATCCGTTTGCTCTTGGCTCCCGATTGGGAGGGTCATGAAGGGAAAACCTCATGACAAGGGCGCGACACAAAAACAAGAAGCCCGAAACCAATAATAAAAATAGAGCACGCAACTACTTCTTGGGGAGCTTCGGCTCCCCTTGTGGTTTCTGTGGTTTCTGTAGCGTCCGCGATTCACCCCCCTTCCCCCCCTGCGTTTTACCTTTGTCGCCATAGCCTGCAGCTCATATCTGCTGTGTCCTACACCATCCCTCGACTAAATGCTAGAATCCCCGCCCATCATGCGGTCATTCTTCGTTATGGCCGAACATTCCTTCAAACAGTGCATCCCATGCTGAAGAAGCTGTTCCAGTCATTCCGTTCTCCCTTGCGTCGTACGCAACACATTCGTAGCACGCCTGAAGTCCTCAACAGCGGCCAACATTCGCTGCAAAAGGCCCAGTTCAGCCGTTATGCGGTGAACATCGTCGAACGCTTGCAGAACGCCGGGTACCAGGCTTATCTGGTCGGCGGCTGCGTGCGCGACATGCTGCTCAACATCACCCCCAAGGATTTCGACGTCGCCACCAGCGCCACGCCGGAACAGGTCCGCGCCGAGTTTCGCAACGCACGGATCATTGGCCGCCGCTTCAAGCTGGTGCACATCCACTTTGGCCGCGAAATCATCGAGGTCGCGACCTTCCGCGCCAATCACCCGCAAAACGACGAAGAGGAAGACAGCAACCAGTCCTCGCGTAACGAAAGCGGGCGCATTCTGCGCGACAACGTATACGGCACCCTGGAAGAAGACGCGCAACGCCGCGACTTCACCATCAATGCCCTGTATTACGACCCGGTCAGCGAGCGCATTCTCGATTACGCCAACGGCGTACACGACATCCGCAACCGCCTGATCCGCCTGATCGGCGACCCGACCCAGCGCTACCAGGAAGACCCGGTGCGCATGCTGCGAGCCGTGCGCTTTGCCGCCAAGCTCGACTTCGGCATCGAGAAGCACAGCGCCCTGCCGATCCGCGGCCTGGCACCGATGTTGCGCGAGATCCCGTCGGCCCGCTTGTTCGAAGAAGTATTGAAGTTGTTCCTCTCGGGGCATGCGGCCGATACCTTCGAGATGCTGGTCGACCTGCAATTGTTCGATCCCTTGTTCCCGGCCAGCGCCGAAGCACTGGAACACAATCCGACCTATACCCACACCCTGATCAGTGAAGCGCTGATCAACACCGACCTGCGGATCAAGCAGAACAAGCCGGTGACCCCTGCCTTCCTGTTCGCCGCCCTCCTGTGGCCAGCCCTGCCAGCCCGCGTACTGCGCCTGCAGGACCGTGGCATGCCGCCGATTCCGGCGATGCAGGAAGCCGCCCACGAACTGATCAGCGAGCAGTGCCAGCGTATTGCGATTCCCAAGCGCTTCACCCTGCCGATCCGCGAGATCTGGGACATGCAGGAACGCTTGCCACGTCGCAGCGGCAAACGCGCCGATCTGCTGCTGGACAATCCGCGCTTCCGCGCCGGCTACGACTTCCTGCTGCTGCGCGAAAGCGCCGGCGAGCCGACCGACGGCCTGGGCGAGTGGTGGACGGACTATCAGGACGCCAACGAGAGTGAGCGTCGCGACATGATTCGCGACCTCAGCGGCAAGGACGAGGGCGCCAGCGGTGCACCGCGCAAACGTCGCCGCAGCGGTGGCGCCAAGCGCAAACGTGCCGCAGGTAGCACTAACTCGTCAGGCGAGTAAGTCGATGGAACGCATCTACATAGGCATGGGCAGCAACCTCGCAGCCCCCGCTGAACAGTTGCGCAGCGCTGTTGAAGCGCTGGCGCAATTGCCCCGGACAACGCTGGCCGGGGTCTCGACCTTCTATCAGAGTGACTCCTTGCTGCCTGGCCAACCGCGCTATACCAACGCGGTAGCCGCGCTGGACAGCCTGCTGGCGCCGCTTGAACTGCTCGACGCGCTGCAAGCCATCGAAAACGATCAGGGCCGCGAGCGCCTCGAACGCTGGGGGCCGCGCACGCTGGACCTGGATATTCTGCTGTTCGGCGATCGCCTGATCGACGAACCACGCCTCAAGGTGCCCCATTACCACCTGCAGGAACGGGCCTTTGTCCTCTACCCGCTGGCCGAACTGGCGCCCGCCGATCTGCAACTGGCAGATGGCCGTCTGTTACGCGACCTGCTGGCGGCCTGCCCGTTCGTCGGGCTGGAGCGCACCTCCAGTCTGTAGGAGCACTGCCCCTACAGGCCGAGGGTACTGCGACGGTTTCTGCTGAATCGCATCAGTAACGCCGGTAACACCCAGGCAGTAACCTTGCGGTAACACATCCAATTGACTTCCCGAGTTCTCCTCACGACTATAGGCGTCCCGCTGCCGCCAACACGGCACTAAAGGGCGCCATCCAGGCTTTTCAAGCACGACAAAAGACCGTGCGCCTGAGTAAATGAAGAATCACGCGCGTTACTCGCAGTAGTTTTCCAAGCGCCTGAATGAGGATCCTTTACATGCCAGCTATTACCCTCACCACCCTGCAGAGCCTCAAGCAGAAAGGTGAAAAGATCAGCATGCTGACCTGCTATGACGCTACCTTCGCTCACGCCTGCAATGAAGCCGGCGTTGACGTGTTACTGGTGGGCGACTCCCTCGGCATGGTATTGCAGGGACATGACAGCACCCTGCCCGTGACCACCGCCGAAATGGCGTACCACGTCGCGGCAGTCAAGCGCGGTAACACCGATGCCTTGATCCTCGCGGACCTGCCGTTCATGGCCTATGCCACCAATGAGCAAGCCATGGTCAACAGCGCCCTGTTGATGCAGGCCGGCGCGCACATGGTCAAAGTCGAAGGCGCGTTGTGGCTGGCCGACTCGATTCGCCTGCTGGCCGAACGCGGTATTCCAGTCTGTGCCCACATGGGGCTGACCCCACAGTCGGTGAACATTCTGGGCGGCTATAAAGTCCAGGGCCGCAATGAAAACC
Organism: Pseudomonas sp. Irchel s3b6; assembly: GCF_900187415.1. Taxonomy (NCBI): domain Bacteria; kingdom Pseudomonadati; phylum Pseudomonadota; class Gammaproteobacteria; order Pseudomonadales; family Pseudomonadaceae; genus Pseudomonas; species Pseudomonas sp. Irchel s3b6. The sequence goes on along the minus strand of NZ_FYDM01000007.1, from coordinate 224,861 downwards.
AGGCACGGCAGATGCGTGCCGACGCCATCGCGCTGGAACAGGCCGGCGCGGCGATGCTGCTGCTCGAATGCGTACCGAGCGAGCTGGCCGCAGAAATCACCCAGGCCGTGAAGATCCCCGTGATCGGCATCGGTGCCGGCAACGCCACCGACGGCCAGGTCCTGGTCCTGCACGACATGCTGGGCTTGTCGCTCACCGGTCGCGCGCCCAAGTTCGTGAAAAACTTCATGGCAGGCCAGAACAGCATCCAGGCGGCCCTGAGCGCCTACGTCAGCGAAGTCAAAGCCGCGACCTTCCCGGGCGCTGAACACGGATTCTCGGCATGAACACCGTCAAGACCGTACGCGAACTGCGTGCCGCCGTAGCCCGCGCCCGCAGCGAAGGCAAACGCATCGGCTTCGTGCCAACCATGGGCAACCTGCACAGCGGCCACGTTGCACTGGTGACCAAGGCCGCCCAGCGGGTGGATTTCGTGGTGGCGAGCATTTTCGTCAACCCGCTGCAGTTCGGCGCTGGCGAAGACCTCGACAAGTACCCGCGAACCCTCGCCGCCGACCAGGAGCAACTGCTCCAGGCTGGCTGCCACCTGCTGTTCGCGCCAAGCGTCGAAGAAATGTACCCAGACGGCATGGCCGGCCAGACCCGCGTCAGCGTTCCACAGCTGGCTGAAGGCCTGTGCGGCGCCAGCCGTCCCGGGCATTTCGAAGGCGTGGCGACCGTGGTCAGCAAACTGTTCAACATGGTCCAGCCGGACCTGGCGGTCTTCGGTCAGAAAGACTACCAGCAGCTGGCGGTGATTCGTGCCCTGGTTCATGACCTGAACATGCCGATCCAGATCATCGGCGAACCGACCGTACGGGCCGCCGATGGCTTGGCGCTGTCTTCGCGCAATGGCTTCCTCAGCCAAGAGCAACGTACCGTCGCGCCCGTGGTGTATCGCACGCTGAGTGAAATCGCCGAGGCCATCAAGCACGGTGAACGGGATTACCCGGCACTGCTGGCCGGGAAAGTCGAGCAGTTGCAGGCCGCCGGTTTGCGCCCTGACTACCTGGAAATCCGCCATGGGCTGACCCTGCGTCCGGCCACGGCGCAGGATCGCGACCTGGTCATTCTGGTGGCCGCCTTCCTGGGCACCACCCGACTGATCGACAACCTGCACCTGAACCTCGACTTACCTGCCTGAACACGGCAAGACAACGGTGGGATGTACCCGTGCCAAGGGGGCCGCGCGCCCTCCTGGCACAACGCACCCGCTGTATTGCCGGCCGCAAAGGCTTCGGGCAAACTGCCCGCCGTTCGGATCAGCCCAAGGAATCACTCATGCACGCCATCATGCTCAAGGCCAAGCTCCATCGCGCCGAAGTTACCCACGCTGTGCTCGACTACGAAGGCTCTTGCGCCATCGACGGCGAGTGGCTGGACTTGTCCGGGATCCGTGAATACGAACAGATCCAGATCTACAACGTCGACAACGGCGAGCGCTTCACCACCTACGCCATTCGTGGCGAAGAAGGCTCGCGCATGATCTCGGTCAACGGTGCCGCGGCGCACAAGGCCAAGGTCGGCGACCGGGTGATCATCTGCGCCTACGCGCATTACAGCGAAGCCGAGCTGCTGGATTTCAAGCCACGCATGCTCTACATGGCGCCAGGCAATGAACTGAGCCACACCAGCAACGCCATCCCGGTCCAGGTCGCCTGAACCCTCCCCCGTACTCTGCACACAGAAAATCCGTCCGACACTCCGATACGCCGGTACAAAATGGTACCGGTCGCGGGTCGGACAACGCCAAGACAGATCTTGCGCCAAGGTTTACTGTTAGCGCCCTGCACTATTTAATCGTTTATTCGCAGTTTGACCGGACAATGCCTGCCTTCGGACAGCACATTCCGGGTTTTTCAGTGTCCTAAAGGCAGTTCAAGTAAAAGGAAACCCGCAGCGATGGCGTATTACCGCACTCCTCAAGACGTTACCGCTCTGCCAGCCTGGCAGGCGCTGAATGATCACCGCCAGGCCATGCAGGATTTCAGCATGCGCGAAGCGTTCAATGCCGATCCGCAGCGCTTCACGCAATTCACCCTCAGCAGCTGTGGATTGTTTCTGGATTATTCGAAAAACCTGATCACCGCCGAAACGCGCAACCTGCTGGTGGGCCTGGCGAACGAAGTAGGCCTGCAGGACGCGATCAAGGCATTGTTCAGCGGCGAGATCGTCAACGCCTCCGAAGGCCGTCCGGCCCTGCACACCGCCCTGCGTCGCCCGGTGGGCGACAAGTTGTCGGTCAACGGCGTCAACGTGATGCCGGACGTGCACAAGGTACTGAACCAGATCACCGATCTGGTCGGCCGCATTCATGACGGTCTGTGGCGTGGCTACACCGAGAAGCCGATCACCGACGTGGTGAACATCGGCATCGGTGGCTCGTTCCTCGGCCCCGAACTGGTCTCCGAAGCGCTGCTGTCCTACGCCCAGAAAGGCGTGCGCTGCCACTACCTGGCGAACATCGACGGCAGTGAATTCCACGAGCTGACCCTGAAGCTGCGGGCCGAGACCACGCTGTTCATTGTTTCCTCAAAGTCTTTCAATACCCTCGAAACCCTGAAAAACGCCCAGGCCGCACGTGCCTGGTACCTGGCTCAGGGTGGCTCGGAAGCCGAGCTGTATCGCCACTTCATCGCCGTATCGAGCAACAACGCCGCCGCCGTGGCCTTCGGTATCCGCGAAGAGAACATCTTCCCGATGTGGGACTGGGTCGGCGGGCGTTACTCGCTGTGGTCGGCCATCGGCCTGCCGATTGCCCTGGCCATTGGCATGTCCAACTTCAAGGAACTGCTGTCCGGCGCCTACACCATGGACCAGCACTTCCAGACGGCTCCGTTCGAACAGAACATGCCGGTGCTGATGGCCTTGCTGGGTGTGTGGTACGGCAATTTCTGGGGCGCGCAAAGTCACGCGATCCTGCCGTACGACCACTACCTGCGCAACATCACCAAGCACTTGCAGCAACTGGACATGGAATCCAACGGCAAGAGCGTGCGCCAGGACGGCACACCGGTCTCCACCGATACCGGTCCGGTGATCTGGGGTGGCGTGGGCTGCAACGGCCAGCACGCCTATCACCAGTTGCTGCACCAGGGCACCCAGTTGATCCCGGCTGACTTCATTGTGCCTATCGTCAGCTTCAACCCGGTGTCCGACCACCACCAGTGGCTGTATGCCAACTGCCTGTCGCAAAGCCAGGCCCTGATGCTGGGCAAAACCCGCAGCGAGGCCGAAGCAGAACTGCGTGACAAGGGCATGAGCGACGCCGACGTGCAGAAACTGGCCGCACACAAGGTGATCCCGGGCAACCGTCCGAGCAACACCCTGGTGCTTGAGCGCATCAGCCCGCGCCGCCTGGGTGCGCTGGTGGCCCTGTATGAGCACAAGGTGTTTGTGCAAAGCGTGGTCTGGGGCATCAATGCCTTTGACCAGTGGGGCGTGGAATTGGGCAAAGAACTGGGTAAAGGCGTCTACAACCGTCTGGTGGGCAGCGACGAAGCGCCTGCCGATGATGCGTCCACCCAAGGCCTGATCAACTACTTCCGTGGTCGTCACCGCGGCTGATCCAGCGCCGAACCCTGTGGGAGAGAGCCGGGCGGCGTTCCGCCTGCTCGCTCCCACACTGGATCCATGTACAACTTGAACCCGATAGTCACTCGGCGCATCTTTATTCCTTGTCGCAAAACAAGAATAAGGAGCCGTCATGTTCGATATCAGCACCTTCCCCATCGCCGATGCCGTCCGCCGGGCTGCACAGCTGAGTCAGGACGACTATCAGCGCCTGTACCGCCAATCCATCGAGCAACCCGACACCTTCTGGGCCGAACAGGCCAGGCGCTTCCTCGACTGGACCAGCCCCTGGCAAACCGTTCAGCAATCAGACATCAGGACCGGCAAGGCCCAGTGGTTCGCCGGCGGCCAGCTTAACGTCAGCTACAACTGCATTGACCGCCACCTGGCCAAACGCAGCGAACAGACCGCGATCATCTGGGAAGGCGACGATCCGGCCGAATCGGTGCATATCACCTACCAGAAACTGCATCACTGCGTTTGCCGCCTGGCCAACGTGCTGAAAAGCCGTGGCGTGAAGAAAGGCGACCGGGTGTGCATCTACATGCCGATGATCCCGGAGGCCGCCTATGCCATGCTCGCCTGCGCGCGCATTGGCGCGGTACATTCAGTCGTCTTCGGCGGGTTTTCTCCCGACTCCCTGCGCGACCGGATCCTTGATGCCGATTGCCGCACCGTGATTACCGCTGACGAAGGGGTGCGTGGCGGTAAATATGTACCGCTCAAACAGAACGTCGATAACGCCCTGCTCAGTTGCCCGGCGGTCAGCACCGTCATCGTGGTTGAACGCACCCAGCGCGAGGTCAATTGGGTCGAGGGGCGCGACCTCTGGTATCACCAGGCGCTGCGCGATGTCAGCGGCCATTGCCCGCCCGAGCCGATGGACGCCGAAGACCCGCTGTTCATCCTCTACACCTCCGGCAGCACCGGCAAACCCAAGGGAGTGCTGCACACCACCGGTGGTTACCTGCTGCAAGCGGCGATGACGTTCAAGTACGTGCTCGACTACCGCGACGGTGAAGTGTTCTGGTGCACCGCCGACGTTGGCTGGGTCACGGGGCACAGCTACATCGTCTACGGCCCGCTGGCCAACGGTGCCACCACGTTGATCTTCGAAGGCGTGCCGAGCTACCCGAGTACCTCGCGCTTCTGGCAAGTCATCGACAAGCACAAAGTGAACATCTTCTACACCGCCCCGACCGCCCTGCGCGCATTGATGCGTGAAGGCCCTGAGCCGTTGAAAGAAACTTCCCGCGCCAGCCTCAGACTGCTCGGCACCGTCGGTGAGCCGATCAACCCGGAAGCCTGGGAGTGGTACTTCAATGCGGTGGGCGAGCAGCGTTGTCCGATCGTCGATACCTGGTGGCAGACCGAAACCGGCGGCATCATGCTCAGCCCCTTGGTCAGCACACAGCGGATCAAACCCGGCTGCGCGACCCAGCCGATGTTCGGCGTGCAACCGGTGCTGCTCGACGAGCAAGGCAAGGAAATCAGCGGCCCCGGCAGCGGCGTGCTGGCGTTGAAATCCAGCTGGCCGGCTCAGATCCGCAGCGTCTATGGTGACCCGCAACGGATGGTCGATACCTACTTCAAACCTTACCCCGGCTACTATTTCACCGGCGACGGTGCCCGCCGCGACGAGGATGGCGATTACTGGATCACCGGACGCATCGATGACGTGATCAACGTTTCCGGCCACCGCATCGGCACGGCCGAGGTCGAAAGCGCGCTGGTGCTGCACGACAGCATCGCCGAAGCCGCGGTGGTCGGTTACCCCCACGATGTCAAAGGCCAGGGCATCTATGCCTTCGTCACCCCGATGAACGGCACCGAACCGGACGAGGCCCTGAAAAAAGAACTGCTGGCCTACGTCAGCAAGGAAATCGGCAGTTTCGCCAAACCGGACCTGATCCAGTGGGCGCCAGCCTTGCCGAAAACCCGCTCGGGCAAGATCATGCGGCGTATCCTGCGCAAGATCGCCTGCAATGAACTCGACAGCCTCGGCGACACCTCGACCCTGGCCGATCCAAGCGTGGTCGAGGGATTGATCGACAAGCGCCTGAACCCGTAATCCACGCGCGGCCAGCAATGGTCGCGCCTTCTTTCTATCACTGAGTCGCCATGGAATTCATTCGCACCCGCATCGAAACCCAGATCATGAGCCTGAGCGGTCTTTCCCTGGGCAAACTCGACCTGGAGAACCCCAAGGGCGACCCCGGCCTCTTCGGTCCCGACTCGGTCAGCTGGCAGGTACACGGCGACTTCAGCAGCATGCTCATCGGCGGCATCAGTGCCTTGATGCAGCAGGCCCTGCACCCATTGGCCCTGGCCGGCGTCTGGGATCACTCGAACTTTCGCGAGGACATGCTCGGACGCCTGCGCCGCACCGGGCAATTCATCTCCGGCACCACCTTCGGCTCGCGACAGGACGCCGACTGGCTGATCGAGAAAGTCCGTACCATTCACCTGCAAGTGACCGGCACCGCGCCCGATGGCCGACCCTACGCCGCCAGCGATCCCGACCTGCTGACCTGGGTGCATGTGGCCGAGGTCAGCAACTTCCTCGCCGCCCATTTGCGTTATCGCAATCCACACCTTGCACCCGCTGATCAGGACCGCTACTACGCTGAAATCGCCTTGGTCGCCGAGCGTCTGGGCGCCCGCGATGTACCGCGCTCGCGCCGAGATGTCGCCGACTACCTTGAACGAATCCGCCCGCAGTTATTGTGCGATGAACGCAGCCGCGAGGTGTTGCGCCTGCTGTTGAACGCCCCGTCCCCCAGCCGTCTGGCCAAGCCCTTTGGCGGGCTGATGATGCAGGCCGGGATCGACCTGCTGCCTGATTGGGCCAGTACCATGCTGGGTGTCAGTCAGAGCCCCATCCAGCGCAAGCTGATACGCGCCAGCGTCAACCGCAGCGCGCCGATGCTGCGCTGGGCCGTGCGCAACGGTTCGATACAACGGGCCAGGCGGAGAATGGGCCTGTCAGGCTGAGCCCTTGACCCATCAGCCGGGGTACTTTCAGATCGATCCCGGCCGTAGATTTTACGGGCGCTGCTCGCCCGAACGGGAGCAAGCTCCCTCGCCACAGGGGAACGATCAGCGACAAGTGCTTCAGCGTCCAAGCTGTTAAACTCTCGCGCCAAATTCCCCAGCAAGGCGCTTCGCATGTCTTCCTTGAATCAGGCGCTGCGCGCCGCCCTCGATCATCGCCAAGACTTGCTCGCCGAACTGCACGCGCAAGGCACGGACTGCTACCGCCTGTTCCATGGCAGCCAGGAAGGCGCTGGCGGCCTGACCATCGACCGTTACGGCCCGCAACTGCTGGTGCAAAGTTTTCACCAGTCGCTGGAGCGCGAAACGCTGTTGCAACTGCACGAAGCCATCAATCAACACCTGGGCCTCGACTTGCTGCTGGTCTATAACGACCGTTCCCGGGGCAACTCGCGGATCGACCGTGAAGACACGGTTTATCGTGCCGACGAAGCCGCCCTTGCCGACCAGATCGGCCACGAATGGGGTCTGAACTACCGAGTTCGCGGCCGCCATGCCGGGCAGGACCCTCTGTTGTTTCTCGACCTGCGCAACGCCCGTGGCTGGGTCAAGGAACACAGTGCCGGCAAAAGCGTACTGAACCTGTTTGCCTACACCTGCGGCGTTGGCCTGAGCGCCGCGGCCGGCGGTGCGCGTGAAGTGTGCAACCTGGATTTCGCCGAGGGTAATCTGGCGGTCGGCCGTGAGAACGGCCTGCTCAATCCGCAACTGCCCACCATGCAGTTCGTGCAGTCCGACTACTTTCCAGCCATCCGCCAGCTCGCCGGCTTGCCCATCAGCCAGCGGCGCGGGCAAAAGCTGCCCAGCTACCCGCGCCTGGAGCAACGCCAATATGACCTGGTGCTGCTCGACCCGCCGGCATGGGCCAAAAGCGCATTCGGCACGGTTGACCTGCTGCGCGACTATCAGAGCCTGCTCAAACCGGCCTTGCTGGCCACGGCCGAAGATGGTGTGCTGATCTGCTGCAACAACCTGGCAAAAGTCAGCATGGACGATTGGCGCGAGCAGGTGCTGCGCTGCGCGGAAAAAGCCGGGCGCCCCGTGCGCGACTGGAAGGTGCTGACACCGGGTAGCGACTTTCCATCAATGGACCAGCAACCACCGCTCAAGACCCTGATTTTGCAGCTGTGAAATCCCCGGCAAAATCTGAACATTGCTGATCAAGGTCATTGCTTTGGAACCAGAGTCGCATGCCATACTCCAAGGCACTTCCGATTCAGACAGATGAAGCCACACATGCCCAAAGGATTGATTCGCGCCATCGGCGCCTTGTTGACTGCTCTGGCCCTCTACAGCTTGCTGGGTTTTCTGATTTTGCCGGGCATCGCCCTGCGGGTCGCCAATCAGCAATTGGCCCACTACGCAACGGTGCCCGCGAGCATCCAGCGGATCGAACTCAACCCCTTCAGCCTTGAGCTGACCGTGTGGGGCTTGAACATCGGGGAACCCGGCAACGAGCAAGTCGGGTTCGAGCGTTTGTACGCCGACCTGCAACTCGACAGCCTCTGGACCCGCGCTGTGCACCTGGCTGACGTGCAACTGGACAAGCCGAAGACCGCGCTCCTGTTCAGCAAGGACGGCGGCCTGAACCTCACCCAACTGTTCAAGTTGCCGGTCAGTGAGCCGACACCCGCCGACCCGGATGCCCAGCCTTTTCCGCTGCGCATCGACCGCATCGACCTGAACCGCGGCTATGTGCACTTCCAGGATCTGCGCCCCAGCGAGCCGATCGAGTTCATCTACGACAAACTTGATTTCGAGCTCAAACACCTCAGTACCCTGCCCGACGACAACGCCGACATGAATCTGGTTGCCATCGGCCCGGCGGGGGGCAAGGTGGAGTGGACCGGCAACATCAGCCTGGTGCCCATCGCCTCGCAAGGCAACCTGAAAATCACCGACGGCAAGATGAAGTCCTTCTGGCCCTATGTCCGAGATGCGCTGCCGCTGGTCCTTGAAGACGGCGTCCTCAGCCTGAGCACCGACTACACGCTCAACCTGGCCAAGGAAACCGAGTTGCTGCTGAGCAATGCCTCGGTCAATGTCGCCCCCTTTGCCATGAAGACTCCGGATGGTCGACCGCTGGTGCGCCTGGAGCGCCTGGACGTCAGTGAAACCACCGTCGACCTGGCCAAACAGCAAGTGGTCGTTGGCAAGATCCGCAGCCAGAAACTCGAAACCTGGGCCGCCCGCGAAGCCGATGGCCAACTCGACTGGCAGAAACTCTTTGCCAGTCAACCGGCCAAGCCTGCGGTAAAAGCCCAGGCCAGCAGCGCTCCGGCGACCGTCGACGCACCGGCACCCGCAGCAACACCGGAGCCTGTCGCGCCGAGCAAACCCTGGCAGGTGCTGCTCAAGGATGTTGAGTTGCGCAACTATCAGGTGCATCTGGCCGATCGCCAGGCAACACCTGCGGTCGCGCTGGAACTGGGCCCGCTGAACCTGGACCTGAAGAACTTCGATAGCCTCAATGGCTCGCCCTTTACCCTCAAGCTCGACACCGGCCTGGGCAAGCAAGGCAAGCTGATGGCTGAGGGCGAGGTCAACCTGGCGCCCATCAGCGCTCAGCTCAAGGTCAAGACCCAGGACATCGACCTGCGTGTCGCCCAGTCCTACATCAACCCGTTCATTCTCCTGGAACTGCGTTCCGGGATGCTCGGCAGCGACCTGGCCGTCAACCTGAAAAGCACTGAGCCCCTGGCGTTCAACGTCACCGGCAAGGCCCAGGTCGATCAGTTGCACACCCTCGACACCTTGAAGTCCCGCGACTTTCTCAAATGGCAGAAAGTCATGGTCGAAGGTCTGAACTACCAGCATGGCGACAGCCTGTCGATCGACCGGATCAACCTGCAGCAACCCTATGCGCGCTTCATGATCAACGAAGACCGCACCACCAACATCGATGACCTGCTGATCCCGCAACCGGCCGACAGCGGCGCCAAGACCGGCGCGGCGAAACCCGCCGCGAGCAAGGACAAGCCGCTGGGCATCCACATCGGCGGCATTGCGATCAACGACGGCTCGGCCAACTTCGCCGACTTCAGCCTGACGCCCAACTTCGCCACCGCCATCCAGCAACTCAACGGCCAGATCGGCACCATCGACAGTCGCCAGGCCAAACCTGCCAGCGTTGACGTCAAAGGCAAGGTGGACCGCTACGCCCCGGTGACCATCAAGGGTAGCGTCAACCCGTTCGACCCGATGGCGGCACTGGATATTGCCACCAGTTTCAAACGGGTCGAACTGACCACCCTGACGCCCTACTCCGGCAAATTCGCCGGCTACCGGATCCGCAAGGGCCGGCTCAACCTCGACCTGCATTACCTGATCACCAAGGGCCAGCTCAAGGCAGAGAACAAAGTGGTGGTCGAACAGCTGGAACTGGGTGAGAAAGTCGACAGCCCGGACGCCGTGAGCCTGCCGCTGAAACTGGCGGTCGCCCTGCTCAAGGATGTCGACGGCAAGATCTCCATCGAACTTCCAGTCACCGGCGACCTGAACAACCCACAATTCAGCGTGATGCCGATTGTCTGGCAAACCCTGCGCAACCTGATCGTGAAGGCCGCCGCAGCCCCCTTCAAGCTCATCGGCGGGCTGGTTGCCGGTGGCGGTTCCGAGGACCTGGGCACCGTTTCGTTCGCACCAGGTTCCAGCGAGCTGAGCAAAGACGCCGAAGGCGCACTGGTCAAACTGGCCAGCGCACTCAAGGAACGCCCGGCCCTGCGCTTGGAAATCGAAGGCACCGCCGCACAAAGCAGCGACGGCCCATTGATTGCCGAGCAACGACTGGAGCGCGAGTACCAGTACACTTACTACAAAATACTCCAGCGTCGCGGCGACAAAGTGCCCGCCCAGGCCTCATTGCTGGAAGTCCCCGAGAGTGAAAAAACGCCACTGCTGGAAGGCATTTACCGCATCCGTCTGAAAACCCAGCCACCGGCCGAATGGAAGGATCTGGGCAAGGAAGAGCGTGCGGCGAAAATGCGTGAAGGGGTGATCAACTTCTGGGCTTCCAGCGACGTGCTCTTGCGCCAACTGGGCCAGGACCGCGCCAGCAGCATCAAGGACTACCTGGTGGACAAAGGCCAACTGGCCGATGACCGGGTGTACTTCATTGATGCCAACCTGGGTCAGGCCCAGAGCGATGGCCGGGTCATCACACCGATGCATCTGGACGCCGAGTAAGGGCACCGGCTCAGTGCCCCTCCCCAAAAGAACAGGCCCCGACATGCATGCCGGGGCCTGTAATGAGCACAGCCTGTGGGCTGAGAGTTGCGACAAGCGTATGGCTCGGCCCGCTTGTCGCGTCTTCTCTCGGTCCAGGCGAGAAGCCTTGCCTGTTACTGGGTTTTCAGGCCGTCAGCCGATACGGCCATGACGCCCTTGATGCTCTTGGTGATGTTCACCGCGGTGGTTTTCTGGGCGGCGGTGAGTGCGACAGTCGAGGACAATGACACGACCCCCTTGTTGGTTTCGACTTTGATGTCGGTGCCCGGAATGCCTTTCTCGGTGATCAGATCGCTTTTGACTTTGGTCGTGATCCAGGTATCGGAAGTAGCTTCGGCAGCTTTATCCATCTCTCCGGCCGCCAGCGTCATGGGTGACTGGGTGGTTTGAGTGGTCTGCGCAAAAGCAGCGTTGGCCATGGTCAGGGTCAGAGCGGTAGCCGTTGCAGCAGCGATAGCGAACTTCTTCATACGAGTAACTCCTGTTAACCAGAAAGTCTGCTGTGTGCATTCCCAGCAGGGTTAACAAGGATAGTGCGAAGGTTGTGCCAACGCCTGATCAACAGTTAAAACCTTATAAATCAATTAGTTACAAAAAATCCAACACCCCCGAAATCATGCAATTTGCATGACCCGGGTATTCTCGACATGCAAGTTGCCGGTTTTATCGCAGGACCAAGACCATGAACCCGTCGAAGTCTCATGTTCCCATCGCCCCTTCAAAAATGCCTCGTCATTTCAGGCAAGGCATCTCGAAAAACGCTCAGGCACTCAGGTGTCGCTGGCGGTACAGCCTTTAGGTGAATAGTCCGACCCAACCGTGGTCACGCAGGTCCAGCCACCGTCTTGCGTACGCGACAGGGTGATGGTTTTACTCAGCACCGCCCCCGGCGCACTGACAATCGTGCAGCCGATACTGCCAGCGCCAGTGGATGCGGTACCTGAAGCGGTGATGGCGCAGTTACTGGTGCTGGCCCGACCACCGAGCCGCTCCAGTGTCGGGTCATCGCCCTGGTTGATCACGTCCTCAAAGGGCACCTTCAGTGCCGAAATCTCGGCCAGCCCGGCAGTGACCTTGGTACGCGCCTGATACTTGGAGTACATCGGCAAGGCGACGGTCGCCAGGATGCCAATGATCGCTACCACGACGAGCAATTCGATAAGGGTAAAACCGTTTTGTTGCTTCATACATCTAGCCCCCCTGCATGAGCTGAAATCTCATGATCCGGGCTGGTCGAAGCACAGCACATGCCAACCCCTACGCCCTGTGTTTGATGGGGTCCCGCTCGTCCGCTGCCGCTCAACGGCTCTGAAAAACCGCACTAACTGACACTATTTGTCACCTCAGAGCACCCACGCCTCGCCGTCCGTTGGCTAGGCTTGCGAATCAATGACCAACTCAAGGAAGGCCGCCACGGGAACGCATCCGTCGTTTCAGGATCTACGAACCCAAGGCCTGCACAGCCGGAGGCGGCACCCGCCTTGAAGCAATCAACCCGGTCACCAAGGATTGAGCAATGGCGGTCAAAGCAGCAAAGATCAGCGTGTACACCTGGGAAGGCCGTGACAGCAAAGGCCATACCATCACCGGCGAGTTGAGCGGCCATAGCCCGGCCCTGATCAAGGCCCGGTTGCGTAAACAGGGAATTGTCCCGGGGAAGGTACGCAAGAAGTCCATCTCGCTGTTCAGCGTCACACAGCGGCCCAAGGCGCAGGATCTTGCCGTCTTCACCCGGCAGATGGCGACCATGATCAAGGCCGGGGTGCCGGTGTTGCAGTCGTTCGACATCATTGGCGAAGGTTTCGACCACCCGGGTATGCGCACCCTGGTGGGCGAACTTAAAAAGGACGTCGCGGCCGGCAGCAGCTTCGCCAATGCACTGCGCAAACAGCCGGCCTGTTTCGACGAACTCTATTGCAACCTGGTCGACGCCGGCGAACAGGCCGGCGCCCTCGACACGCTGCTGGAACGGGTCGCGACCTACAAGGAAAAGAGCGAGAGCCTCAAGGCCAGGATCAGGAACGCCATGACCTATCCGCTGGCCGTGGTCCTGGTCGCAGTGATCGTCAGTGCCATCCTGCTGATCAACGTGGTACCGCAATTCCAGTCGGTGTTTGCCGGTTTCGGCGCGCAACTGCCGGGGTTCACCCTGATGGTGATCGGCCTGTCCGAACTCCTGCAGCGCTGGTGGTGGCTGCTGCTGTCAGGGTTGATTGCCGGCGTACTGGGGCTGCGCCATGCCCATCGACGCTCACCCGGTTTTCGCGACTGGCTGGACGGCCTATGGCTGAAGCTGCCCCTGGTCGGTACGCTCGTGCGCAAGTCCTCGGTAGCCCGTTATGCCCGTACCCTGTCGACCACCTTCGCCGCCGGTGTGCCACTGGTGGAGGCGCTGAACGCCGTGGCCGGCGCGACCGGCAACAGCGTGTTCAAACGGGCGGTGCTGCGCATCAGGCAGGATGTCGCCAGCGGCATGCAGTTGAACTTCTCGATGCGTACCAGCGGCGTGTTTCCCGGCATGGCGGTGCAGATGACGGCTGTTGGCGAAGAGTCGGGAGCATTGGAGGAGATGCTCGACAACGTCGCGAGCTACTATGAAGCGGAAGTCGACTCGCTGGTCGATAATCTGACCAGCCTGATGGAACCCTTCATCATGGTGGTGCTCGGCGTTATCGTCGGCGGGCTGGTGGTTGCCATGTACCTGCCCATCTTCCAACTTGGCTCAGCGATTTGAACATGCCCTTGAGTGACTTATTCGCCGATTACCCTACAGCCTTTGCCGCCACCGCCTGCTTGCTCGGGCTGGTGATCGGCAGTTTTCTCAATGTGCTGGTCTGGCGCCTGCCGCAAATGCTCGAGCGCGAATGGCGGGAACAGGCTCGACAAGTGCTGGAGTTGCCCAGCGAAACACCGGGCCCCGCCTACAACCTGATGCTGCCGCACTCGCACTGCCCGCATTGCCAGCATCCACTGCGCGCCTGGGAAAACATTCCGCTGCTCAGCTATCTGCTCCTGCGCGGCCGCTGCTCAAGCTGCAAGGCCCCGATCAGTGCCCGTTATCCCTTGACCGAACTGGCCTGTGGCGTGCTGTCGGGATTTATCGCCTGGCACTTCGACTTCGGCTGGCAGGCGGTCATGGTGCTGGTCTTGAGCTGGGGGTTGCTGGCGCTGTGCCTGATCGACGCCGATCATCAGTTGCTGCCGGACGTGCTGGTACTGCCCTTGTTGTGGCTAGGGTTGATCGTCAACGCGTTCGGACTGTTCGTGCCGCTGCACGATGCCCTGTGGGGCGCGGTCGCGGGCTATCTGGCGTTGTGGTCGGTGTATTGGCTGTTCAAGCTGATCACCGGCAAGGAAGGCATCGGCTACGGTGACTTCAAGCTGCTGGCGCTGCTCGGCGCCTGGGGTGGCTGGCAGATCCTGCCCCTGACGATCCTGTTGTCGTCGCTGGTGGGCGCGGTCGCGGGGGTGATCTGGTTGCGCTTGAAACAGGTCGAGACCTCGACGCCGATCCCCTTCGGTCCTTATCTGGTCATTGCCGGCTGGATTGCCTTGCTCTGGGGTGGTCAAATAACTAACTTCTATTGGCAGTCTGTCGGTTTGAAATGAATACCCCTGTGGAAAAACCCTGGATTCTCGGCCTGACCGGTGGCATCGGCAGCGGCAAAAGCGCCGCGGCCCGGCACTTCATCGATCTGGGCATACACACGGTCGATGCCGACCATGCCGCCCGCTGGGTGGTAGAACCCGGTCGCCCGGCGCTGGCGCAGATTGCCGAGCACTTCGGTGCTGGCGTGCTGCAAGCCGACGGCCAGCTGGATCGCGCCGCCCTGCGTCAATTGATCTTCGAAATCCCGGATGAGCGCCGCTGGCTCGAGAAACTGCTGCACCCGCTGATTGCCCAGGAAATCGCCGCTCACCTGGCCCGCGCCCAATCGCCTTATGCGATTCTGGTCTCGCCCTTGCTGATCGAGTCCGGGCAATCGGCCATGACCCAGCGCGTGCTGGTGATCGATGCCCCGGAGCAGTTGCAGATCGAACGCACCCTGCAGCGCGACCAGACCAGCGAACAACAGGTCCAGGCAATCCTCAAGGCCCAGTCCAGCCGCCGGGATCGTCTCAGCCGCGCCGACGATGTGGTGGTCAACGACCGCGACCTCGCCTGGCTGCACAGCGAAGTCGAACGCCTGCACAACTTTTACCTTACTTTGCGTGGAGGCCAGTCATGAGCCAACCCCCTGTCGTTGTTTGTCCAACCTGCGGTGCCCCGGTTGAATGGAGCCCGTCCAGCACCTTCCGGCCATTTTGTTCGGACCGCTGCAAACTGATCGACCTGGGTGCCTGGGCCTCGGAGGAACACAAGATCCCGGTGAGCCCGGATGCCGAGGACGATCTGTTCAGCGAAGACTTCGAACCCCGCCACTGATCCCGCGGATCAGGGCCGCATGAAGCTGTAGTCCTCACCGTCATCGAGGTTCTCGGCGAGAAACTGCAGCTCATCGGCCAGATCCTCGGCATTGCGTACCGCCTTGCTCTGCTGCACCACCGCACTGAGCAAGGCGCGCAGGCTCAAACCCGGTTCAAAGCCGGCTTCCTGCGCCGATACCAGACTGTTGCGCAGCTCTTGCCTCGCCCACTCGTAAACACTCATACCGATACTCCTGAGAATTTCCCGGAGCATAAGTTCGCCTGCGCGCCAGTCCCTTGATAAGGATCAAGGCTTGTCGTCGTCCTTCCACGGCGCCGACAAGTAACGCGTACGGTTGAACGTCTCCAGCCATTCGGGGCAGAACACCACCAGCGCGCTGACGACCATGCCGTTGATGAAGGCCTCGGGGAAGATGATCAGCCACAGGTAGCCGACAAAATCCTCCAGCCACTCCGGCATCGCAAAGCGCCCGTCGAACCACAACAGCCCCAGGGCTGCCAGCAGGCAGAGCAAGGCCGAGAGCGCGGCGGCAAAAAAACCCGAGCAGAAGATGTACACAAAGGGGTTACGCGGCTGGGCACGCTCCACCAGGATCGCGCAGCCTTCGGTGACCAGCACCGGCAATAGAATCAGCAAGGCACCATTGACCCCGAGCGCCGCGAGATCCTGGCGCCCCAGCAGCACCAGCCCCAACTGGGCGACCAGGCCACCGACTATCGCCAGCGGCCAATCGAGTAGCAGGGTCACGGCGGTCATGCCGATAAAGTGATAGGACACGCCCGTCTCGAAGTCCCGTCGCACCAGCCACAGCATGAACAGCGCAAACACCGTGCCGAACAGCAAATGCTGGCGGCGACTGTCACTGAACAGTTCGACCCAGGGCGCTCGCAACGCGGCCCAGACCAGCACGGGCACGTAGATCAACCAGCCCACCGTGAGGCTTTCGGGTGACAGCAACTCGGCACCGATCATGGCTGGACACTCTCGCACCCAACACCTGGCAACCCCACTGTGCAGACCTTCACGTCAGACTCCTTGGAACGGGAACAGGCCGTCAGTCTACACCGCCCTTCGCGCTGCCTTCGACCTCAGGCCCAGTGCCTTGGGTCATTGATCACCCCGTCGTGCTCGGCGAACACCTTTGGTAACTCGACCTTGAGGAAGTCGACCCAGGTGCGGACCTTGGCATCGAGAAAGCGCCGCGACGGGTACAGCGCGTACACCTTGCGCTCACGGGGACGATAGGTCGGGAGCAGGCGCAACAAGCTGCCGTCGCTCAACGGCCGCGTCGCCGCATAAAACGGAATCAGGCTGATCCCCATGCCCGACTCGGAGGCCTTGACCATCGACTCGGCCACGTTGCACTGGAACGTCTTGGCCGGGCTGGCGGCATGCTCGCCGGACGCGTCATGAAACAGCCATTGATCGCTGTACAGGGGGTCGAGCATGCGCAGGCAACAGTGATCGTTCAACGCCAGCGGATGCTGCGGCACCCCTTGGCGTTGCAGGTACGCCGGGGCGGCACAGGGCACGCTGTAGATCTGCCCGAGAGGCTGGGCGACCGACTGCGAATCGGCCAGTTCAAGGGCAATCGAAATCACCACGTCAAAGCCTTCCTCCAGGGGGTCGGGATTGCGTTGTGACAGGGTCAGTTCGAACACCACGTCCGGGTACAGCTCACAGTATCGAGCGATCAACGGCGTGATCAACACGCCCAGGCCATTCATGCTGTGCACCCGCAGCCGGCCACTGGGTTTCAGGTGAGCGCCACGGGCCTCTGCCGTGGCCTCCTCCATTTCCTCAAGTATTTGCCGGCTGCGTAGCAAGAAACGCTCACCGGCCTCCGTCAGGCTCAACCGCCGGGTGGTGCGTTGCAGCAAGCGCGCCTGTACATGCTGCTCCAGATCCGCGACCAGGCGGGACACTTGCGCGGTAGAAAGGTCGAGCACATCGGCGGCGGCGGTAAAGCTGCCGCAATCCACGACACGAACAAACACCCGCAAGTTATTGAGCAAATCCATAAGCCTCCAGGGGGCCGTGACTGTTACGTTTCATGTAAGGCTGCATCAGGTGTTCAGCCCTTTTTCGATGACGGGCGAAGATTAGACTTCAGGTATCGGAATCAACACGGAGTACCCCACCATGAAAACCCTGATCAGCCTGTTGCTGACGATTGTCGCCACCTCTGCGATGGCCGCCGGCACTGAGTCCGCCGCCACGCCCTACCCTCCGGCGCAGCCGCTGGACATTGCCAGGGTGGTGTCGATCACGCCCACCGCTACGGCCTGCGACGTTGAACCGGCCACCATGGTCTATGTCGATCACCAAGGCCAGACTCACCGCGTGACGTATCAGGTCATGGGCAACTGCACCAGTGGCCTGTAGTCACCGGCTCAGCGCAGTGTCCAGGTGTAACTGAAGATCAGACGGTTTTCATCGATGTCGCTGCGGTAGTTGGAACGCGCCATGGCATTGCGTACGCGTATCCCCAAGCCTTTGAGGCTGCCACTCTGCAGCACATAGCCAATATCCAGGTCCCGCTCGCGGTCCTTGCCCTCATACCCCTTGCCAGTATCGACGTTATTGCCGCTGATGTACCGCACGGTACTGGTCAACCCCGGCATGCCGAGGGCGGCAAAGTCGTAGTCGTAACGGGCCTGCCAGGAGCGCTCATCGGTGTAGGCAAACTCATAGGTCGGCACCTCGTTGCCCAGCGGTGAGATATTGGCAAACACTCGGGGGAAGGCGCTGTCGCCGAACATGCCCTGGTAGCCGACATAAAAGGTGTGACCGCCGCGCTTGGCCGACAGCAGGGAGAAGAACGCCTGGTTGTCGATGTTGCCCAACAACTGCTGGCCGTCTTCCCGCGAATCGAAATAGCCCAGGTTCGCGCCCAGGACCCAGTCGCCCGCTGGCTCACTGTGTTTGAGGCCGAGGAAGCGCTGGTTGTAGATGTCCTCCAGTTGCCCGTACCAGGCACTGAGCGAACTGCGCTTGTCATTGAAGGCGTAATCGGCACCGGCAAAGTTGAAGCCGTCGCTGCTGACCTGGCGCTGCGGTACATGGCCGAGCATGGCCTGCATCTTCTCGTCGCCGGCTTCGTTACGCAGGCTGGTCGACCGCAAGTGGCCACCCTGCACAGTCAGGCCATTGATCTCGCTGGAGCTGATACTGGCGCCCTGGTAGCTGGGCGGCAGCAAGCGAATATCGCTGAAGACCAGTACCGGCAGGTTCGGCTGCAACTCTCCAACCTTCAACTCGGTCCTGGAGTAACGCACTTTCAACGCACCGGCCAGGCGGCTGTAGTCATCGGCGGCACGCCCGTCACCCTGCACCGGCAGCAAGCCGGTATTGACCCGGTCCGGGCTGCTGTCGAGCTTGAGGCCCAGCAGGCCGATGACATCCATGCCGAACCCGACGGTGCCCTGGGTGTACCCGGACTTGACGTTGAGGATGAAGCCCTGCGCCCACTCCTCGGCCTTCGATTGCGGGTTAGCCCCGACGATGTCGGAGAAGTCCCGGCTGAAGTAGTAATTGCGGGCCTGCAAGGTGGCGCTGGTGTCTTCGATGAAGCCACTCTCGGCAGCCAGTGCGCCAGTGGAAAAACCCGAGGCGAGCGCCAGGGACAACACGGAACCGGTTGTTGGGAGACTCTGTTTCATCGTTGTTCTCTTATTGTTTTGGATCGACAGGTTGAAGGGCGCCACCCCCTGCGCACTTGCGGCGGGGGACGCTGAAGCAGGTTGAAGCCGATCGCGCGAACGCTGACGGGCGTCAGCGCGCGACCTCTCGGGAATCCGCCGCCTGGGCGGCAGAAGCGGGACGCCGCACACTCAACAACAGGTGCGTGACCATGCCGAAAATCAGCCCCCAGAACGCAGCGGACAAGCCGAACAGCGACATGCCCGAGGCGGTGGCGAGAAAGGTCACCAGCGCCGCTTCGCGGTCATTCGGCACGGCCATCGCGCCGGCCAGGGCACCGGCAATGGCGGCAAACAGAGCGAGCCCGGCGAGGGCCGCGATCAGCTCCTTGGGAAAGGCCGAGAACAGCGAGACCAGGGTGGCGCCGAAGATCCCCAGCATCAGGTAGCACAGCCCGCCCACGACCCCGGCCACATAACGCTTGCGCGGATTTTCGTGGGCCTCGCGCCCGGTGCAGATCGCGGCGGTAATGGCCGCCAGATTCAGCCCATGGCAGCCAAACGGTGCCAACAACGCGGTCCCCAGCGCGCTGCTGGCGATGATCGGGCTGGCCGGCGTGGTGTATCCGCTGGCACGCAGCACCGCCATGCCCGGGACGAACTGCCCGGTCAGGGCCACCATCACCAGCGGCAAGGCAATGTTGAGCGTTGCACCGAGGCTGAATTCGGGGATGATCCAGACCGGCGTCGCCAGACCGATCACCAATGCATCACGCTGCAGCTCCCCTGAAACAAAGGCGATCGAGCAACCGACCAGCAGCACCATCAACACCGCGTAGCGTGGCATGACACGCTTGCACACCAGGTACGTGGCAAACATCGCCAGCACCAGTAGCGGCTTGCCCTGCAGGGACACAAACAACCCGGTGCCGAAGCTGAACAGAATCCCCGCCAGCATCGCCGCCGCAATCGCGGCAGGCAGCTTGCCGATGATCCGGTCAAAGGCACCCGACACCCCGACCAGAAAAATGATCAGGCTACTGACCAGGTAGGCGCCCACCGCTTCAGGCATGGCAATGTCCGGCAGCAACGCCACCAGCAACGCCGAGCCCGGTGCCGACCACGCGATGATCACCGGCACGCGGTAGCGCAGGCTCAAGCCGATGCCCAGCAGCGCGCTGCCAATGGAAATCGCCCAGATCCAGGACGACAGCACTTCCCGCGAGAGGTGTGCCGCCTCGGCCGCCTGAAAAATAATCACCAGGGGACCGGCGTAGGAAATCACCGTGGCGATAAATCCTGCGACCGCGGCAGACAGGGAAAAGTCGTGGAGTAACGCTTTCATGGCACCTCGGCGCAAGACTCATCAGGCGATCCGTGGCGCTGGCCCGGTCGCTCTTGTTTGGAGAACATCAACGGACAGCCCGGGTCAGGCGTTGGTCGGTGTCATTGCCTGGGCAACGCCTTTGGCGCTGCGCTGACTGCTGATGGCGAACACCGTCATGGCGATGGCCGCCACGGCCCCGGGCAACGCGAACGCCATGAAATTCAGTTGCAGCGGCAGGCTGATCCCCAGCAAGGCACCGCCCAACAGCGGACCGACGATGGCACCGTTACGGCCAATGCCCGAGGCCCAGCCCAGGCCGGTGGAACGAATGGCCATGGAGTAAAACTGCGCGGCGCAGGCATACAGCAGAATTTGCGAGCCGATGGTGGTGGCGCCGGCAATGGCGATCAGCAGGTACAACACCGGCATCGGGCTGTTGAAACCGAGCAAGGTGATCGACACCGCCGCCATGGCGAAGAACACCGCCAGCACCCGTGGCAGGTTGAGCCTGTCACCCAGTACCCCCCCACCCACCGCACCGAAGATGGCACCGAAGTTCAGCACCAGCAGGAACGACAGGCTCGAGCCAAGGCTGTAACCGGCGTTGGCCATCAGTTTCGGCAACCAGGAGCTCAGGGCGTAGACCATCAGCAGGCAGCAGAAAAATGCCAACCACAGCATCAGCGTGCGCAGTGCCCGCCCTTCGCGAAACAGCTGCAACACCGGTGTGCCGGTGCCCTTCACTTCGCTCATGTGCAGTTGATCGTCGGTCTGCGCGACATAACCCGGATCGATTCGCTCCAGCACCTTGCGTGCTTCTGCATGGCGTCCCTGACGCAGCATGAAACCCACTGACTCGGGCAGGAAGTACATGATCAGCGGCAACAACAGCAATGGCAGCAGCGCCACGTAAAATACCGACTGCCAGCCAAAGCTGGGGATCAGCACGATGCCCAGCCCGGCCGAGAGCATGCCGCCCACCGAGTAGCCGCTGAACATGATCGCCACCAGGGTGCTGCGGATTTTTTTCGGCGCGTACTCGTTCATCAGCGCCACCACATTGGGCATCACACCCCCAATACCCAACCCGGCAATGAACCGGCAGAGACCGAACTCGGTGGGGTTGCGGGCAAAACCGTTGAGCACGGTAAAGCCGCTGAACAGGATCACGCACAGGGTGATGGCTTTCTTACGCCCGATCTTGTCCGACAGCGGGCCGAAAAACAGCGCCCCGAACATCATCCCGAACAGGGCATAACTGCCCAGCGCGCCGGCCTGCAGAGGGCTGAGCCCCCACTCTTTCATCAGCATCGGCAGCACCACGCCGTAGATCACCAGATCGTAGCCGTCGAAGATGATGATCAGGGCACACCAGAACAGCACCATCCAGTGAAAGCGGTTGAAACGAGCGTTGTCGATAACCTCATGTACGTCGATCTTGCGCATGGCATCTGTCTCTTGTTGTTGTTTTTTTAAGAGCGTCGGTAACGCGGTAAACGTGCGTAGAACCGAGGGTAGGGATGTCAGGGGCGCTGCAATATCCGCTCAGCGCAGATCGTTATCCGCTTTGTGCAGGCATGGATGCCAGGGGAACACTGCACGGCAGCCCCCGGCGCTCAGAAAAAAACACATTACGCAACTGTCACTTTTGACAGTCCATTTGTCGGAACAGACTGGCGGACGGGAAAAATCCGACTAGACCTTCACGTGGCTGACGGAGCAGCCGTTGCACGTTGTCAGGTCACAGGTTTGGGTGGTTTCAGTGGCACCGCTTGGGCCCTGTTCAGGATCAGGACGATCTGTCATTAATCCAACAGGGATAGGCCATGCGTTCTCACTTCAGACATATCAGGAACCTGCCATCTGTCTTTGCTCTGCCCACTTCACTACTGATACTCACCAGCTTCCCGGCTCATGCGGCCTGTACGCTGACGCCCGGGACCGGTGACAGCAGCTATGTCTGTGACAGCGGCACCGGCAGTTCGCTGAGCGACCTCTCAGGCAACAACAGCCTGACCTTCCCGGCCAATGGCAGCGGCGTCATCAACGGCAACGTCCGCTTCGGGGCCGGTGCCGACCGGGTGTTGATGAGCTCCGGCGTCCTCACTGGCTCGCTCGATCAAGGCGATGGCCAGGACAGCCTGTACATCAACGCCGGCCAGATCGGCGGCGCAGTGCTACAGGGCAATGGCATTGATGACTTCGTGATGAATGGGGGGCAGGTTCAGTCCCTGGCTCAAGGCGACAGCCGAGATACATTTCTCATGACCGCTGGCACTATAGTCAAGGCCTTCGAAGATGGCGATGTGGCGAAGATGACTGGCGGTACCATCGGCCGGGTGGACATGAAGCTGGACAACAACATCTTCGAGCTGTCTGGCGGCAGCATTCTGGGTAATCTTGTCACCGCATTCGGCCAGGACACCATCATCGTCTCTGGCGGTAGCATCGGTGGCAATGTCAGTGTCAGCGGTGGCGACGACAGCATTACCATCACGGGTGGAGTGATTTCCGGGCAAATACGCTCCAGCGTCGGCAACGACAGCCTCACCTGGACCGGCGGCCAGATCACCTCGGACATACTGATGGGCGATGGCGACGACATAGCCTTGCTCAGCCAACTGAGCGAAAGCACGCTGGCCTTGAGCCCGTCACTGGATGGCGGGATGGGCAATGACCGCCTGACCTTCGACAACACCACCTCGGCGGGGGCCTCGCGCTACCTTGGCTGGGAGAACGTCGCGCTGAACAACCACTCGCACTTTGCTCTGGCCGGGGACTTTTTTATCGGTGACAGTGCAACCGCAACCGGTACCTTCGCCATCGATGACAGCAGCGTCATGGCGGTCACCCGGGGCAGTGTCCGGCCCTATACCGCAGGCGGGCTGGCGACACTGAACAACGCCGGCAGCATCGACATGACCACCGGCAGCAACAGCACAACCGACTCGCTGACGGTGCACGGCAACTACGTCGGCCAGAACGGACAGTTGCTGCTGCAAACGGTACTCGGCGACGACAACGCGGCCAGCGACAAACTCGTGGTCTCCCAAGGCACCCTCAGCGGCAATACCCAGCTGGGCATCAGCAATCTGGGCGGTCTGGGCGGGTTGACCCGGCAGAACGGCATCCAGGTAGTGCAGGCGCAAAATGGCGCCATCAGCAGCAACGATGCCTTCGCCCTGAAGGGCTCACTGTCGGCCGGGGCGTATCAGTACTACCTGTTCAAAGGCGGGGTCACAGCCGGCTCGGAAAACAGCTGGTACCTGCGCTCATCAGTGGTGGCCGTCCCGCCCCCCACCGTCCCGCCGGTGGTGAACCCTCCCCCCGCAGTGCCTCCCGCCCCGCCACCCGTGGCGCCGCCTGTTCTGATTGTTGATCCAGATGAGCCGCCAATCGAGCCACCGACCGCGCGACCTGTCGCACCCGAAGAGCCAGCCACGCCCGCCCCTACCCAGCTTGTCGCTGAAAGCTCGCCAGTGCCTGCCGCCACCACCCCACCCGTACCGACAGCAGTAGCCGGCGCGGATCCGATTCCGTTGTATCGCCTGGAAGTACCGGTGTACTCCGTGGTGATCCCTGCCGCCCAACTGATGACCCTGCAGGCACTCGGCACGTTCCATGAACGCCAGGGCGAGCAAAGCTTGTTGACTGAAACCGGCGCGGTCCCCGCAGGCTGGGGCCGGGCTTATGGCAGTGATTTGCAAAAGAGCTGGTCCGGCACCGTGTCTCCCCGTTTCGACGGCTCGCTCCAGGGTTTCCAGATCGGTCATGACCTGTATGCGTCACAGAACGGTGGCGGGCAACTCCAGCGCTTCGGCTTCTTCGTGGGTCACAGCCACCTGCAGGGCAATGTCGACGGCTTTGCCGAAGGCTTCCAGGATCGACGTTCGGGCCGGGTGAAACTCGACGGCGATCATGTCGGCGCCTACTGGACCCTGATTGATTCAAGCAATGGCTATGTCGACGCCGTCGCCATGTGGTCACGCCTGGATGGCGACAACCGCTCCGAGCGCGGGGTGAAAATGGACACAGAAGGCGATGCGCTGGCGCTGTCACTGGAGGCCGGTTATCCGATGGCCGTATCGGAAAACTGGGCCGTCGAACCCCAGGTCCAGGTGATCCACCAGCCGATTGATCTGGATAACCAGAATGACGGTATTTCCAAAGTCTCGTTCGATTCCCAGGACTACTGGACGGGCCGTCTCGGTGCTCGTCTCAAGGGCCACTACCGGGTGCAGAATATCCCGCTGGAGCCTTACCTGAGAGCCAATGCCTGGAAAACGTTTGGTGGTTACGACACGGTGACCTACGACGGTGCAGACCGGATCAAGAGCGAGCATGAATCATCCACCGCCAACCTTGGCCTGGGACTGGTGGCCAAACTATCGTCAAGCGTCAGCGTCTACACGAGCGTCGACTACAACACCCATCTGGACAGCAACGATATGGACGGTGTCTCCGGCACTCTGGGACTGCGTATGAGTTGGTAGCGCCTCAAGCGGCGGCACGCCGACGGACCCATCTGGCCGGGCGGATACGACAAATGTCTTCTTTGCGATTGCATTTGGGCGCTAAGCTTGGCCTATGGATGACTCAGACTACTTACGCCTGCTGACCATCGCGGCCGAGCAAGCCAACGCCTTCCTTTCCAATGCCCGCAAATGGGAGCGTGAGCGTTGGGTCTGCCAACGCCTGCTGCAAGGCTTGAACATCCCCTACCGCGCCGACGAGTTCAGCCCGGCGGGCGAGCCGCCAGACGTGCTGTTTCGCGAGGCCAATTTCGAAGTCTTCTTCGTGCTCGACGAAGGCCGACGGCTCAATGACGAGTGGCGCGACGAACTGCAACGTCGGCGCAGCGCCTTCTCCCTGAGCCAACTGGTGCGCCGCGAAGCCAAGCCCAGGCGCATTCCGGCCAACGAGTTCTTGTTGCGATTGGCGCCAACCTTGCGCAAAAAAGCGCACAACTACAAAGAACGCGGCATGGACCTGGGCGAACTGGACATCATCGCCTTCGCCAGCCTCAAGCGCGAAGTACTGGACCTCAACAGCCACTTCCCGCCCCCCACCGAATACCTGCGCCAGGGCTGGCGCTCGTTGTCACTGGTCGGTCCGACCTTCGCCCGCGTGTTGTTTGCCCACCCCGACGCCCCGGACTTTCTGCGCGGCAACCTGGGCCGCAGCATTGTCTTCGACGTCGGAATCAGTCTGTGAGCCCTATGCCGGACTGAGTGCCGACAGATTGTCGACACGTTCAGGGGGCGGACATGGTGCAATCAGCGCTGCAATGTTACAAAGTGGCAACATTCGCCTGGGTGACACCCTGTGCATCGGCCCCCTGCCCGCGAGCGGCTATGCTCCGTCCAATGCCGACCAGCGTATAACCTGGCTGCGCGCTGTAGCTTCCATACATTTAGCAACGTCTACCTGACGAGGCCTTATATGACCAGCCGCCTGAACCCCGACGACCAACAGCATGTCGAAGAGTACCTGCAACTGTCCCAGCACCGAGTCGAGCGCCGGCCATTCCGGCCGTGGATGCTCCTGGTGGTGGTGCTGGCAGTGACCATTGGCCTGGGCCTGTTGAGCCGTCTTATCAGTTACCTGACGCTATGAGCCGCGTAGCGCTCGCTCGGGTAATTGCACCGATTTCTTTTAGCCTTGCGAGATATCCCCATGACTCATCGTATTGTCATCGTTGGCGGCGGCGCCGGCGGCCTGGAGTTGGCTACCCGTCTGGGTAAGACTCTGGGTAAACGCGGCACGGCCAGCGTAATGCTGGTCGACGCGAACCTGACCCACATCTGGAAACCCCTGCTGCATGAAGTGGCCGCCGGTTCCCTGAACTCCTCCGAAGATGAACTCAACTATGTTGCCCAGGCCAAATGGAACCACTTCGAGTTCCAGCTCGGGCGCATGAGCGGGCTCGATCGGGCACAGAAAAAAATCCAGCTGGCCGCGACCTACGACGAACACGGCCTGGAACTGGTTCCGGCCCGTGAAGTGGCCTACGACTCGCTGGTGATTTCAGTCGGCAGCACCACCAACGACTTCGGCACCCTGGGCGCGGCGCAACACTGCCTGTTCCTCGACACCCGCAAGCAGGCCGAACGCTTCCACCAACAGCTGCTCAACCACTACCTGCGCGCCCACGCCGGGCAGACCGACCAGATCGAGCAAATCAGCGTGGCCATCGTCGGCGCGGGTGCCACCGGCGTCGAACTGGCCGCCGAACTGCACAACGCGGCTCATGAGCTGGCAGCCTATGGCCTGGACCGGATCAAACCGGAAAACATGCACATCACCCTGATCGAAGCCGGGCCACGGGTGTTGCCTGCCCTGCCGGAACGCATCGGCGGGCCTGTGCATAAAACCCTGGAGAAACTCGGGGTGAACGTCATGACCAATGCGGCGGTCAGCGAAGTGACGGCCGACAGCCTGATTACCGCCGACGGCAAAACCATCAATGCCAGCCTGAAAGTCTGGGCGGCAGGCATTCGCGCACCGGGTTTTCTCAAGGACATCGACGGCCTGGAAACCAACCGCATCAACCAACTGCACGTGTTGCCGACCCTGCAAACCACCCGCGACGAGAATATTTTCGCCTTCGGTGACTGTGCCGCCTGCCCACAACCCGGCACCGACCGCAATGTGCCGCCACGGGCTCAGGCCGCCCACCAGCAAGCCTCGCTGCTGGCAAAGTCGCTGAAACTGCGGATCGAGGGCAAGCCCCTGCCGAGCTACAAATACACCGATTACGGTTCGCTGATCTCGTTGTCGCGTTTTTCGGCTGTGGGTAACTTGATGGGCAACCTCACCGGCAGCGTGATGCTCGAGGGCTGGTTGGCGCGGATGTTCTACGTGTCGCTGTACCGCATGCACCAGATGGCGCTGTACGGACCGTTCCGCACGGCAATGCTGATGCTGGGCAGCAAGATCGGACGCGGGACCGAGCCGCGGCTGAAGCTGCACTGACTCAATCCTGCGTGGGAGCGAGCTTGTTCGCTCCCACATTTTATTTTCATCGCCGGGAGGATCGCTTTTCAGCAGACAAAAAAAATCCCCGTATCTTTCGATACGAGGATTTTTAATATGGTCGGGGTAAGGGGATTCGAACTCCTGACATCCTGCTCCCAAAGCAGGCGCGCTACCGGACTGCGCTATACCCCGGTAAAAAAAAGGCACCTTTTCAAAGGCGCCTTCCTCGATCAGTGCTTTTGGCCTCTGATCTTAAGATTCGATTCCAGCGCTAACTGGTTTCAAAAATGGTGGGTCGTGTGGGATTCGAACCTACGACCAATTGGTTAAAAGCCAACTGCTCTACCAACTGAGCTAACGACCCAAAAATGGTCGGGGTAAGGGGATTCGAACTCCTGACATCCTGCTCCCAAAGCAGGCGCGCTACCGGACTGCGCTATACCCCGGTTTGAAATTGGCTCCGTGACCAGGACTCGAACCTGGGACCCAATGATTAACAGTCATTTGCTCTACCGACTGAGCTATCACGGAACTACATATTTCAATTACAACATTTGACGCTTTACTGCACTCTCTTCGACCTGTTCGCATCGCTGCGTTCGTGTGTCTGAGGCGCGCTATTCTACAACCTTAAACACCTCTGTCAACCCCCTAAATTGCTTTCAAGACACTGATTTGCAACTTATTTCAGATTTCTTCTTGGGGAGAAGAAACCCTTGGAGCGACTTACTGCGGGGCGCACTTTACAAGCCTTTTCCTTACAGTTCAACACCCTAAGAAAAAAAAGGTCTGCTAAACGAAGGTCAACCCTTATAGGAGCAGCCGGTCGACGCTCGAGCGCTCGCGATGGGCGTTAACGATAATGCGTACTTTCTGACTCAACGCGTTGCTCTTGAGTCCATCGCGAGCGTGCTCGCTCCTATAAAAAAGGCCCCGCAATGCGGGGCCTCCTCCATTAACGCTGGGCAAACGGTCAGTTGAAAACGATCTCGTCGTTCGCAACAGTGGCCGTCACGCTGCTGCCTGGCAGGAAACTGCCGGACAGGATCAGCTGTGCCAACGGGTTCTCGATCCAGCGCTGGATCGCTCGTTTGAGCGGCCGTGCGCCATAAACCGGGTCGTAACCCACCGCAATCAACTTATCCAGCGCCTCACTGCTCAGCGCCAGACTCAGTTCGCGCTCGGCCAGACGGCTGCGCAGGCGGCCCAACTGGATTTCGGTGATGCCGGCAATCTGATCACGGGCCAGAGGCTCGAAGATCACTACTTCATCGATACGGTTGATGAACTCCGGACGGAAGTGCGTCGATACCGCATCCATCACCGCCGCACGTTGCGCTTCACGATCACCCACCAGTTCCTGGATCTGTACCGACCCCAGGTTGGAGGTCATGACGATCACCGTATTGCGGAAGTCCACGGTGCGCCCATGGCTGTCCGTCAGGCGGCCGTCTTCCAGCACTTGCAGCAACACGTTGAACACGTCCGGGTGGGCCTTCTCGACCTCGTCCAGGAGGATCACCGAGTAAGGCTTGCGACGCACCGCCTCGGTCAGGTAACCGCCCTCTTCATAGCCCACATAGCCTGGTGGTGCGCCGATCAAGCGGGCCACCGAGTGTTTCTCCATGAACTCGGACATGTCGATTCGTACCATCGCCTCTTCGGTATCGAAGAGGAACTCGGCCAGGGCCTTGCACAGCTCCGTCTTGCCCACCCCGGTAGGGCCCAGGAACATGAATGAGCCGCTTGGGCGATTCGGGTCGGACAACCCGGCGCGGGAACGCCGCACGGCGTTGGCCACTGCCACGACCGCCTCGTTCTGGCCAATCACACGCTGGTGCAACAGGCTTTCCATCTTCAGCAGTTTGTCGCGCTCGCCTTCGAGCATCTTCGACACCGGGATGCCGGTCCATTTCGACACGACCTCGGCGATCTCTTCTTCAGTCACCTTGCTACGCAGCAACTGGTTTTCGCTCTTGCCATGCTGGTCGACCATTTGCAGGCTGCGCTCCAGATCCGGGATCACCCCGTACTGCAACTCGGCCATGCGGTTCAGGTCACCCTTGCGACGCGCTGTTTCCAGTTCCTGGCGGGACTGTTCGATTTTTTGCTGGATCTGCGCGGAGCCCTGCACTTCGGCTTTTTCCGAGGTCCAGATTTCTTCCAGGTCGGAATACTCACGCTCCAGTCGAACAATCTCTTCCTGCAATTTCTCCAGGCGCTTGATCGCTGCTTCGTCGTCCTCTTTCTTCAAGGCCTGGGATTCGACCTTGAGCTGAATCAGCCGACGCTCCAGGCGATCCAGCACTTCCGGCTTGGAGTCGATCTCCATCCGAATGCGGCTGGCGGCCTCATCGACCAGGTCGATGGCCTTATCCGGCAACTGGCGATCGGTAATGTAGCGATGGCTCAACTTGGCCGCCGCGATGATCGCACCGTCGGTGATCGCCACCTTGTGGTGAACCTCGTAGCGCTCTTTCAGGCCACGCAGGATCGCAATGGTGTCTTCTTCACTCGGCTCATCCACCAGTACTTTCTGGAAGCGCCGCTCGAGGGCCGCGTCCTTCTCTATATATTGGCGGTACTCGTTGAGCGTGGTCGCACCCACGCAATGCAACTCACCACGGGCCAGGGCCGGCTTGAGCATGTTGCCGGCGTCCATCGAGCCTTCGCCCTTGCCAGCGCCGACCATGGTGTGCAGCTCGTCGATGAACAGAATGATCTGCCCTTCCTGCTTCGACAGTTCATTGAGCAAGCCTTTGAGGCGCTCCTCGAACTCGCCACGGTACTTGGCACCGGCAATCAGCGCGCCCATATCCAGCGAGAGCAGACGCTTGCCTTTGAGGCCGTCCGGCACCTCACCATTAATGATGCGCTGGGCCAGGCCTTCGGCAATCGCGGTTTTACCCACGCCTGGCTCACCGATCAGCACCGGGTTGTTCTTGGTACGGCGCTGCAGGACCTGAATAGTCCGGCGAATCTCGTCGTCACGGCCAATCACCGGATCGAGCTTGCCGTCTTCGGCGCGCTTGGTCAGGTCGACCGTGTATTTGTCCAGTGCCTGGCGCGACTCCTCGGCATTGGGGTCATTCACCGCCTCGCCGCCGCGCAGGTTATTGATCGCATTCTCCAGGGCTTTCTTGCTGACACCCTGGCCGAGCAGCAACTTGCCGAGCTTACTGTTCTCGTCCATGGCCGCGAGCAACACCAGTTCGCTGGAGATGAACTGGTCACCCTTCTGCTGGGCCAGGCGATCGGCTTGGTTGAGCAGGCGCGCCAGGTCCTGCGACATGTTCACGTCGCCGGTGGGGTTCTGGATTTTTGGCAACTGGTCGAGCTCTTTGCTCAACGCTTTGCGCAGGCTGTTGACGTCGAAGCCCACTTGCATCAGCAACGGCTTGATTGAGCCGCCTTGCTGCTCAAGCAGCGCTTGCATCAGGTGCGCAGGTTCGATGCCTGGATGATCGAGGCCTACGGCCAGGGATTGGGCATCGGATAACGCTAACTGTAATTTGCTGGTTAAACGGTCTATACGCATTGGTCACCTTCCTTTGAGCAGGCCGGAGCGATGGACACACCTAAATAGAGAAACCTGCCAGATACCTCACTAGATGCGGTCGATTCTGGGGGATTCAAGCGTCGTACAGTTGATACAGATCAGAAGAGTCTAGCGTTCCAGCCAGATCAGGGAGGCAAACCGACCCGTGCGAGGCGCGCGGCGGTAAGAGAAGAAGCGAGGATCGGTCACGGTACACAAACCGCCACCGTAGACGGCCGTGACACCGCACGCCGCCAGACGCAGGCGCGCCAGCAGGTAAATGTCAGCCATGAATTTGCCCGCATTGTGGCTGGGCACAAAAGCCCCGCTCGCTTGCGGCAGCTGCGCAATGAAAACGTCGCGAACTTCCGGGCCGACCTCAAAGGCTTTCGGGCCAATGGCCGGGCCGAGCCAGACCATGACCTGCGCCGGCTCCACCGCCAGGCTGTCGAGCGTGGCTTCCAGCACACCCGCCGCCAGCCCGCGCCAACCGGCATGGGCCGCGGCGACGCGAGTACCGGCACGGTCGCAGAACAACACCGGCAGGCAATCCGCCGTCATCGCCGTACAGGCGATCCCGGGCGTGGCCGTCCAGCTGGCGTCCGCCGTGGCGACCACCGCCGGGTCGGCGTGCGCCACGACAATCCCGTGAACCTGCTGCAACCAGGCCGGTTGAATAGCGAAGTGCTCGGTCAGGCGACGGCGATTCTCGGCCACCGCCACGGGGTTGTCGTCGACGTGATCGCCCAGGTTGAGGCTATCGAACGGCGCCAGGCTGACGCCGCCCGCACGGGTGGTGACACAGGCTTTGACCCCGGCCGGCGCGGGCCAGTCAGGAATCAGCCAGTCCATCATCCGATGAACGCCTCACGGTCCTGCTTGAGCAGCGTCAGCAACCAGACGAAATCTTCCGGCAATGGCGACTCCCAGCTCATGCGCTTGCCCGTGGTCGGGTGATCCAGTTCCAGGAAACGCGCATGCAGCGCCTGACGCGGGAAGTTTTTCAGGGACTCGACCATGGTTGGATTGGCTGCCGGTGGAATACGGAAACGGCCGCCGTAGGCAGGGTCTCCGACCAACGGGAAGTTGATGTGGGCCATGTGCACGCGAATCTGGTGCGTACGACCGGTTTCCAGCTTGACCCGCACATGAGTGTGGGAGCGGAAGCGTTCGAGCACGCGGTAATGACTCACCGCCTGCTTGCCGCCTTCCATCACCGCCATGCGCTGGCGTTGCTGGCCGTGACGACCGATGGGCGCGTTGATCTTGCCGCCCGCGGTGACCACGCCGATCACGATGCACTCGTAGATCCGGCTGACGCTGCGGCTCTGCAACTGTGTAACCAGTTGCGTCTGCGCCTGAATGGTCTTGGCCACCACCATCAAGCCGGTGGTGTCCTTGTCCAGACGGTGCACGATACCGGCGCGCGGCACATTGATGATGTCCGGCACGTGGTGCAGCAAGGCATTGAGCAACGTGCCATCGGCGTGACCGGCGGCAGGATGCACCACCAGCCCGGCAGGCTTGTTGATCACCAGGATGTCGTCATCTTCATAGACGATGTCCAGAGCGATGTCTTGAGCGACCCATTCGCCCTGAGCTTCCTGCTCGGCAGTCAGCTCGAGGATGGCACCGCCGTGGACGATGTCTCGCGGGCGGATAACCGCTCCATCCACAGTCAGGCGGCCGTCTTTGATCCAGGCGGAAAGGCGCGAGCGCGAGTGCTCAGCGAATAGTTGTGCAGCGACTTGGTCGAGGCGTTGGCCGCCCAATTCGGACGGCACCTCTGCGCGGAGTTCAATTTTATCGGACATGCTCAGACTAGGCGTCGGCACAGCCTTTGGTTTCGGCTGCGCGCTTGTGGTTAAATACGGCGTCTTTTGCCCCGAGGCTATTCAACGGGGCACTCATCATAACAGGACGGCCCCGCCCAAGACAGCGGCCGTCATAGGGACGCAAGCC
The DNA here is from genome assembly GCF_900187415.1 of Pseudomonas sp. Irchel s3b6. Taxonomy (NCBI): domain Bacteria; kingdom Pseudomonadati; phylum Pseudomonadota; class Gammaproteobacteria; order Pseudomonadales; family Pseudomonadaceae; genus Pseudomonas; species Pseudomonas sp. Irchel s3b6. The sequence goes on along the minus strand of NZ_FYDM01000007.1, from coordinate 192,093 downwards.
GCCATGCAAGTGAAACACCTGCTGCTGATCGCCATCCTCGCATTGACCGCTGCTTGCTCGTCGAAGGAAGTCGTAGACGAAAACCTCAGCGAAGTCGAGCTGTACCAGCAGGCTCAGACCGATCTGGACAACAACAGCTACACCAGCGCCACCGCCAAGCTCAAGGCTCTGGAGTCGCGCTATCCGTTCGGTCGCTATGCGGATCAGGCCCAGCTTGAACTGATTTATGCCAACTACAAGAACGCCGAACCCGAGGCTGCCAAGTCTGCCGCCGAGCGTTTCATCCGTCTGCACCCGCAGCACCCGAACGTCGATTATGCCTACTACCTCAAGGGCCTGACTTCGTTTGACCAGGATGTCGGCCTGCTGGCGCGCTTCCTGCCGCTGGACATGACCAAGCGTGACCCGGGCGCCGCACGTGACTCGTACAACGAGTTCGCCCAGCTCACCAGCCGTTACCCGAACAGCCGCTATGCGCCGGACGCCAAGCAACGCATGATTTATCTGCGTAACCTGCTGGCGGCCTACGAAATCCACGTAGCCGACTACTACCTGACCCGCCAGGCCTATGTCGCCGCCGCCAACCGTGGCCGCTATGTGGTGGAGAACTTCCAGGAAACCCCGTCGGTCGGTGACGGCCTGGCCGTGATGGTCGAGTCCTACCAGCGCCTGCACCTGGACGAACTGGCCAGCACCAGCCTCGAAACCCTGAAGCTGAACTACCCGAACCACCCAAGCCTGGTGGATGGTCAGTTCGTACCCCGGGTTGCCGAAGCCGACAACCGTTCGTGGGCCAGCAAGGTCACCCTGGGCCTGATCGAGTCCCGTCCGCCGCTGCCGCCGGGTGAAACCCGCGCCAACCAGGACATCATGCGCCAGTATCAGAACGCCAAGGACGCCATTCCGCCCGAGCTCAAACCTCAAGACGGCGATGCTGCCGAAGAAGAGCAGCACGAAGCGGAAGGCAACAACGACGACCGCTCGTGGTTCAGCTACATGACCTTCGGCGTATTCGACTGATACCCGCCCGAGGCACCAGAGGGAGACTTTCGAGTCTCCCTTTTTTATTTCCGGGTTTTATAGCGCTGTGCGCTGGATGAGTCCTTGGCTAAACTGGCAAAACATTCGTCGAATAGCGGTTCACCATGCTTCGTTTACTGTTCTGGATTGCATTGATTACTGCTGCAGTATGGCTCTGGCGCAAGCTCAAGCGCCCCACCAATACCACCCAGCCGCCGAGCGAGCAAAACGCACCGCCCATGGTCCGCTGTGCCCATTGTGGCGTGCATCTGCCTCGCGACCGCGCGCTGAGCCTGCACCAGCAGTGGTATTGCAGCCAGGCTCATCTTGAGCAAGGCCCTGGCCCCGGTGATCGCTGAACCTGCACGATTGCTCGCCCCTGCCGCCTGCCCCGACCGACGGCAGGCACCCCAATGAACACCGCAATCGACCTGCTGGCGTCGACCGCCCGGCACAGAGAGTGAACAGGCTGAGGAACTGAAGGAATCGGATCGGCGTCTGAGACAGATTACTCACGGTCACAGTCATCGAATGAATCGGGCGATAGAACACCCCTCGCGGCCTTCCCGTCGCCGGCAAACGTTAGCCCATGGATGGACACAACGTTGAAGATGCCCCCAGCGCCAAGAGTCCTGATCGTTGATGACGAACCGGACATTCGCCAATTCCTCGAAATAGCCCTGGGTCGAATGAAACTCGACACCTCGACCGCCCGCAATGTCAGTGAAGCCCGAAGCCTGCTCAGCCACCAGCGATTCGACCTGTGCCTGACCGACATGCCGCTGCCCGACGGTACGGGCCTGGAACTGGTGCAACACATCCAACAGCGCCATCCACAACTGCCGGTGGCGATGATCAGCGCCAACGGTAGCCTGGAAATCGCCATCAACGCCCTGAAAGCCGGGGCTTTCGACTTTCTGACCAAGCCCGTGGACCTTGTACGGCTGCGAGAGCTTGTGGTCCGCGCAGTGCGCCAGCCGGCCGGCATTGCTCAACCCCTCGAGCGGCGCTTGCTCGGGGACTCGCTGCCCATGCGCAGCTTGCGCAAACAGATCGACAAACTGGCCCACAGTCAGGCCCCGGTGTACATCAGCGGTGAGTCCGGCAGCGGCAAGGAGCTGGTCGCCCGATTGATTCACGATCAAGGCTCACGCGCCGGCCAGCCGTTTGTAGCCATCAATTGCGGGGCCATTCCCGCGGAGCTGATGGAAAGCGAGTTCTTCGGCCATCGCAAAGGCAGTTTCAGCGGCGCCCTCGAGGACAAGCCCGGACTGTTCCAGGTGGCGAACGCAGGCACTCTGTTTCTCGATGAGGTCGCCGACCTGCCTCTGGCCATGCAGGTCAAGCTGCTGCGAGCCATTCAGGAAAAGGCCGTGCGCAGCATCGGCGGGCAGCAGGAAATGCCGATTGATGTGCGGGTACTCTGCGCCACACACAAGGATCTGGACGCGGAGGTGGCCGCCGGGCGCTTCCGTCAGGACTTGTACTATCGATTGAACGTGATTGAGCTGCGCGTTCCACCGCTGCGGGAGCGCCGTGATGATATCGAGCTATTGGCCACTCACGTGCTCGAACGCCTCGCGTCGCAGAGCAGCCTGCCGGTCGCTCACTTGCAGCCGCAAGCACTGGAGGCACTCAAGCGCTACCGTTTTCCGGGCAATGTCCGCGAACTGGAAAACATGCTGGAACGCGCGCATACGCTCTGCGAAAACAGACAGATCGGGGCGGATGACCTGCGCCTGGCAGAAGGCAACGGCAGGCGCGAAAGCGCCTTGCCAGACCTGACGAACATAGACAACCTCCCCCACTACCTGGAGCGCATCGAGCGCCAGGTGATTCTGCACACCCTGGAGGAAACCCGCTGGAACCGCACAGCGGCAGCCCAACGGCTGAGCTTGTCGTTTCGTTCGCTGCGTTACCGGCTCAAAAAGCTGGGCCTGGATTGAAACCACGCACATCGTGGCGAGGGAGCGTGCTCCCGCTCGGCTGCACAGCCGCCGCAAAGCAGGCATCCGAGGTATATCTGGAAGAACCGCAGATTGATTCTTGGGTCGCGAAAGGTGCCCGCAAGTGCAGGCACCCTCGCCACGCAGCCTCTAGAGGCGACCGGCCGGCGCATAAGGCGCTGGGTCGATAACCGGTTCGCGTCCCAACAGCACATCGGCGAACAACTGGCAGGACGCCGGCGCGAGCACCAGACCATTGCGATAATGCCCGCAGTTGAGCCACAGCCCGTAAAACCCCGGCACTGCGCCGATATAGGGTATCCCTTCTGGAGAGCCTGGCCGCAACCCGGCCCAATGACCGACCACCTCGGCCTGCGCCAACGCCGGGATCAGCTCGATCGCCGAGGCCTTAAGACTTTCCAGTGCGTCTTGCGTCGGGGTCTTGTCGTACCCCTCGTGCTCCAGGGTGCTGCCGATCAGAATATGCCCGTCGCGACGGGGAATGGCGTAACGGCCCTTGGCCAGAACCATGCTCGACAGGAAGTCCGACGCGCACTTGTAGAGAATCATCTGCCCCTTGACCGGCTCGACCGGCAGCACCAGGCCTAGGGTCTTGAGCAGGTCCCCGCTCCAGGCGCCCGCGGTCAGCACCACCTGATCGCCATGGATTGGGCCCAGCGCACTCTCGACGCCTACGACTTTAGCGCCCTCACGAATGAACCCGCTGACCTCGCACTGCTCGTGAACGGTCACGTTGGGCAACGCCAGCAATGCCGCCTTGAGGGACTTCACCAAGCGCGGATTACGGACGTTGGCCACATCCGCCATGTAAATCGCCCGGGAAAAACCTGTGCCCAGCACCGGTACGGCATCGCGGGTGGCCGAGATATCCACAGGGCTCAGTGGACGATTTTCCCGTTTTGCCCAGGCCAGCGCTTCGGCTTCGTCTTCCAGGTCCAGCCAGTACAGGCCCGTGGTGTGAACTTCAGGATCGACGCCGGTACTGGCGAACAGTTGCTCGGCCAGTTGTGGATAAAAGTCTTGGGACCAGTGGGCCAACGCCGTGACGGCCGGGCTGTAGCGCCACGGGTACAGCGGCGAAACAATACCGCCGCCGGCCCAGGACGATTCCCGGCCAAGGTCCGAGCGATCCAGCAGGACAACGCGCTCTACATGGGGCGCCAGATTAAACGCCGTCAGCAGGCCAATTACCCCGCCGCCGACAACCACCACTTGCTGTTGCTTGGCCATCATCTGATCCAACCATTAAGAAGACAGAGGGCGCAGCGTGCGCCCGAAGAAGGTACTCAGCGCCCCCAGCAATCTTTGCTGGTCAACCCGTCAGCCGCGTTACTCATGCCCATCACGCCCGTGTTGGTCAGCGTGAAATCGCCACATTTGTCAGTGGCCATGCTGGCGTCGGCTTTACGCACGGCGGTCAGCAGGAAGGCCTGGTCAGTCAAGGTCGCGGTAATACTGTAGAACTCGTTGCCCGCGCTCAGCCCCGGAGCGTTGGTGTACACCGAGTTTTTCGAATAGAACCGCTCAAGCGTCTGCGCCTGCTCGGACAGCAATCCGGCAATCTCGGTGCGGTGGGTTTTCTTCACGTACTCGGTCAGCAGCGGAGCGGATATGGTCAGCACAAGCCCGATGATCGCGATCACAATCATGATTTCGATCAGGGTAAAACCTTGGTTGAATCTACGCATTGCCTCAACTCTCACTTACTGTATTTGTCGCCACATGATTCGACGGCTGCCACCTGCCTGTTCAACCTGGGAGGTCGTACCGTCGCTGGAATCGTTCACGCTCTCGCCGTCCTCGCCGTCGAGTGCCGGGATTTCACCAATGAAGACTACCCCTTCGGAGGGCGTGTCGACGCTGTCGACCTGACCATCGCCGTTGGTGTCGAGCATCTTACCGCTGAACGCATCGGATTCGCCCGGTTTGCCGCTGTCATAACGCCAACAAGGTGTCGATGAGGCCACACCTGCCAGGTTGAACATGACCCAGCCCTTCACCCGCCAGACCTGGAACTGGGCATCCTGGTAGTCCGCGGGCATGCCCCGCACTACCTTGCACTGCCAGAGTGAAGGTAAATCCGACGCGGATGAAGTGCATGCGAAAGCGACCAGGCCAAGCCCCAGCCATCCGCGACGCCAGAAAGAACCGGGCTCAATATTTGGCATAGATACTCTCTACCACGCTACGCGAGTGGCCGGCCAATCCGATGGCGGTGACCCGGTACAGGGTGGCCGGGGTATTGAGCGGGACATTCACCGCGCCCGAACTGACACCGAGGTTCTGCACCCCGTAAAAGCCACTGCCAGCGGCGATCCAGGTGACGCCCGAGGTCGAATTGAACCCGGCGGTGGTGACGGTCGAGGACTCGGCGGGCGGTGCGCACCGGGTGTGATTTGCGCACTCCGCCAAGTGGTAGTTGCTGCGCTGCACCGCACTTTCACCGATGCGCAATGCCGCTTCCGCCCCCTGGAATGACTGGTTGCGCAAGGTCACGCCAGCGACCATCTTTTCCTGGAGCGTGGCGCTCTGCATCGACGCCAGGCCGATCATGGTCAGCAACAACAGAAACACCAGGCTCATGAGCAGCGCCATGCCACGCTGGGCGTTTGTCGCAAGGGGTGCTGACGGCATCGACATACCCTCTACATCAGCCGGTTGCGCAAGGCGGCAACCACATTGAACGTTTGATCGCGCACGCGATGCTGAGGGTCCGTCAGGGTCATACTGATCCGCACACTGCGGATCAGCGCCGGCTCGACGGGGTTTTGGCTGTAGCGGGAAACGGCAATGTCAGTGGCACTGTCGGCGATGCCAAAGCTGACATCAAAGGCGCTGACATTACTCACCAGCGCCGCCGTTCTGGTGCCGGTGGTCAGCAGAATCTCGCCATCGCGCAAGCGATAATCCAGGCGTCGGATCGGTAATGCCAATTGCCCGGCAGCTGGGGCGTGGCGCTGAGTGTAGGCCGTCGCACCGGTCCGGCAGTCTGACACCACGGTCCAGGTGGGCACGCTGCCCTGGCCGCCGACATCCGATGTCACCAGGGTCAGTTGGCGCATGGCGTTATCCCAGCGGATGGGCGTGGCGCGACTGGCCGCGAAGTCGCTGGCGGTACTGGCATCAACGATGGTCTCCAGGCAGCCGAACATACCAACCATGCGGATCTCCTGAATCATCTTGCTCAGGACATATCGCGCATCCTCCTGCATCCCGGCAGACGCGCTCTGGCTGAGGTAGGTGTTTTTTGCCGAAATGAAGACCTGTGCCACCCCCAGCACCAACGTCAGGCTGATCGCCAGAGCGACCATCAACTCGATCAGGCTGAATCCACGACACGAGCCCTTCATGGCGCGCCCACCGGGTCAGTGGTCGCGCGACTGCTCAACACAAAACTGCGGCGGCCGTCCGGAGTGCCGGCGGCACGGGAGTCATCCCAGGAGATGGTGATGGTATACACCCGCTGGTTCAGGCTGATGCTGCCCGTGGCGGTCGGACCGCCAAAGGCGGTGATGTTGCGGGTGAAGTCATGCAGGTCCTGATCCCGGGCGAGCGCCAGGTTGCCCGCCGTCGGTGGCGTGATGCTGTAGTCGGCCCCTGAGTTGGCGCGGATCCGGTCCATCATGTCGTAGGCAATGAAACTGGCCTGGCTGGTCATCAGCGAGCTGTCGGTGTATTTGAGCGCCTTGAGCTGAATCGCTGCCGCCCCCAATAGCCCGACGGCCAGTATCACCAGCGCTACCAACACTTCGATCAGTGTCATGCCGTCCTGTGCACGTAGCCCCTTCATCCGCAGCTTCCACCCACGACAATCCGTCCGTTCAAACACACGCTCAGCGTCCGGCTCGAGCGTCCCAATACGTAATGGATAACCACTGCCTCATCCATCCCCGACAGCCCGCCCATTTCGTCGAAGTCGATACAGGCCACTCCCGAGGTTAGTGTCAGAGTCGCTGCGCTGCTCATCGCAGGAACAACCCGCAATACATTCGCCGGTATGCCTGTGCTGTCGTACACCGCCAGCTCCGCGGTCCAATCGTTCCCGCCCGCAGTTGGCTGAACCCGTGTAGGGCGTGAACGGTTGATCGCCTCCAACCGGGCGTAGTTGAGCGCGCGCTGCAAAGCGCCTATCTCGGTATCGGCCCGGGTGTTCTGCACCACACGAGTAAACGCTGGGATGGCCAGGGAGATCACGCTCAATAGAACGGCGAAGGTCACCAGCAACTCGATCAACGTGAAACCTTTTGTACGACGATTCATCACTCCCCTTCGCTGCCAACGGCTACACCTAGCGAACGCGTCGAACGTTTGTCCGGGTGCGCTCGCGCCCATCCACACGAACTCCAGGGAAGGAGATTTTATGTGCCAGAAAGGCTTCGGCCTGATCGAACTGCTTATGGGACTGGCAATCGCCACGATCGTTCTGCAACTCGTCAGCCCGGTATTCAGTGAGTTAACGGAATCAATGCGCCGGGAGAGTGCCGCGCAGTTACTTGCCAGTGGCCTGCGCAACGCCCGCACCGAAGCGCTGGTGCGTAATCAGGCGGTGGTCGTTCATGGCTTGAACGATGACTGGGGGCAAGGTTGGCGGGTGATTCTGGACATCAGCGGCCAAGGTCATCAGGACAACAGCAACCCGCTGTTGCTGCAGCGCCAGACCGGTACACCGCTGCCGATCGCCGGCAATCAAGCCGTGAAGCACTTTGTGCGCTTCAGCAGCCTGGGCGAGCCGCTATTGCACAATGGCGGGTTTCAAGCCGGGACGCTGCACATCTGCGCGACCGGCAAACCGGTCAGCCACCATCAGGTGGTGCTGTCCAGAAGCGGTCGCGTCAGTTTGCGCAGCGACAAAGCCGAGCAGGCCTTGTGTGCGAGGAGTACAGCCTCAGAGCAGGGAGCGAACCCGTAGTTCCTTGGGCATGGAGAACGTGATGTTCTCCTCGCGACCGGCCAGCTCATCGGCACCGGTGGCGCCCCAGGCATGCAACTGTTCGATCACACCACGCACCAGGACTTCCGGTGCCGAAGCGCCGGCCGTGATACCAATACGCTCGACACCATCAAACCAGCTGCGCTGCATGTCTTCGGCACCATCGATCAGGTACGCCGGAGTGGCCATGCGCTCGGCCAGCTCACGCAGGCGGTTGGAGTTGGAACTGTTCGGACTGCCCACCACTAGCACCACATCGCATTCGTCGGCCAGTTGCTTGACCGCATCCTGACGGTTTTGCGTGGCGTAGCAGATGTCGTCTTTGCGTGGACCACCGATGGCCGGAAAACGCGTGCGCAAGGCATCGATCACACGGCTGGTGTCGTCCATCGACAAGGTCGTCTGGGTGACAAAGGCGAGCTTGTCCGGGTTGTGCACCTGCAGGGCGGCCACGTCGTCTTCGTCTTCGACCAGGTAGATCGCGCCACCATTGCTGGCGTCGTACTGGCCCATGGTGCCTTCCACTTCCGGGTGTCCGGCATGGCCGATCAGGATGCATTCGCGGCCGTCGCGGCTGTAGCGCGCCACTTCGATATGCACCTTGGTGACCAATGGGCACGTTGCATCGAATACCTTCAGGCCACGGCCTGCGGCTTCGCTGCGAACGGCCTGGGAGACGCCGTGAGCACTGAAAATCACGATGACGTCATCCGGCACCTGATCCAGTTCTTCGACAAAAATCGCCCCACGGGCGCGCAGGTCTTCCACGACGAATTTGTTGTGGACCACTTCGTGACGCACATAGATCGGCGGCCCAAAGACTTCCAGGGCGCGGTTGACGATTTCGATCGCCCGGTCCACACCGGCGCAGAAGCCACGGGGGTTGGCGAGTTTGATTTGCATGCTGTGCCTCGTGTCTTGCCCTGTAGGAGCGAGCTTGCTCGCGAAAAACTCAAAGACACCGCGTTTATCCAGGATATACGCGTCATCGTTAACGATCATCGCGAGCAAGCTCGCTCCTACAAAAGGCCGGCTTAGTCGGTTAGAGCGCTTTGACGTCGATGATCTCTACGTCAAAGGTCAAGGTCTTGCCGGACAACGGGTGGTTGAAGTCGATGGTCACTTGCGCGTCATCGAATTCCTTCACCACACCTGGCAGCTCGGTATTGGCCGCATCGTTGAAGATCACCAGCAAGCCCGGGGACAGTTCCATATCCTGGAACTGCGAACGCGGAATGATCTGTACGTTCTGCGGGTTGGGCTGGCCAAAGGCGTTTTCCGGCGCGATGGTCAGTGTACGCTTGTCGCCGGCCTTGAAGCCGAACAGCGCCGCTTCGAAACCTGGCAAGAGGTTGCCATCACCGACCTTGAAGGTCGCCGGGGCCTTGTCGAAGGTGCTGTCGACCGTGTCGCCGTTCTCCAGGCGCAATGCAAAGTGCAATGTGACTTCCGTGTTCTGACCGATGCGTTGCTCAGCCAATGCCTGTTCAGTCATGAACGGTTTCTCCGGTTTTCTTGCTTTTGAACATATCCAGCGCGAGCATCACCGCCCCGACACTGATGGCGCTGTCGGCAAAGTTGAACGCCGGGAAATACCAGCGGTTCTGCCAATGCACCAGAATGAAGTCGATCACATGGCCCAAGGCAATGCGGTCGTAAAGATTACCCAGCGCGCCACCCAGTACCAGTGCCAAGGCAACGGCCAGCCAGGTTTCATTGCGCCCCAGGCGCTTGAGCCAGACCACCAGCACCGCACTGACCCCGATGGCGATCAGGGCGAACAACCAGCGCTGCCAGCCGGAGCTGTCAGCCAGGAAGCTGAAGGCCGCGCCCGTGTTGTAGGCCAGGGTCCAGCTGAAGTAATCGGGGATCACCACGATTTGCTGGTACAGGGTCAGCGAGCTTTCGAAGTAGAACTTGCTGGCCTGGTCGATGACCAGGACCAGCAGGCTCAACCAAAGCCAGCTCAGTCGTCCGAAACGACCCGCCGCATTAGGCATAGTGACGAACCTCGCCGGCACCGCTGATGTTGTCGACGCAACGACCGCAGATTTCCGGATGCTCAGGGTTCACGCCGACGTCTTCACGGCAGTGCCAGCAACGGGCGCACTTGGCATGGCTCGACTTGACCACTTTGAGCTTCAGGCCGCTGACTTCGGTAACCACTGCGTCGGCCGGCGCCTGCGCGAACGGTGCAACGCTGGCGGTGGAGGTGATCAGGACGAAGCGCAGTTCGTTGCTCAGCTTGGCCAGGTCGTCGCTCAGGGCGTCTTCGGCAAACAGCGTCACTTCGGCTTGCAGGTTGCCACCGACGGCCTTGGCCGCACGCTGGATTTCCATTTCCTTGTTGACCGCGACCTTGACCGCCATGATCCGGTCCCAGTACGCGCGACCCAACTCGAAGCCTTCCGGCAGTTCGGTCAGACCTTCGTACCAGGTATTGAGCATCACCGATTCGTTGCGCTCGCCTGGCAGGTACTGCCACAGCTCGTCAGCGGTGAAGGCCAGGATCGGGGCGATCCAGCGCACCAGCGCCTCGGAGATGTGGAACAGCGCGGTTTGCGCCGAACGACGGGCCTTGCTGTTGGCGCCGGTGGTGTACTGGCGGTCCTTGATGATGTCCAGGTAGAAACCGCCCAGCTCCTGCACGCAGAAGTTGTGCACCTTGGAGTAGACGTTCCAGAAGCGGTATTCGCCGTAATGCTCTTGCAGCTCGCGTTGCAGCAGCAAGGTACGGTCCACGGCCCAACGGTCCAGCGCGAGCATTTCTTCTGCCGGCAGGATGTCGGTGGCCGGGTTGAAACCGGTCAGGTTGGACAGCAGGAAGCGCGCGGTGTTACGGATACGCCGGTAGGCGTCCGCACTGCGTTGCAGGATCTGGTCGGAAACCGCTATTTCGCCCGAGTAGTCAGTGGATGCAACCCACAGGCGCATGATGTCGGCGCCCAGGGTGTCGTTGACCTTTTGCGGCGCGATGACGTTGCCCAGGGACTTGGACATCTTGCGGCCCGCTTCGTCGACGGTGAAACCGTGGGTCAGCAGCTCGCGGTACGGCGCGTGGTTATCGATGGCGCAACCGGTCAGCAAGGACGAGTGGAACCAGCCACGGTGCTGGTCCGAACCTTCCAGGTACAGGTCGGCACGCGGGCCGGCCTCATGGCCCATCGGGTGCGAACCGCGCAGGACGTGCCAGTGCGTGGTGCCCGAGTCGAACCAGACGTCCAGGGTGTCGCTGATCTTGTCGTACTGTGGCGCTTCATCGCCCAGCAGCTCGGCGGCGTCCATCTTGAACCAGGCTTCGATGCCTTCGGCTTCGACACGCTTGGCCACTTCTTCCATCAGCTCGACAGTGCGCGGGTGCAGCTCGCCGCTTTCCTTGTTCAGGAAGAACGGGATCGGCACGCCCCAGTTGCGTTGACGGGAGATGCACCAGTCCGGACGGTTGGCGATCATCGAGTGCAGACGCGCCTGGCCCCAAGCCGGCACGAACTGGGTGTCTTCGATGGCTTTGATCGCACGTTTGCGCAGGGTGTCGCCCGCGACAGGCTCTTTGTCCATGCCGATGAACCACTGCGCGGTGGCGCGGTAGACCAGCGGGCTCTTGTGGCGCCAGCAGTGCATATAGCTGTGTTCGATGACGCTGGTGTGCAGCAGCGCGCCGACTTCCGACAGCTTGTCGACGATGGCCGGGTTGGCTTTCCAGATGAACTGGCCACCGAAGAACGCAAGCGTAGGCACGTAAACGCCGTTGCTTTGCACCGGGTTCAGGATGTCATCGTTGACCATGCCATAGTGCTTGCAGGTCACGAAGTCGTCGACGCCATAGGCGGGCGCGGAGTGAACCACGCCAGTGCCGGCGCCCAGCTCAACGTACTCGGCCAGGTAAACCGGCGACAGGCGGTCGTAGAACGGGTGACGGAAATTGATCAGTTCCAGCGCCGCACCGGTGGCGGTGGCGATGACCGAACCTTCCAGGCTGTAGCGCGCCAGGCAGGACTCGACCAGCTCTTCAGCCAGCACCAGCAGCTTGTCGCCGACGTCGACCAGGGCGTAGTTGAACTCGGGGTGAACGTTCAGCGCCTGGTTGGCCGGGATGGTCCACGGGGTGGTGGTCCAGATCACGATCGAAGCCGGCTTGCCCAGGGACGGCAGGCCGAACGCGGCCGCCAGCTTGGCTTCATCGGCGATCGGGAACGCGACGTCGATGGTCGAGGACTTCTTGTTCTCGTACTCGACTTCCGCTTCCGCCAGGGCCGAACCGCAGTCAAAGCACCAGTTCACAGGCTTGAGGCCCTTGAACACAAAACCACCCTTGACGATTTCAGCCAGGGCACGGATTTCACCGGCCTCGTTCTTGAAATCCATGGTCTTGTACGGGTTGGCGAAGTCGCCCAGCACACCCAGGCGGATGAACTCGGACTTCTGGCCTTCGATCTGCTCGGTGGCGTAGGTACGGCACAGCTCACGGGTTTTATCCGCGGTGAGGTTCTTGCCGTGGGTCACTTCGACCTTGTGCTCGATCGGCAGGCCGTGGCAGTCCCAGCCCGGAACATAAGGCGCATCGAAACCCGACAGGGTTTTCGAGCGGATGATCATGTCCTTGAGAATCTTGTTGAGCGCGTGACCGATATGAATGGTGCCGTTGGCGTACGGAGGACCGTCGTGCAGAACGAACTTTGGACGATCCTTACCAATCTCACGCAACTTCTGGTACAGGCCAATGCTGTCCCAGCGCTGCAGAATCTGCGGTTCGCGCTGAGGCAGGCCGGCCTTCATTGGGAAGGCGGTGTCCGGAAGGTTTAGCGTGGCTTTATAGTCGGTCATTTAAGGCTCTTCATTAGCGATGGGCGCTAGGTGCGGCATAGGCACGGGCGGCGGCGACATCCGCATTGATCGCCGTCTTAAGCGCCTCCAGAGAGGCGAAACGCTGCTCTTCACGCAGCTTTTGGTGGAAAACCACCGTCAAACGCCGGTCATACAGATCGCCGGCAAAATCTAGAACATGAATTTCCAGGTGGGCTTTGCCATCACCTGCGACCGTTGGCCGAACGCCGATATTGGCGACACCCGGCCAGGTCTTGCCGTCGATGTCGACGCTGACCAGGTAGACCCCGGACAGTGGCACACGACGACGCTTGAGTTGCACATTGGCCGTCGGCGTACCCAGTTGGCGCGCCAGCTTCTGCCCATGCAAGACCCGCCCGGCAATCCGGAACGGACGACCGAGCAAGCGCTCGGCCAAGGCGAAATCAGCGGCCGCCAGGGCATTACGCACCTGGGTACTGCTGACACGCAAACCCTCGAGTTCAACCGTCTGTGCGGCTTCAACCGTAAACCCGTGAACCTTCCCGGCCTGCTGCAGGAAATCGAAATCCCCTGCCCGGTCACAGCCGAAACGGAAGTCGTCACCGACCTCAAGATGCTGTACGCCCAGGCCGTCGACCAGGATGGTCTCGACGAACTCGGCGGCGCTGAGCTTGCTCAACCGCTGGTTAAAGGCCAGGCATAGCACCCGGTCAACACCTTCGTCAGCCAGCAGCTGCAACTTGTCGCGCAAGCGTGCCAAGCGGGCAGGCGCGGTGTCGGGCGCAAAGAATTCACGCGGCTGCGGCTCGAAAATCACCACGCAGCTGGGCACGCCCAACTCAAGCGCACGTTCGCGCAGCCGGCCCAGGATAGCCTGGTGGCCACGGTGAACACCGTCAAAGTTGCCAATAGTGGCGACGCAGCCCCGATGCTGGGGGCGCAGATTGTGGAGGCCTCGAACCAGCTGCATAACGCGCTTCTTGCTCATAAAGTGGTCGATTATAACCACACCCGGCGGCCGACGACAGGCAACACCGTAACCCAAAGTGATCGAACCGACAAAACCGCCATCCGAGCCGCCATTATTGAGCCAATGTCCTTAGCTCAACGCCTTGCGGTTGAAGTCCCGCAGGCGGAAACCCAACAGCGCCAGCATGCCGAAATACGCGACCACGCCGGCAACCACCAACGCCCCCAGGCGCAGGAAACGCTCCAGCATGCCGCCCTCGCCCCAGGCCGGCATGAAATGCATCAGCCCCAGCAGCACCGCCGACATCACGCCCACGGCCAGCACCAGCTTGAGGCTGAACTTCCCCCAGCCCGGTTGCGGTTGATACATCTTCTGCTTGCGCAGCTGATAGAACAACAATCCCGCATTGAGGCAGGCGCCGAGACTGATGGCCAGCGCCAGGCCTGCGTGTTTCAGAGAACCGATCAGGGCCAGGTTGAACAACTGGGTGACCACCAGGGTGAAAATCGCGATTTTTACCGGGGTGCGGATGTTCTGTTGTGCATAAAAGCCCGGCGCCAGCACCTTGATCAGGATAATCCCGAGCAACCCCACCGAATAGGCCACCAGTGCGCGCTGAGTCATGGCGGCATCAAAGGCGCTGAACTGACCGTACTGGAACAGCGAAACGGTCAGCGGCTCGGCCAGGATCCCCAGCGCCAGGGCGCACGGCAATACCAGCACACAACACAGGCGCAGGCCCCAGTCGAGGATGCGCGAGTACTCGTGACGGTCCTTGTTGGCGTAGGTCTTGGCCAGGGTCGGCAGCAGAATGGTCCCCAGCGCCACCCCCAGCACACCGGATGGCAACTCCATCAAGCGATCGGCGTAGTACATCCAGGACACCGACCCCGCCACCAGAAACGAGGCAAAAATAGTATTGATGATCAATGAAATCTGACTGACCGAAACCCCGAGGATCGCCGGCAGCATTTGCTTCATGACCCGCCAGACGCCGCTGTCGCGCAGATTCAGGCGCGGCAGCACCAACATGCCGATTTTTTTCAGGTGCGGCAGCTGATAGAGCAACTGCGCCAGGCCACCAGCCAGTACCGCCCATCCGAGGGCCATGACCGGCGGATCGAAGTACGGCGTCAGGAACAGCGAAAAGATGATCATGGCGACGTTGAGCAGCGTCGGCACGAAGGCCGGTACCGAAAAACGGTTCCAGGTGTTGAGGATGGCCCCGGCCAGCGAGGACAGCGAGATCAGCAATATATAAGGAAACGTCACTCGCAACAGGCTGGTGGTCAGCTCGAATTTTTCCGGAGTATCAACAAAACCGGGGGCTGTAGCCCAGATCACCCAAGGCGCCGCTACCACCCCGAGCACAGTGACCAGCGCCAGCACCAGCGTCAGCAAACCGGAAACGTAAGCAACGAAAGTCCGCGTCGCCTCCTCGCCTTGCTGGCTTTTGTATTCCGCCAGGATCGGCACGAACGCCTGGGAAAAAGCCCCCTCGGCAAAGATCCGCCGCAGCAGGTTGGGCAGCTTGAAGGCAATGAAAAAGGCGTCCGTGGCCATGCCGGCGCCGAAAATGCGGGCGATGAGGGTGTCACGGACAAACCCCAGAACCCGGGAAATCATCGTGATAGAGCTGACGGCAGCCAAGGATTTGAGCAGGTTCATTGAAGAGTTTTGTGCCTGTCGATAAACAGCAGGCGAACAATGCGCCTACTTATGCGATACTCCGCGCCGCAACAGCACAGAGCCAAAGCTCGCGAGTTTACAGGTCGTACGCCGGAATGAAATATCCCGGTGATTTATACCTACCACTTAGCGGAACGTCTCAACCGCCCTTGACAAGACTTCAACTCATCGGCATGATTCGCGGCCTATTTTGTTTGCTATTTCCCAAAAAGTCTTTCGAGGAGCTCGACGGTGGCCAACACACCTTCCGCCAAAAAACGTGCAAAACAGGCTGAGAAGCGTCGCAGCCACAACGCCAGCCTGCGTTCCATGGTTCGTACCTACATCAAGAATGTAGTTAAAGCCATCGACGCAAAAGACGCTGCTAAAGCGCAAGCCGCTTACGTTCTGGCCGTGCCTGTTATCGACCGTATGGCCGATAAAGGCATCATCCACAAGAACAAAGCTGCTCGTCATAAGAGCCGCCTGAATGGCCACGTCAAGGCTCTGAACGTTGCCGCTGCTGCCTAAGCGACACGCTCATTAAAAAACCGACCTCAGGGTCGGTTTTTTATTGCCTGTGATTCAGTGATCGCAGCGCAAAAAAATGGGAGCGGACCAAGCCCGCCCCCACATTTGGATCTTCGTTTACTTATTGAGCGTGCGCCCAAGGCAAAATCGGAATCGCCGTCACCGCATTCTGAGGACTACCCTCGATCAAGCGATCGCTGTAGACCAGATACACCAGGGTATTGCGCTTCTTGTCGAGGAAGCGCACCACCTGCATGGTCTTGAACACCAGGGAGGTACGCTCCTTGAACACCTCATCACCATCCTTGAGCTCACCCTTGAAGCTGATCGGACCAACCTGACGACAGGCGATGGACGCCTCGGCCCGGTCTTCCGCCAACCCCAACCCACCCTTCACCCCGCCCGTCTTGGCGCGAGACAGGTAGCAAGTCACACCATCCACCTTCGGGTCATCGAACGCCTCAACGACGATACGATCGTTTGGCCCAACGAACTTGAACACCGTCGACACCTGACCAATTTCCTCCGCCGATGCCAGCAGTGGCATCGCCAGCAACAACCCCAACAATCCTTTCACCATGCGCATACGCACTTTCCTTAAACCAGAATCAGGTTATCGCGGTGAACCAGCTCAGGCTCCGCCATGTAACCCAACAGACCGACAATCGACTCGGACGATTGACCGATGATTTTTTGCGCTTCAAGCGCACTGTAGTTGGCCAGGCCACGGGCAATCTCACGACCATCCGGCGCCACGCAGACCACCATCTCGCCCCGACGGAAGCTGCCCTGGACCAGCTTTACGCCGACCGGCAGCAGGCTCTTGTTACCCTGGGACAATGCCGCCACTGCCCCCTCGTCCAGCACCAGCGTACCGCGGGTCTGCAGATGCCCGGCCAGCCACTGCTTGCGCGCAGCCAGCATGCCGCGCTCAGGCGACAGCAAGGTGCCAATGCGCTCACCCACCTTCAGGCGATCGAGCACCCGCTCCAGGCGCCCACCCACGATAATGGTATGAGCCCCCGAACGCGCCGCCAGACGCGCCGCACGCAACTTGGTCTGCATGCCGCCACGCCCCAATGCGCCACCCGTACCGCCAGCCACCGCATCCAGCGCTGGATCATCGGCACGCGCCTCGTAAATCAGCTTGGCATCCGGATTGTTGCGCGGATCAGCATCGAACATGCCGTCACGATCGGTGAGAATCACCAACAGATCAGCCTCGACCAGGTTGGCCACCAGCGCCGCCAGCGTGTCGTTGTCACCGAAACGGATTTCGTCAGTGACCACCGTATCGTTCTCGTTGATCACCGGAATGACCTTGAGCTCGACCAGCGCGCGCAGGGTACTACGCGCATTGAGGTAACGCTTGCGGTCGGACAAGTCGTCATGAGTCAGGAGAATCTGCGCCGTGTGCCGGCCATGCTCGGCAAAGCTCGACTCCCAGGCCTGCACCAACCCCATCTGTCCGATGGCGGCAGCCGCCTGCAGCTCATGCATCGCACTGGGTCGTGCGGTCCAACCAAGGCGACTCATGCCCGCCGCCACCGCCCCGGAGGACACCAGCACCAGCTCGACACCCGCCTCATGCAGCGCAACCATTTGCTCAACCCAGACGCCCATTGCCGCGCGATCCAGACCCTTGCCGTCAGCCGTCAGCAAAGCGCTGCCGATCTTCACGACCCAACGCTGCGCACCTGTCACCTTGCTCCGCATCATCTTCCAACCTATGCCGGCGAGCGGCGCGACCCAGCGCCACCCATGCGATTATTCGTAGTTGTTTTTTACAGATACTAAAACGCCGCTCAGTGAGCGGCGCTTGTAGTTTACTGCAACGAATCAGTCACGGACGTAAATGATTTCCGGACCATCTTCGTCATCCACATCTTCTTCATCCCAATCATCGTCACCGATGTCATGGACCGACTTCACGCCGCTGCGACGCAGGGCACGCTGGTCATCCAGCGCCTGCAACTGGGCACGCGCCTCGTCTTCGATGCGCTGATCGAGATCAGCCAGCTCTTCACGGTAAGCCGGGTCGTTAGCCAGACGATCAGCACGATCTTCCAGGTAACGCATGATGTCACGCGTCAGGCGATCGGTGCCGTCTTTGGCGATGGCCGAGATGACGTAGACCGGACCGGCCCACTCCAGGCGATCAACGATCTCCTTGACCCGCTCCTCATGCTCTTCCTCAAGGATCTGGTCGCACTTGTTCAGCACCAGCCAACGATCACGCTCAGCCAGGGACGGGCTGAACTTGGTCAGCTCGCTGACGATCACTTCGGCAGCATCCGCAGCACTGGTTTCATCCAGTGGCGCCATGTCGACGAGGTGCAACAGCAGACGGGTACGCGACAAGTGCTTGAGGAAGCGAATCCCCAGGCCCGCGCCATCGGATGCGCCCTCGATCAGCCCCGGAATATCGGCGACCACAAAGCTCTTCCAGCGGTCGACACTGACCACACCCAGGTTTGGCACCAGGGTGGTGAACGGGTAATCGGCCACTTTCGGCTTGGCGGCGGAGACCGAACGGATAAAGGTACTTTTACCGGCATTCGGCAAGCCCAGCAGGCCGACGTCGGCCAACACCTTCATTTCCAGCTTGAGGTCACGCTGCTCGCCCGGCTTGCCTGGCGTAGTCTGGCGCGGCGCGCGGTTGGTACTGGACTTGAATCGGGTGTTACCCAGACCGTGCCAGCCACCATGCGCCACCAACAGACGCTGACCCGCCTTGGTCAGGTCGCCAATGACTTCCTGGGTCGCCGAGTCGATCACCGTGGTACCGACCGGAACCCGCAACACCAACTCTTCACCCTTCTTGCCGGTGCAGTCGGTACTGCCGCCGTTCGAGCCACGCTCGGCATCAAAGTGCCGGGTGTAACGGTAGTCGACCAGGGTGTTGAGGTTTTCGTCGGCGATCATGTAGACCGAACCGCCGTCACCCCCATCACCACCGTTAGGACCACCGTTTTCGATGAATTTTTCGCGACGGAAACTCATGCAACCGTTGCCGCCGTCACCAGCTTTTACTCGAATCGATACTTCATCAACGAACTTCATAACAAAACGCCTCTCGCCATACGGACGAGCCGAAAAACACTAAGACATAAGACTCTTGCAAAAATGAGCGCAGCGACCCCAATCAACGACCGTGTCATCCAGCGCCGGCAGCCCATACAAACAGTTTTGCAAGAGACTCACCCCACAAACGAAAAAGCCCCGTCGCAAGACAGGGCTTTTCCAGCAACTACGTAATTATGCCGCGACGACTGGAGTCTTCGGGACAATGCTCACGTAACGGCGGTTGAAAGCGCCTTTTACTTCGAACTTGATCACGCCGTCGATTTTCGCGAACAGAGTGTGATCTTTACCCATGCCAACGCCGTAGCCAGCGTGGAATTGGGTGCCGCGCTGACGCACGATGATGTTGCCCGGGATGATAACCTGGCCGCCATACATCTTCACGCCAAGGCGTTTGGCTTCTGAGTCGCGACCGTTACGGGTACTACCACCAGCTTTTTTGTGTGCCATGAGTTCAATTCTCCTAGTGAGGAATTAGGCTGAAATTAAGCCTGAATACCGGTGATTTTGATCTCGGTGTACCACTGGCGGTGGCCCATACGCTTCATGTGGTGCTTACGGCGACGGAACTTGATGATGCGGACTTTATCGTGACGACCTTGGGAGATCACTTCAGCCACAACGGTAGCGCCAGCAACAACTGGAGCGCCGATATTCACGTCGTCGCCATTGGCAACCAACAGAACGCGATCAAAAGTAACGGATTCGCCGGTAGCGATTTCCAGTTTTTCGATCTTCAGGTATTCACCTGGGGCGACTTTGTACTGCTTGCCGCCAGTAACGATTACTGCATAAGACATGGTATTTCTCCGATAATCCTGCTCACCCAGCTCTTTATAAGAAGAGGTATTGGCTGGCATGGCTGCATGGGGCTGGAAGGCCCGATTGCAATTGCGTAAGGCAGGTGCTGCCCAGGAAGTTCAGGGTGCGCGATTGTACGCAAGGCGCGAGCACCTTGCAAGGGGCCTTCCATCGCGCCTTGACACCTGCTGGCGTGGGTCCTAGCATGCCGCGCAACCCTTCTGGAGCAACTGTCGCTGATGCAACCCCAAGCTTTCTACCGCGCGGTGGCGGACGATTTTAACGCCGTCGACGGCATCATCAAGAAGCAGCTGACTTCCCGAGTGCCGCTGGTATCGAAAATCGGCGACTACATCACCTCGGCTGGCGGTAAACGCCTGCGTCCTTTATTAGTGCTGCTGTGCGGCAAGGCCCTGGGTCGCGAAGGCGACGACATGCGCCTGCTGGCGGCCACTATCGAGTTCCTGCACACCGCCACCCTGTTGCATGACGACGTGGTCGATATGTCCGGCATGCGCCGTGGACGCTCGACCGCCAACGCCATGTGGGGCAATGCGCCAAGCGTGCTGGTTGGTGACTTCCTGTATTCGCGCTCGTTCGAGATGATGGTCGAACTGGGCTCGATGCCGGTGATGAAGATCCTCTCGCAAGCCACGCGAATCATCGCCGAAGGCGAAGTGTTGCAGCTGTCCAAGGTGCGCGATGCCAGCACCACCGAAGAAACCTACATGGAAGTCATCCGCGGCAAAACCGCGATGCTCTTCGAGGCCTCGACCCACAGTGCCGCTGCCCTGGCGGGCGCGACAGTGGAACAGAGCGAAGCCTTGCGTACCTTTGGCGACCACCTGGGCGTAGCCTTCCAACTGGTCGACGACCTGCTCGACTACCGTGGCGATGCAGAAACTCTGGGCAAGAATGTCGGCGACGACCTGGCCGAAGGCAAGCCGACCCTGCCACTGATCTACACCATGCGCGAAGGCACGCCGGAACAGGCGGCACTGGTGCGCCAGGCGATCCAGAAGGGCGGCATCGAAGACCTGGAAAGCATCCGTGCTGCCGTGGAGGCTTCGGGCTCGCTGGACTACACCGCGCAACTGGCCCGCGACTATGTGGCCCGAGCGATCACCTGCCTCGAAACACTGCCCGCCAGTGAATACCGCGATGCGTTGGTCGAATTGAGCGAGTTTGCGGTCGCCCGTACGCACTAAAAGCGGTCCCTTGTGGGGGCGGCGTTCCGACGAAGGCGGTGTGCCATTCAACGATGATGTTGGATGTTATGACCTCTTCGCGAGCAACCCCGCCCCCACAGGTCATCACCGTCGTGCCCTCTCCCGTGTAAAACCCTATACAATGTGCGCTTTTAGCGATCCTGAATCCAAGGAGCCTTAGTGAGCACGTTGCCACCCTGCCCAAAATGCAATTCCGAATACACCTACGAAGACGGCGCCCAGCTGATCTGCCCTGAGTGCGCCCACGAGTGGTCCGCCAATGGCGAAGCCGAAGCCGCGTCCGATGAAACCATAAAAAAGGATTCGGTCGGCAATGTCCTGCAAGATGGCGACACCATCACCGTGATCAAGGACCTCAAGGTCAAAGGCACTTCGCTGGTGGTCAAGGTTGGCACCAAGGTCAAGAACATCCGCCTGTGCGATGGCGACCACGACATCGACTGCAAGATCGACGGCATTGGCCCGATGAAGCTCAAGTCCGAGTTCGTCAGAAAGGTCTGAGCCTGTTGCATGCCATCCCGCGCCCGGCGTGGGATGGTGCATCCCCCGTTTAGCCCCCCCTTCCCGCCCAGTAGCAAAACGCCATCCGTTTTGACCTTCAGCAATTCCCACACAAAAAACAGCACAAACCGCCAATAGGCACTTGCTATTAATTGAATAAGAATTATTCTCATCAAACCATTAAAAAGGAGATGAGCATCATGACTTACTTGATCGATGCCTGGCTGGACCGCCCGCACCCTTACCTCAGGATCCTGCATCGGGAGACCGGGGAAGTATGCGCGGTACTTGAAGAAGAAGCCTTGAACGAGCTACAGGACCAGGGTGATCTGGACGTCAACGGCCTGAGTTCCAGCGAGCCAGTGGTGCTCAAGGAACTGGTACGCAACCTGTTTCTGTTCTGCTATGCCCGAGCATTGCGCCCGACCAATGAGCTGAACAACAAGCTCGAGATATGAAGGTTGTATGCAAAATGTCGGAGCGAACCCTGTGGGAGCGGGCTTGCTCGCGAAAGCGATCTGACATCCAACATTGATGTTGTCTGACCTTCCGTCTTCGCGAGCAAGCCCGCTCCCACATTATCGAGCCCGCTCCACACTCAGGTCTTACAGAACGTCCAGCAGCTCGACGTCGAATACCAGAACGCTGTGCGGCGGAATGCTGCCAACGCCTTGAGCGCCGTAAGCCAGCTCGCTCGGCACGTACAGGCGCCATTTGCTACCGGCGTTCATCAGTTGCAGGGCTTCGGTCCAGCCAGCGATCACGCCGCCAACCGGGAACTCTGCAGGCTGGCCACGCTCGTAGGAGCTGTCGAACACAGTGCCGTCGATCAGGGTGCCATGGTAGTGAGTACGCACGGTGTCTTCACGGGATGGCTTGGCGCCCTCACCTGCGGTCAGCACTTCGAATTGCAGACCGGAAGCCAGAGTGGTGATGCCATCACGCGTGGCGTTTTCAGCCAGGAATGCCAGGCCAGCACCGGCTGCGGCTTCAGCCTTGGCAGCCGCTTCGGCTTGCATGATTTCACGGATAACCTTGAAGCTGGCCGACATGGCTTCCTGGCCAACACGGCTTTCCTTACCGGCGAATGCGTCGGTCAGACCGGCCAGGATCGCGTCCAGGTTAACACCCGGTGGCGGGTTGTCGCGCAGTTGGTCGCCCAACTGACGGCCAATGCCGTAGCTGACGCGGGTTTCGTCGGTGGACAGATTTACTTCGGACATGACACTGCTCCGCTGTGCGGACGGCCCGAGACATCGCCGTGCGAGCACAGCGCATCCCGGGACGCCCGGAACCAAAAGGGCGAGCAGACTAGCACAGATGCCGTGGCCGTGATCAGGGGGAAGCCCTGTCAGGCCACCCCCTACATACCCGACTCGACGCCTAGAGCGGCACCTTCAGGCTCTCTTCCCCACTGGAACCCAGGCCGCACATCTCGTCATGCACCGAGGTATGGACCAGGTTGAACGGCAGGTCGGGAAAGGCGTGCAGCACCTCCCGCGCATGCTCCACCGAACGCAGGTGCATCACCTGGCCGTGTCGGTCTTCGACCACATGAGCCGCTCCGTGCATTCGGGCTTCAAGCACGTAGATCCCGCCTTCCATGGAGATCAGGTTCAGCTCATCGACTTTCCGGGCGATGGCATAGGCGTTCAACTCCTGCAGATTCATGAATGCACCCCGCGCAATGGCGACCCCGAGCCCTTACAGGGATATTCCCCGGCGCCGCAAAGCACAAGCCAGAAACGCCACCGCCCGTCCGTTTCTCAACGGCCGGGCGGCAAGGCACTGCGCAGGGGCGAGCAATCAGTGCTTGGTCAGCTTGTCCAGATAACCCATGGCGAACGCAGAAATCACGAACGTCATGTGGATGATCACGTACCACTTCAGGTGCTCGGGATCGACGTTCTTGGCGTCCATGAAGATACGCAGCAGGTGGATCGAGGAAATCGCCACGATGGAGGCCGCGACTTTCATCTTCAGCGAAGAAGAGTCCATCGTGCCCAACCAGTTGAGCTTTTCCTTGGATTCATCGATGTCGAGCTGGGACACGAAGTTTTCGTACCCGGAGATCATCACCATCACCAGCAGCCCCCCCACCAGCGCCATGTCGATCAGCGACAGCAGCACCAGGATCAGGTCGGACTCGGCCATCGTGAACACGTTGGGAATAACGTGAAAGACTTCCTGGAAGAACTTCAGGGCCAAGGCCAGCAAGCCCAGGGACAGGCCGAAGTAGATCGGCGCCAGCAACCAGCGCGACGCGTACATTGTATTTTCGATAAAGCGTTCCATTGAATCTCACGTCAGGGCTGAAAATGGCGGCGAGTATATCAGCCGCTCAAATCCCCATAAACCGCAGACAAATCCACAACCTGCGAGTGTGGCAAAGCGAATTTCTGCTAACGTCCAAAGCATCCGCACCGCTGCGTGGCGCCGTACAGGAAACCGGAAAATGGATTGGCGATTGCCCTCGACGACTATCGGCCTTTGCCTCGCGGCGCTGATGGGTGGCTGCTCGCCCAGCGCTGACACCCCACCGCAGAGCCTTGAGGACAAGACCGCGCAGTTCGAAAAGTCGCTGGACGCGATTCAGGACCCCAAGCTCAAGGATGCCGTGAGCCACCTCGGTAGCTCACTGCTCCTGCTCGAACGCGCACAGCAAGCGCTCGACAGCAAGCCGATCGAAACCGAATACGCCGAAGACACCCTGGCGCCGCTCAGGCACTACCCCAGCCTGCAAGCGCTGGTCGACACCTACATCAATGGCCTGTTTGTACTGCGCAAGCACTCCAGCTCCGATTACCTGACCGACCTGCAACCGGTCTTCCCCTTCAGCTTCAACACGCCTTCCGGCCTTCCCCTCCCTTATCGCCTGGAATGGCAATCCGTCACGCTGAATAACAGGCAGGTCATCCCCTTCCGGCCCGAGTGGTCGGAAACCAACCCCGGCATTCAGTTGAGCCCGTCCAGCGCCAACCTGACCGATCCGGATGTCCTGACTGTCGCTTATCCCTTTACCGAGGGGCTGAAGGTCGACAACAAGAACCAGCCGCAACCGCAGACACTGCAGGGCAAGATCAAAGTCATCGCACCTCGCGAGGTGGTGACCTTCAACCTGACGAAAAAGGATATCGGGCAAGCGCGCAGCGACGGCAACATCAGCCTCGTCTTGCGCGCCCTGGACAAGCACTACGCCGAAATCGAGTTCAACAACCATGCCGCACTGGCCCTCGAAGTCAAGGGCATCTCGGTCAACCCGCTGATCGTCCAGGCCAAAGACCAGACCGGGCAATTTCTTTCCCGCGCCGGCTCGATCAATCAAGACCCCACGCAAATTGCCTTCTACCAGAAACAGCTCGCCAGGATGCAGCAGCAAGCAGCCTGGAGTGATGCCCTGGAAAAAAAGCTCAACGACGAGCTTCGCAGCTTTGAGCAACAACAAACGCACCAGTACGCCAAAGTGTATTTCAACGGCCCGATCGACAGCCTGGACGTCCACGTCGCGGACTTTTCAACCGTCACGGTCACCCGCAAGGACCTGGACTTGCCGGTACGACGCCTTGACCGCACCACCACCGACAAAACCATCCAAAGCCTGAAACTTCCGGTCACGGTGTATGACGATCAGGCCGGCAGCTGGCTCAAAGGTGCCTCGCTGAATGAGGAGCAACTGAAAAAAAGTGTTCGTATCAGCCAATCGGTGGAGGATCCCAGCGCTGCACGCATCGAGTTTGACCACCCCAGAAGCTTTAACGACGAACTGCTCGGCAACACCTTCAGCCCCGGCGATACACCCGTGACCTTCTTCACCCAGGATGAAAAAGGCAGCCGTGGCAAACCCGTCGACCTGCCCCCCGAAGCCTTTGCCGTCGACCCTCTGCGGGCGACCATTACGTACGACCTGACGCTGTTCCCCCAGCCCCCCGCCTACGTTGTCGGCTCGATGCCACTGTTTCTCGCCATCATTGAAAAAAACAGCCTCAGCGCAGGCAAGCTGCCCAAAGGCCTGACACTCAAGGGCAACGTTCTGGTGGTGGACCAGAAGCTGTTCCCCGCGCCAGACTGGCGCTTCTTTGCCAAGGACGCGAGCGGTCTCTACCTGAAGGAGATTCTGAAGGTCCGCCACGACACCGGCCAGAAAGGAATCGCAGCGTTCGATGCGCACTATTTCTACGGCCAGCCGACCAGCCTGGAAACGTACCAGCGCACCGACCTCGAGACGGTCGAATATGGATTCGAGGTCAAACTCGACAAGGCTCCCCCCCCAAGCCCTGCCGAGTAGCCGCCTAATGCTCGGGATGGAACTCGAAACCACTCGGGTTGCGGCAACGGCCACCGTTGATTTCCCGCAGTTGGGCCTGCAGGTGCAAGCACCAGATTTGCGGATCATCAGTCAACTGGTAACCATGCATCGTCAGGCTTTCAACGATGGTATCGAGGATGGATTCAGCCACGAACGGACCATGAAACGGGCCTTGGGCCTTGATTGCCGAAGGCTGCTCACCGGCCATGCCGGCGGCAAACAACAAGGTCCACATGCCCGTATCCCCGGCTAGCGGGCGAATACTGCATTCGATACGGGTGACCAGGCCCAGGCACTGACGGGTGAGGCAGAGGTTGCGCGACATAGCGGCGACCCTCGGTAGATCCGGTGTTCAGCCTCCACGCGAAGGCTGGCTCGATCCAGTGATGACTGTCGATGTCCTTGAGCTGAGCATAGAAGAAAAGCGGAATCAGCAGGTTGACGGCGCCAGGAAGGCGCCGAATGGTCATTTGCTGTTTTATTGTCGCCACCTGGGTGGCAATCAGCGAACCTGTTAGGGCCCACAACAAACCCGTGGCGAAGGAGCTTGCTCCCGCTGGACCGCAAAGCGGTCCTAAAACGGGCAACGCGGATGTTCAGTCAACCCGCAGATACCCGTTTACGACTGCTTTGCCCGAGCGCGGACCGGTCGAGCGGGAGCAAGCTCCCTCGCCACAATGGCAATGCCATGTTTCTAGAGTCTGGCCGGCTTGGCCGCGATCAGGGCTTCGTGGGCCAGTTCCTTCTCGGCCTCTTTCAAGTCCTCTTCGCTGATCATCTCGGCAATCACCCGCAAGCGCTCCACCACCCGCGCGTTGACGCTGCCCTCGGGGAATTGGCCCTCTTCATCCGGATCACCGGCCGCTTCGCCCACCAGCAGGCTCAATGCCTCGTCGGCCTGACGCACCGCATAGACATGGAACAAACCGGCACGTACGGCCGCCAGCACCCGCTCATCAAGCATCAGCGTGGCCACGTTGGCCTGGGGAATGATCGCACCCTGCTCGCCGGTCAAACCCCGCGCTTCACAGAGCCGGAAGAAGCCTTCGATCTTCTCGTTGACCCCACCCACCGCCTGCACTTCACCGAACTGGTTGATCGAGCCGGTGATGGCAAAGCACTGCTTGAGCGGGGTTTTCGACAAGGCCGAAATCAGCGTGCAGGCCTCGCCCAGGGACGCGCTGTCACCGTCGACATAACCGTAGGACTGCTCCAGCGCAATACTCGCCGAGATCGCCAAGGGGAATTCCTGGGCATAACGGCTGCCCAGATACCCGGTGAGAATCATCACGCCCTTGGAGTGAATCGGCTGGCCGAGGTTGACCTCTCGCTCGATGTCGACAATACCGCTGCCCCCCGGGTAGACCGTGGCGGAGATCCGCGCCGGTATACCGAAGGCCGAGTCACCGACTTCCAGCACGGTCAGGCCGTTACACTTGCCCACCGCTGCACCATCGGTGTCGATCAGGATGATTCCGGCCAGCATGTCATCGAGAATCCGCGCCGACACACGCCCGGTACGGGTGGCCTTGGCCTTGAGCGCACGCTCGATGTGCCCGGCGTCGGTCATCTCGTCAGCCGCCAGGTGACGAATGAAGTCCGCCTCGCTGACCAGTTGGAACAGATCACCAATACGTGCCGACAAACGCCCCTGGTGTTCGGCCAGGCGCGCACTGTAAGTCGCCAGACGCGCGACCGCATCGGCCGTCAGCGGCGCCATGCCCTCTTCCGAGGTGCGGGTCTTGAGCAACTGGGCGAACTGCTCCAGGCTCTCGTCAACCAACGGGATGTCTTCGTCGAAGTCCACCAGCACCCGGAACATCTCCTGGAAGTCCGGATCCAGGTCCTGCAGCGTGTAGTACAACTGGCGCGCACCGATGATGACGACCTTGACCTGCAACGGGATATGTTGCGGCGACAGGGTCACCGTGGCCAGCCGACCCAGTTCGCCCAGCGGCGACTCCATTTTCAGTTTGCGTGACTGCAGGGCCCGCTTCAGCGCATCCCAGACAAAGGGCTCGCTGAGCATCTTTTCAGCTTCGAGAATCAGGAAGCCGCCGTTGGCGCGGTGCAGTGCGCCCGGGCGCAATTGCCGATAGGTGGTATACAGCGCGCCTTGATCGGTGCTGTATTCGATGCGGCCAAACAGGTTGTCATAGGTAGGATGCGGCTCGAACACCACCGGTGCGCCACCGCTGAACGGATGCCCCACCACCAGGCTAGGGCCGTATTGCTCTTCCAGCATTTTGCGCGCGACTGCGTCGGTCTTGCTGTCGTCGACCAATTGCTCGACGACGGTCTTGAGCAGGTACACCTGCATCGCTTGCAGGTAGCCGCACACCGCCGCGTTTTCCGCGTACTTTTCCGATAGTGGCGAAAGCAACGGCTGCAGGGCCAGGGTGATGGTCTCTTCGTTGAGCTGGCGCAACTGGTTGCTCGACTCACGCTTCCACTGCGGCAAACTGGCCAACTCTTCGTTCAGACGCTCTTCCAGGACGGAAATGTCTTCATGAAAGCGCTCGCGAACGGCTTCCGGCAGTTGGGCGAATTCCGCCTCGTCCAACGCCTTGCCTTCACTCATCGGGGTAAAGGCAATGTTGCTGCTGTCACGGTACAGCGCGACTTCCTTTTCCAGTGCCAGGCGCTCGATCACATCCAGGGCGCGGTCGTAGCGCTGGTTGAAGGCCCGGTCGATGGCGCTTTTCTTTTGCTGGTAGGACGGGTGTTCGAAGACTGCCGGAAAGGTCGCCAGCAGGTTGTCGATCAAGCCATTGATGTCCGCAATAAACGCACCCGCCGTGCCTGATGGCAACTCCAGCGCCCGGGGCTCGCGCGGCTCATCGAAATTGTTGACGTAGACCCAGTCCGCCGGGGTCTGCAGGCGCTTGCCTTCGGCCTTGAGGTAGCGTTTGACGAACGAGAAGCGACCCGTGCCGGGTTCGCCCATGACAAACACGTTGTAACCGGGGCGGGGCATGGCCACACCGAACTGCAAGGCTTCGACCGCACGTTCCTGGCCGAGCACACCGCGAAAAGGTTCCAGTTCATTGGTGGTAGAGAAGCTGAACTGTTCAGCGGAAAACGGACGAGTCAGCGCTTCAGGCGCTAGACGCAAACTGGCAGCAACAGGATCAGGCATCGGGCTTCCTTACTTCAGGCGGGGCAGTTGAGGCATTCTGGCGCCGCCCGCACCAGACTGGCAAGGCGCGCCTTGGCTAAAAGCATCGCCAAGCGCCGCCCCCCCAGCGCAGCGGGGGTCAAATCAATGGTTATGCAGGAGAGTCATGCAAAACTACACAGATCCGGCGGATCGTGCCTAAACTCCATCCTGCGCGGCTGGACTAATAACCGGCCCACTGATGCCAAATTGGCCTCAGAACTCCTGTCCATTGGTACGCACATAAAAGAGAACACAGCTATGAAACGGATTCTTCTTGGTACTCTCTTCACCGTTGCATCCCTCAACGCCATGGCCCAGGCGCCAGGCGGGCCGGATTGCGGCTGGGGCAACATGCTGTTCGAAGGTCAGCGCGGCACCCCGGCGCACTTCCTGGCTTCCACCACCAACGGCACCTCCGGCAACGCTACCTTCGGCATGACCTCGGGCACCAACGGCTGCGCCACCAACGCTGCGCTGACCTATGGCGGCAAGTCCTGGGTCGCCATGAACGGCATGATGAACGAGCTCTCCGAAGACATGGCCAAGGGCCAGGGCGAAGCGCTGACCACCTACGCGGTGGTCCTGGGCGTCGCACCAGAAGACCGTGCACATTTCGCCGCCGTCACTCACGAGCACTTCCAGCAGATCTTCAGCAAAGCTGACGTGACCGCTGAAGATGTGCATACCAACACCCTGGCTGTGCTCAAGGGCGACGCCCGCCTGGCCAAATACGCGACCCCTGCTTAAGCTCGACCTCGCCCGCTCCGTCACCGGAGCGGGCTTTATTTTTTGGACCTGACTGCCTTTGGTCTTTATTTTTTCGACTCAAGTTGCCCACCATGCTCAAACGCCTTGCCTGTCTGGCGCTGTTTGTCTGCGCCCCGCTTTCCGCTGCGCCTCACTTCGACAACCAACGCTTGCAGCAACTGGCCAACGACCCGTTCTGGATTTCCCTGGGGCATTACGAAACCGCCAAACTGGGTGGCTGGCGCAGCTACATCAGCGATAAAAAGTTCTTCCTGGCAGCCCAGGGTGCCGAGCACCCCGATGCGGAACTGGCGGCCACTGTGCAGGCGCTCTACGGCCCGGCCAGCCTGGGCCAGCAGCACGCCCAATGCGTTTACCCGGCCCGTACCCGCTGGCTGAAAGCGCAGCTCAACCTCACCGACTTGCCGGCGGTGGACTGCAGTGAATTCAAGCAATGGTTCAAGGACGTCTCGCCCCACAGCGCAGTGATGATTTTCCCCGCGGCCTACCTCAACAGCCCCTCCTCGATGTTCGGTCATACGCTGCTGCGTATCGACCAGGCCGACGTGCAAAGCAACAACACCGCCCTGCTCAGCTACGCGATCAACTTCGGCGCCTACATCGAAGGCTCGGACAACAGCATTTTGTACGCCTGGAAAGGCCTGATGGGCGGTTATCCGGGACTGTTTGCACTGGTGCCCTACCAGGAAAAACTCTCGGAATACCGCAGCCTGGAGAACCGTGACCTGTGGGAGTACCGACTGAACCTGACGCAGGTCGAAACCGAGCGCATGGTTGAACACGTCTGGGAGCTCAAGCAGATCCAGTTCGACTATTTCTTCTTCGATGAGAACTGCTCCTACCGCTTGCTGGAACTGCTGCAAGTCGCGCGACCTGGCCTCAGGCTCACCGAACAATTCCCGTTGACCGCGATCCCTACCGACACGGTCAAGGCCGTGAAAGATGCAGGGCTGGTGGAAAAGATC
This sequence comes from Pseudomonas sp. Irchel s3b6, assembly GCF_900187415.1. Lineage (NCBI taxonomy): Bacteria > Pseudomonadati > Pseudomonadota > Gammaproteobacteria > Pseudomonadales > Pseudomonadaceae > Pseudomonas > Pseudomonas sp. Irchel s3b6. The sequence goes on along the minus strand of NZ_FYDM01000007.1, from coordinate 161,387 downwards.
GATTACCGCCCGTCCCGCGAACGAGAGTTGCTGAGCCGGGCCGAGCCGCTGTCCGACGACGAACAACAGTGGGTGCTGAAGGTCAGCGCCGACCAGAAACAGCTGCAGGCGCCAACCTTCAAGGCCCTGCCACGGGACCGCCAGGCGCTGATTATCGATGCCGCCTATCGCCTCGAGCGCTACCGGGCCAACGGCCAGGAGCGAGACCCGGCGCGCGCGCAACGCAGTTTCGAGCTACTGCGGGCAATTAACCAGAACCCGCCGCCGGAGTTGTCCATCGAACGCCCGGGACTGCCGGAGGACGGTCATCAGTCGCGAACCTGGCAGGCGGGCCTTGGCACCCGTGGCGACAAGGCTTTTGGTGAGTACGGCCTGCGCATGGCCTATCACGACCTCAACGACAATGCCGAGAGCTTCCCGCTCGGTGCACAGATTGAAATCCTGCAGATGAAGCTGCGCCAGTACGAAGGCAACGAGTGGCAGCTGCAACAATTCGATCTGGCGACGATTCGCTCGCTGACCCCGCGCAATGAACTGCTGCAACCCTGGTCATGGCAAGTGACCGGCGGCCTGGAGCGTGTGCCGGGCAAGCACGACGACGAAACCCTGGTCAGTCACGTCAATGGCGGCGGTGGCGGTACCTGGCAGTTGGGCGAGGATGTGCTGGGTTTCGCCCTGGGCACGGTACGTGTCGAGCACAACAATGATGTCGCGCAGTTCCTCTCCCCGGCGGCCGGCTTCAACAGCGGCGTGCTGTGGAAAAATCCGCTGGGCAACCTGAGCCTGGAAACCCGCGGCGACTTCTTCATCAATGGCGAAGTACGCCGTAGCCTGAGCCTGAACCAGCAATGGGAACTGTCACGCAACCTCGGCCTGCGCCTGAGCGCCCAGCGTGAATTCAGCCACGTCGCTTCGCCCGAGAACGAAGTGCTGCTGGAGCTGAAGTGGTATCACTACTGATGCCTGGAAGGCATGGATTTATCGCACGCAACAGGTCGTTTTCGGATAACCGGGAAAACCCAAAGCCTGCGAGCATGGCCTAAACTCCACACAGGGGGAACTGCCATGAGCCGCGCTTTCGTCAATGAAGATATTGCTGGTGAACAAACTGACCTGCCGGTAGAACGCCAGGTCAGTAGCCAGCCCAACTACGTCACACCCGAAGGCCTGAACTTGCTGCAAGGCAAGGTCGCCGAGCTGCACGCCGCGCATGACGAACAATCGGCGCAGGGTGAGCAGGCCGACAAGCAGCGCCTGGCCGAACTTGACCGCGACCTGCGCTACTACATCCACCGCCTGCAAAGCGCCCAGGTCGTGTCGCCAGCCACCTCCACCCGCAAGGTGCAGATTGGCAGTTGGGTGACCTACGCCGATGAGTTGGGCACCGAGCGCCGCGTGCAATTGGTGGGTGAAGACCAGGCCGTTGCCGCCAAGGGCCTGATCAACTGGGCTTCACCGCTTGGGCGTGCGCTGCTGGGCGCGCAACTGAACGACGAAGTGCTCTGGCAGCGCCCGGCGGGCGATCAACTGATTGAAGTCATCCGCATCGAGCCGGGTTAGACCACACCCTGGGCCAACATCGCGTCAGCGACTTTGACGAAGCCTGCGATGTTCGCGCCCTTCACGTAGTTGATCCGCCCGTTCTCTTCGCCGTAATGCACGCAGGCGTGGTGAATCGACTGCATGATGTTGTGCAATTTACTGTCGACCTCACCCGCGCTCCACAACAGGCGCATGGCGTTCTGCGACATTTCCAGGCCGCTGACCGCGACACCACCGGCATTGGACGCCTTGCCCGGGGCAAACAGGGTGCCGGCCTCGATAAAGATATCCACAGCCGCCAGGGTGGTCGGCATGTTCGCGCCTTCCGCCACGCAGATACAGCCGTTACGCAGCAGCGTGCGGGCGTCATCGGCATCCAGCTCGTTCTGTGTGGCGCATGGCAGGGCGATGTCGCAGGCCAGGCTCCACGGACGTTGCCCGGCGCGGAACTCCAGGCCGAAACGCGCGGCCAGCTCGCTGATCCGCCCACGGGTGACGTTCTTCAGCTCCAGCAGTGCCTGCCATTGCTCCTCGGTCAAGCCGGCCTCGCAGAACAAGGTACCCTCGGAGTCGGACAGCGAGATCACCTTGCCCCCCAGGTCCATGACCTTGCGGGCCGCGTACTGCGCCACGTTACCCGACCCCGAGATCGCCACGCGCTTGCCTTCGACCTTATCACCGCTGCGCTTGAGCATTTCTTCGGCGAAGTACACGCAGCCGAAACCGGTGGCTTCCGGACGAATCAGGCTGCCGCCATAGCTCATGCCCTTGCCGGTCAGCACGCTGGTGAACTGGTTGCTCAGGCGCTTGTATTGGCCGAACAGGAAACCGATCTCCCGCGCACCGACGCCGATGTCACCGGCCGGAACGTCGACATCCGAGCCAATGTGGCGGTACAGCTCGCTCATGAAAGCCTGGCAGAAACGCATCACCTCCGCGTCGCTCTTGCCCTTAGGATCGAAGTCCGAGCCGCCCTTGCCACCGCCCATCGGCAGGGAGGTCAGGGAATTCTTGAAGGTCTGCTCGAACGCGAGAAACTTCAACACTCCCAGGTTCACCGACGGATGGAAACGCAGGCCGCCCTTGTACGGGCCGATGGCGCTGTTCATCTGGATGCGGAACCCGCGATTGACCTGCACCTTGCCCTGATCGTCGACCCAGGAAACCCGAAACGCCACGGCACGCTCCGGCTCGCAAATCCGCTCCAGAATGCCGGAGGTCAGGTAATGTGGATTGGCTTCGAGAAACGGCCACAGGCTGCGCAGGACTTCTTCCACCGCCTGATGGAATTCGGGTTGGTCCGGGTCACGTTTTTTCAAGCGGGCAAGGAAGGATTCGACGGATTCGATCATGGAAAAGTCTCGGCAAATTTATTGTCGTTGGAGAGATTGAGCCGGACTGTAGCAAACGACAGGAGCACCGGAACAGCGCAAAATGTCGCACTTATGAAATTAAATGGTGCAATGGATATAATTTAATCCAAATTCAAAGCCATTTGTGCACAAAAACAGGGACTATAAAGGCGAGCCCTGCACCATCAGGAAGTTCACAATCGTTCTGTAGGAGCGAGCGCGCTCGCGATGGACGTTAACGATAACGCGTGTTTTCTGATTAAACACGTCGCCCTTGAGTTCATCGCGAGCGCTCGAACATCGACCGGCTGCTCCTACAAATGCCAAAAAAAAACGGAGCCCGCGAAGGCTCCGTCTCTCTATGCAACCAACCCCAAATCAGGCCAGTTTCTTGTGGCGTACCCGGTGTGGCTGGGCCGCGGCTTCGCCAAGGCGTTTCTTGCGATCGGCTTCGTACTCGGTGTAGTTGCCTTCGAAGAACAGCGCTTGCGAGTCGTCTTCGTACGCCAGGATGTGCGTCGCGACGCGGTCAAGAAACCACCGATCGTGGGAGATCACAATGGCGGCGCCCGGGAAGTCCAGCAGGGCTTCTTCCAGGGAACGCAGGGTTTCAACGTCGAGGTCGTTGGACGGTTCGTCGAGCAGCAGGACGTTGCCGCCCTCTTTCAGGGTCAGGGCCAGGTGCAAGCGACCGCGCTCACCACCGGACAGGTCCTTGACGAACTTCTGCTGATCACCGCCCTTGAAGTTGAAGCGACCGACGTAGGTACGCGACGGGATCTCGTAGTTGCCGATGCGGATCTGGTCGGAACCGTCGGAGATCTGCTGGAACACGGTCTTGCTGCCGTCCAGGTCTTCGCGGCTCTGGTCCACGCAAGCAAGCTGCACGGTTTCACCAACTTCGATGCTGCCAGAATCCGGTGTTTCCTTACCCATCAGCATGCGGAACAGTGTGGATTTACCCGCACCGTTACCACCGATCACACCAACAATGGCACCTTTAGGCATGGCGAACGACAGGTTGTCGATCAACACGCGGTCGCCATAGCCCTTGGTGACGTTCTTGAATTCGATGACCTTGTCACCCAGGCGCGGACCGGCCGGGATGTAGATCTCGTTGGTTTCGCTGCGCTTCTGGAATTCCTGCGACTGCATTTCTTCGAAGCGTTGCAGACGGGCCTTGGATTTCGACTGGCGGGCCTTGGCGCCTTTGCGCACCCACTCCAGTTCTTCTTTCATGGCCTTTTCGTGGGCCGACTGCTGCTTGGATTCGGCAGCCAGACGGTCGGACTTGGCTTCCAGCCAACCCGAATAGTTACCCTCGTAAGGAATGCCCGCGCCGCGGTCGAGTTCCAGAATCCAGCCGGCAACGTTGTCCAGGAAGTAGCGGTCGTGCGTGATCGCAACCACGGTGCCCGGGAAGTCGTGCAGGAAGTGCTCCAGCCAGGCTACGGAATCGGCGTCCAGGTGGTTGGTCGGCTCGTCGAGCAGCAGCATGTCCGGCGCGGACAGCAACAGACGGCACAGGGCCACACGACGCTTTTCACCACCGGACAGGACTTCGACCTTGGCATCCCAGGCCGGCAGGCGCAGCGCATCGGCGGCAACTTCCAGCTGGCGCTCCAGGTTGTGACCGTCGCCGGCTTGCAGGATGGCTTCGAGCTTGGCCTGTTCGGCGGCCAGTTTGTCGAAGTCGGCATCCGGTTCGGCGTAGGCGGCGTACACCTCGTCCAGGCGCGCTTGCGCGTCCTTGATCACGCTGACGGCTTCCTCGACCACTTCACGCACGGTCTTGGTCGGGTCCAGGATCGGTTCCTGTGGCAGGTAGCCGATGTTCAGCTCCGGCATTGGACGGGCTTCACCGTCAAACTCGGTGTCGACGCCGGCCATGATTTTCAGCAGCGTGGATTTACCCGAACCGTTGAGGCCGAGTACGCCGATCTTCGCGCCAGGGAAGAACGACAGCGAAATATTTTTCAGGATTTCCCGCTTCGGCGGAACAACTTTGCCCAGCCGATGCATGGTGAAGACGTATTGAGCCATGGAGAACCTAGCGTCAGTAACGGTTGAATAAAAGCGGGCGAAGCCCGTGCCAGGCCATGCGCGGCGCGGGCATGGATCGAGATCAATGCCTGCGGGCGAGAATAAACCTGAATGTCTGGGGCTGGAACGCCCTGCGTAACCGGCAAAGCTACCTCAATGCGGGATAACCGTCCAGCCGGACGGGGCTGGCACTTTGCCACAACTCAAGGCATGCTAGCCGCCCTCCGGGCGTCCGGCTTATAGTGCGCGTCGCACCAGTGCAGCTCTATCGCAGGATTACAGTTTGTCCAATGCCACTCCGCCTACCTCCATGCGCGCACTGAATCCTGCGACTGGATCGCCCCTGCGCGGAACACTCAAGGGCACGCTGGCGACGCTGGTGCTGCTGTTGCTCGGACTGTTGTTCTGGCAGTTGCTGGACCAGCTTCGCGAGACCCAGAAAAACCAGCGCCAGTACACCATTGACTACACCGCCGACCTGGCCGCGCAAGTCAGCCTGAACATGGCGCTCAACGCCCAGATCGCGCTCAACCTGCTACCGATCGTCGAACAACCGCAGACCGATGAACAGCTGCAGGCCGTGTTGCGCAAACTGCAGCAGTCCCTGCCGGAGCTGCTCAGCGTGGCCCTGCTCAGCCCCTCGGGAAAGGTGCTGAGCGACAGTGCCAACGACAGCTCGGACGCCGAGTACCTGGGTGAGCTGGTCAAGCGCAGTCGGGCTCAGGCGCATTACTTCAGCAACGCCAACGACGGCTCCGTGGTGCACCTGTTACTGCGTCAGGCCAGCGGTAGCACACGCGGCTACTGGGCTCTGCGCCTGCGTCCGACGTTTTTCTCGTCGCTGACCAAACAAGGCGAGTCCGGCATCCGACCGATGTGGGTGGTGGAAAACCGCATCAACCAGCAGATCATCAGCCGCGACGACCTGATGCCGTCGACCCAGCCCAACGTGTTGACCCCCGAGGACCAGACCAACAGCGTCCTGATCGTGCCCCTCAGCAGCAGCGACTGGCAGCTGCGTGGGTTGTTCGACCGGCAACGGGTGATTGAACAGCTGCTACCGGCCTTTATTGGCAAGTGCCTACTGGGCCTGGCCTTTTCGCTGCTGCCGTTCATCGCCTTGCTCAGCATGCGTCGCCGGCAACGCCAGTTGCATGAAGGCCGTCGACGCTATCAGGACATCTTCGATGGCACCGGTGTCGCGCTGTGCGTGCTGGACCTTTCCGGGCTCAGAGCCGCCCTCGACAAAGCCGGCCTGCACTCTGGCAAACAGCTGCGTTCATGGCTGGAAAAACCCGAACATCGCCAGCCACTGCTACAGGAATTGCGCATCACTGAAGTCAACCAGCTCGCCTTGCGCCTGCTCAATGTCCAGTCATGCGAGCAAGCCTGGAAACTGTTGATCGAAGGCCGGCCACTGGCTGGCAATGCCATCGGCACTCCGCTGCTGGAGGCGGTGGTTAACCAACAGAAACAGCTGGAACTGGAAATCAAGCTCAAGGACACCCAGGGCCGCGATCAGCACCTGTGGCTGGTCCTGCGCTTGCCGGAAGCACAGCACGACTACAACGCGGTCATCCTCAGCATCAACGACATCACCAGCCGCAAGCTCGTCGAACTCTCGCTGCTGGAGCGTGAAGGCTTCTGGTCCGATGTGGTGCGCACTGTCCCCGATCACCTGTATGTGCAGGATGTGATCAGCCAGCGCATGATCTTCAGCAACCACCACCTGGGGCAGACCCTGGGGTACAACAAAACCGAACTGCACCAGATGGGTGAGTACTTCTGGGAAATCCTGCTGCACCCCGAAGACGCGGATCACTACCACCGCTTGCGCCAGGAACAACGCCAGGCCGGGTACAGCCAACTGCTGCAGTGCCTGCTGCGCTTCCGTCACCGCGACGGCAAATGGCGCTGCTTCGATATTCGCGAGCAGGCGCTGGCACGGGACACCCACGATCAGGTCACTCGCATCATCGGCGTGGCCAAGGACATCACCGACCAGATCGCAGCCAGCGAATCCCTGCGCGACAGCGAGCAACGCTATCGGATGCTTGCCGAAAGCATCAGCGACGTCATTTTCTCCACCGACAACAAACTCTCGCTCAACTATGTCAGCCCGTCCGTACAGGCTGTACTCGGCTATGACGCTGACTGGATATTCCAGAACGGCTGGCAATCGATCATCGCCAACCCGCAACAGCTGACCGGCATCTACAGCCTGATGGACCGGGTCAGCAAGGCCCTGAACAAACCTGAGCAACTGGCGCAATTGCGCGGCCAGGTACAGACCCAACTGTTCCTGTTCGACTGCCTGCGCGCCGACGGGCGCAAGATCCCGATCGAGCTGCGGCTGATCCTGGTGTGGGACGAACACGGCGCCTTCGAGGGTGTGCTGGGGGTCGGTCGTGATATCAGCCAGCAGCGCCGCGCCGAGAAAGACCTGCGCATGGCGGCCACCGTATTCGAGCACTCGACCTCGGCCATTCTGATCACCGATCCGGCCGGCTACATCGTGCAGGCCAACGAAGCGTTCAGCCGCGTCAGTGGCTACGAGGTGGCGCAGGTGCTCGACCAGCTGCCGAACATGCTGACCGTCGACGACCAGCAGGAAGCCCACCTGCGCTATGTGCTCAAGCAATTGCATCAACACAGCACCTGGGAGGGCGAAGTCTGGCTCAAACGCCGCAGTGGCGAGCATTACCCGGCCTGGGTCGGCATCACCGCCGTACTCGACGACGAAGGTGACCTGGCCAGTTACGTGTGCTTTTTCAGCGACATCAGCGAACGCAAGGCCAGCGAGCAGCGCATTCATCGCCTGGCCTACTACGACGCCCTGACTCACCTGCCCAACCGCACGCTGTTCCAGGACCGCCTGCACACGGCCTTGCAGTCGGCGGAACGGCAGAAGTCATGGGTGGTGCTGATGTTCCTGGACCTGGACCGTTTCAAACCGATCAACGACTCCCTGGGCCACGCCGCCGGCGATCGCATGCTCAAGGAAATGGCCACGCGCCTGCTCGGGTGCGTCGATGACGATGACACCGTGGCGCGCATGGGGGGCGACGAGTTCACCCTGTTGCTGCAACCGCGCGCCAACCGTGAAGTCGCCCTGAACCGGGCGATTCATGTCGCCGAACAGATTCTCGCCAGCCTGGTGAAACCCTTCGTCCTCGAAGGCCGCGAGTTCTTTGTCACCGCCAGTATCGGCATTGCCCTGAGCCCGCAGGACGGCAACGAACTGAGTCAGTTGATGAAGAACGCCGACACCGCGATGTACCACGCCAAGGAGCGCGGCAAGAACAACTTCCAGTTCTACCAGGCGGACATGAACGCCAGCGCCCTGGAGCGCCTGGAACTGGAAAGCGACCTGCGTCACGCGCTTGAACAGAATGAGTTCGTGCTTTACTACCAACCGCAATTCAGTGGCGACGGCAAGCGCTTGACCGGTGCCGAAGCCCTGCTGCGCTGGCGTCATCCGCGGCGCGGACTGGTACCGCCGGGGGATTTCATTCCGGTGCTCGAAGAGCTCGGTCTGGTGGTGGATGTCGGCGACTGGGTGATCAGCGAAGCCTGCCGTCAGCTCAAGGCCTGGCACCAGGCCAAGGTGCGCGTCCCCAAAGTTTCAGTGAACATCTCCGCCCGGCAGTTCTCCGACGGCCAACTCGGCACGCGCATCGCCACCATCCTCAAGGAGACGGGCCTGCCACCCGCCTGCCTGGAACTGGAGCTGACCGAAAGTATCCTGATGCGCGAAGTCAGCGAGGCCATGCAGATCCTCGCCGGGCTGAAAAACCTTGGACTGAGCATTGCGGTCGATGACTTTGGCACCGGGTACTCATCGCTCAACTACTTGAAGCAGTTCCCGATCGACGTACTGAAAATCGACCGCACCTTCGTCGACGGCCTGCCCAGCGGCGAGCAGGACGCACAAATTGCCCGGGCAATCATTGCCATGGCCCACAGCCTCAACCTGGCGGTGATTGCCGAAGGCGTGGAAACCCATGAGCAACTCGACTTCCTGCGCGAGCATGGCTGCGACGAGGTACAGGGTTATCTGTTCGGACGGCCGATGCCGGCCCCACACTTCGAAGCGCAGTTCAGCAATGATGCGTTGTTCATGTTTGACTGAAAGCAGCCTCAAGCTACAAGCAGAAGCCAATCCGCCTTTAACTTGCCGCTTGAGACTTGAGGCTTGCAGCTGCTTGAGCCCCATTCGTCTGCGACATGATGTCGTTTCATATGCCAGACAAAACCCATTGGGTTAGAATGCCCTCCTTTTCTGCCCCCCGATCCTTGAGGACCGCCATGTTCAGCCGTGATTTGACCATTGCCAAGTACGACGCCGACCTTTTTGCCGCCATGGAGCAAGAAGCTCAGCGCCAGGAAGAACACATCGAGCTGATCGCTTCGGAAAACTACACCAGCCCAGCGGTGATGGAAGCTCAAGGCTCGGTACTGACCAACAAGTACGCCGAAGGCTACCCGGGCAAGCGCTACTACGGCGGTTGCGAGTACGTCGACGTGGTTGAGCAACTGGCCATCGACCGTGCAAAAGAACTGTTCGGTGCCGATTACGCCAACGTTCAGCCGCACGCCGGCTCGCAAGCCAACAGTGCCGTTTACCTGGCCCTGTTGTCGGCTGGCGACACCCTCCTGGGCATGAGCCTGGCCCACGGTGGTCACCTGACCCACGGTGCCAGCGTTTCCTCCTCCGGCAAGCTGTACAACGCTGTCCAGTACGGCATCGACGCCAATGGCCTGATCGACTACGACGAAGTCGAGCGCCTGGCTGTTGAACACAAGCCAAAAATGATCGTGGCCGGTTTCTCTGCCTACTCGCAGATCCTGGACTTCCCGCGCTTCCGCGAAATCGCCGACAAGGTCGGTGCCTACCTGTTCGTCGACATGGCTCACGTAGCCGGTCTGGTCGCCGCTGGTGTCTACCCGAACCCGGTTCCATTCGCTGACGTCGTGACCACCACCACCCACAAGACCCTGCGCGGTCCACGTGGCGGCCTGATCCTGGCTCGCGCCAACGCCGACATCGAGAAGAAACTGAACTCCGCCGTATTCCCGGGCGCCCAGGGTGGCCCACTGGAGCACGTGATCGCCGCCAAGGCGATCTGCTTCAAGGAAGCCCTGCAGCCTGAGTTCAAGACCTACCAGCAACAAGTGGTGAAAAACGCCCAGGCCATGGCCGGCGTGTTCATCGAGCGCGGTTTTGACGTGGTTTCCGGCGGTACTGAGAACCACCTGTTCCTGCTGTCGCTGATCAAGCAGGAAATCTCCGGTAAAGACGCCGATGCCGCACTGGGCAAAGCGTTCATCACCGTGAACAAGAACTCCGTACCAAACGATCCACGCTCCCCGTTCGTCACCTCCGGCCTGCGCTTCGGTACTCCGGCTGTGACCACTCGTGGCTTCAAGGAAGCAGAGTGCAAGGAACTGGCTGGCTGGATCTGCGACATCCTGGCAGACCTGAACAACGACGCGGTGATCGACGCCGTTCGTGAGAAGGTCAAGGCCATCTGCAAGAAGCTGCCGGTATACGGCGCTTAATCAGCCCGCAAAACCGCAGCACATGAAAAACCGGTCAGCCATGACCGGTTTTTTTTCGCCTGCAAAACCGCTCAAGCCCGGGCCTTGCCCAGCAACTGGTAAGACCGGTAAAACCAAATCGTCAATTTTCACTTGCGAAGCCCTGAAAACAGGGCCTAGACTGCGCCTGCACTGGACATACCGGTAAGACCACAATAATTAAGTCCTGAATCTGATGCCCAAGCGCACGGCAGCCAGGACACCGACCAGGAATTCCTCCCATGCTCAGATGGTGCTCGCGTTCAATCTTCCTTCAAGTGGTGCTCGGCCTGGTGCTCGGCATCGTCTGCGGGCTGACCCTTCCCGAATACTCCGCCCAGCTCAAACCCCTCGGCGACGGCTTCATCAAGCTGATCAAGATGCTCATTGGCCTGATCGTGTTCTGCGTGGTGGTCAGCGGTATCAGCGGTGCCGGCGACCTGAAGAAGGTCGGGCGTATTGGCCTTAAATCGGTTATCTACTTCGAAATCCTGACCACCATTGCGCTGGTGATCGGCCTGGTGTTCGCCTTCAGCACCGGCATCGGCAGTGGTGCGAACATCCATCTGGATCAACTGTCTGCCAGTGACATGGGCGACATTGCCCAGCGCAGCGAGCACATGCACACCACCACCCAGTTCCTGATGGACCTGATTCCAAGCTCGGTGATTGGTGCCTTTGCCGACAACAACATCCTGCAAGTGCTGCTGTTTTCAGTGTTGTTCGGCAGTGCGCTGAACCTGGTGGGCGAGTCGGCGTCAGGCATCTCGCGGCTGATCAACGAACTCAGCCATGTGATCTTCCGTATCATGGGCATGATCGTGCGCCTGGCGCCGATTGGCGTGTTCGGCGCGATAGCCTTCACCACCAGCAAATATGGCCTGGATTCCCTGCAACACCTTGGCAGCCTGATCGGCCTGTTCTACCTGACCTGTGTCGCGTTCGTGTCTCTGATCCTGGGCCTGGTGATGCGCCTGTCCGGCCTGCGCATGCTGCCGTTCCTCAAGTACCTGCGTGAAGAGTTGCTGATTGTCCTGGGGACCGCCTCCTCGGACGCCGTGCTGCCGCAAATCATGCGCAAGCTGGAACACCTGGGCATTGGCAGCTCGACGGTTGGCCTGGTCATTCCCACCGGCTATTCGTTCAACCTCGACGGCTTTTCGATCTACCTGACCCTGGCCATCGTGTTCATCGCCAATGCCACTGGCACCCCACTGGCCATGAGCGATTTGCTGACGATCCTGCTGGTCTCGCTGATCACCTCCAAAGGTGCCCACGGAATTCCCGGATCGGCGCTGGTGATTCTGGCTGCCACACTGACCGCGATCCCGGCGATTCCGGTAGTCGGCCTGGTGCTGGTGCTGGCTGTGGACTGGTTCATGGGCATCGGTCGGGCGCTGACCAACCTGATCGGCAACTGCGTCGCCACAGTGGCCATCGCCCGCTGGGAAAAGGACATTGATGTACAACGGGCGCACAAGGTGCTTTCTGGCCAGCAGGGTTATACCTTCCAGCCTAGAAAGCCAGCCACCGCTGCCCATCAGCAGGAATTCTGAACAACCCCGGTGCCTGCCCAAGGGCAGGCACCACCGTTAATCCATTTCGATGCTCAGGAAGCGAACCGTGATCAGCTCGTCAACCGTCGTAAATTCAGTGGTAGAAAAACTTCGGGCCGCGCTGGCCCGGGGTCAGTGGCGCTCCGGCGAAATGCTGCCGGGGCAGCGCGAACTGGCCGAACAAATGGGCATCAGCCGCCCGAGCCTGCGCGAAGCGGTGATCGTGCTGGAAACCCTCGGGCTGGTGCGCTCGATGCCGGGTAAAGGCGTGGTGGTGCTGGAGGCCGACATCAGTGAGAGCCAAGGCCATGAAAGCGCGGTGGCCGGCGCAAGCCTGGAAGATGTACTGCAACTGCGCTACACCCTCGAACCGTTCATCGTCGGGCTGGTGGCGCAGTCCATCAGCAGCAAGGAAGTCGGACAACTGCGCCTGACCTTGATGGACATGCGCGAGGCCCTGGAAGCCAATGACAGCGAAGCCGGCGTGAACGCCTACATCGCCTTCCACGAAGAGCTGTTCACATTGACCTCCAACCCGATCTTCCAGAGCGTGGTGCAGCAGACCAGTGTCGCCCTCAAGCAAAGCGCGCAGGTGCTGCGCAACTCTCCGGAGCACCTGGCTGAACGCCTTGAGGAAAACGAAGCCGTGGTACGCGCCATCCGCAGCAAGAACAGCGCCCAGGCCAGCGCCGAAATGCGCCGGCACATTCTTCGCGAAGGTCAGCGCATGGGCATCGAACTGAACATTCCAGACGACAACCTCGGCAGTTGAACCCTCTTCGAACCGGAGACAGGCCATGAACAGCTTTGCTTCAGCGCAGCACAACCCTGATACGTCTGTTGCCCTGCCCTTTTCGCGCACGCGTCATCGCCCTCCTTCGGTGGATGACATTTACCCGCAGATCTTCGACGCCATTCTCGACCAGCGGTTTGCCCCGACCGGCCGCTTCAGTGAGGAAAGGCTGATCGAGATGCTCGGCATCAGCCGCAGCCTCGTTCGCCAGGTACTGACGCGACTGTCCCATCAGCAGATCCTCATTCTGCGGCCGAACCACCAGCCTCAGATTGCCGCACCGGACCTCGAACAAATCCGGCAAATTCTCCATGCCCGACGATTGACCGAGAGCACACTGGTTCGACTGGCCAGTCAGCAGCCTCGCCCCGAAGACCTGAAGCGCCTACGAGGGTTGATCGAGCGCCAGCGCCAATGCGCCGAGCGGAAACAGCGAGGTTCCTCGATCCGGTTATCGGAAGAGTTTCATCTGCAACTGGCCGAAATGGCGGGGAACGCACCATTGGCGCATTTTCTCAGCAGCCTGGTGCCCCTGACGTCGCTGGCCATTGCACAGCATGATGCGCAGACGGGTTTTTATTGCGTATGGCAGGAACAGGCGGGGATGGTCGATGCGCTGGAGCGTCAGGACGCGACAATGGCGGTGACGCTGATCAACCGGCATCTGGATCATCTGGCAGAAGTACTGCTCAACCCGGAACCCGTAGCCGCTCGACACTGTGTTGTTGGGTAGTTCGCCATCGTCGGGACGGTGTTCCGACGATAGCGCCCTGAAACACGCTGAAGATCACCGCCCTTGATCGGCCACCACCCGCGCAAACCCTTCACGGATTTTTTCTTCCGGCAAGTCATCGGCAATAAACACCATCACACTTTCCCGCGCTTCCCCCTCTAACCACTCCGTGTCCCAGTCGAAGCCATACAGCTTCAACACGCCCTGAAACACCAGGCGCCGGGGTTCGCCGACAATGCTCAGCACGCCTTTGTAGCGCAGCAGTTGCTTGCCATGCTCCTCCAGCAGTTCGTTCATGAAGCCGCTGAGCTGGTCGATATCCAGCGCCTTATCGGTGCGCAGCACCAGGCTGGAAATGCGGTCAATCGTGGGGGCCTTGCTGACCGGGCGCAGGCTGACCCCGCCGCCGAGATCGGCATTGAGGTTGAAGCCACGCACATCGAGCAGCTCGGCCAAATCGATCCTGCCGTGTTCAACCAGCCGGATCGGTGCGCGGCGATTGATCCGGGTCAGGCGCTCGCTCAATGCCGTGAACGTCGCCTCGTCTACCAGATCGCGCTTGCTCACCAGCAGGCGGTCGGCAAAGCCGATCTGCGCCTGGGCAATGGTCTGGGTCAGGTGCACGTCGGCATGCGCGGCGTCGACCAACGTGATGATGCCGTCGAGGATGTAGCGCTCCCGAAGCTCTTCATCGATGAAGAAGGTTTGCGCCACCGGCGCCGGGTCAGCCAGGCCGGTGCATTCGATCACCAGCCGATCAAAGGCAATCTCGCCACTGTCCAGGCGCTCGAGCAGCAGGTACAGGGCCTTGGTCAAGTCGGTGTGGATGGTGCAGCAGACGCAGCCATTGGACAGCGTCATCACTTGTACCGGCTCATCGCCCAGGAGCTGGGTGTCGATACCGGCGTCACTGAATTCGTTTTCGATCACGGCGATTTTCAGCCCGTGCTCGGCTTTGAGCAGGTGGCGCAGCAGCGTGGTTTTGCCGGCGCCGAGGAAGCCGCTGAGGACTGTTACCGGGATGGGAGAGGACAAACGGTTTCTCCTTTGAACTGCACAAATAAAAATGGGAGCAGTCTTGTGTGGAAGCGAGCTGGCTCGCTCCCACAAAAATCCTGCTCCCATATCAAGTCTGTTAACCCGCTATCAGCGGGTCAACAGCACTTGGGCCCACCCTTGCCACCGTAACGCGCCTCCTGACGTTCGCGAAAGAACATCTCGTAGCTCATCACCGGTTTGTCCGGGTGTTTGGTTTGCATATGCTCGACGTAGGTGTCGTAGTCGGGCATGCCGACCATCAGGCGCGCGGCCTGACCGAGGTATTTACCGAGGCGACTCAGGTCATTGAACATGCTTGCAATCCTCGATCATGCGTCCGGCAGAGCCTTGAATGGCGACTCTTTATCCGTACGCTCCTTGTGGCCCCAGGCGGTGATACCCACCTTGAGCGCGTAAAACAGGATGCTGAAGACCACGAACAGGAACAATGCCGTCAGCGTTGCGTTGGTGTAGGCATTGAAGATCACGTGCTGCATCTGCGTGATGTCCTTGGCCGGTGCAAGCACCTGACCGTTGGCCAGGGCATCGCTGTACTTCTTGGCCAGCGACAGGAAGCCGATCGCCGGGTTGGCGTCGAACAGCTTGATGAAGCCTGCGGTGGTGGTGCAAATCAGCAGCCATACCGCTGGCAGCATGGTGACCCAGATGTAGCGCTGGCGTTTCATTTTGATCAGCACCACGGTGCTGAGCATGAGCGCGATACCGGCCAGCATCTGGTTGGAGATGCCGAACAGTGGCCACAAGGTGTTGATACCGCCCAGTGGATCGATCACGCCCTGATACAGCAACCAGCCCCACATGGCCACGCAACCGGCGGTCGCGATCAGGTTCGCGGTCCAGGACTCAGTGCGCTTGAGCGCGGGCACGAAGGAGCCGAGCAGATCCTGCAACATGAAACGCCCGGCACGGGTACCGGCGTCCACGGCGGTCAGGATGAACAGCGCTTCAAACAGGATCGCGAAGTGGTACCAGAATGCCATGGTGTTTTCACCCGGCAGGACACTGTGCAGGATCTGCGCAATCCCCACTGCCAGCGTCGGTGCGCCGCCAGCGCGCGCCAGGATGGTGGTTTCACCGATGTCATGGGCCACCGCCTGCAGGGCTTCCGGGGTAATGGCAAAGCCCCAGCCGCTGACCGTCTGCGCCACCGTCATTACATCACTGCCGACCACGGCCGCCGGGCTGTTCATGGCGAAGTACACGCCTGGCTCGATCACCGAAGCGGCAACCATCGCCATGATGGCCACGAAGGACTCCATCAGCATGCCGCCGTAACCGATGTAACGAGCATTGGTTTCGTTATCCAGCAGCTTCGGCGTAGTGCCGGAGGAGATCAGCGCGTGGAAGCCCGACACCGCGCCACAGGCGATGGTGATGAACAGGAATGGGAACAGACCGCCTTTCCACACCGGGCCAGTGCCATCGATGAACTGGGTCAGCGCGGGCATTTTCAGCTCGGGCATGGTCACCAGGATACCGATGGCCAGTGCCACGATGGTGCCGATCTTGAGGAAGGTCGACAGGTAGTCGCGCGGCGCCAGGATCAGCCATACCGGCAACACCGCAGCAACAAAACCATAGCCGATCAGCATCCAGGTGATCTGGATCCCGGTGAAGCTGAACGCCTTGGCCCATACCGGATCAGCGGCAATCTGCCCGCCCAGCCAGATGGAGCCCAGCAGCAGCAATACGCCGATGACCGAGATTTCGCCAATGCGGCCCGGACGGATGTAGCGCATGTAAATGCCCATGAACATCGCGATCGGGATGGTCGCCATGACCGTGAAGATGCCCCACGGGCTTTCGGCCAGGGCCTTGACCACGATCAGCGCCAGCACCGCAAGGATGATGATCATGATCAGGAAGCAGCCAAACAGCGCGATGGTGCCCGGGATACGGCCCATTTCCTCACGGACCATGTCACCCAGAGAACGACCGTTGCGCCGGGTGGACATGAACAGGACCATGAAGTCCTGAACGGCCCCCGCCAGCACCACGCCGGCGATCAACCACAGGGTGCCTGGCAAATAGCCCATCTGCGCGGCCAGTACCGGACCCACCAATGGCCCTGCGCCTGCGATAGCCGCAAAGTGGTGACCAAAAAGAATGTGCTTGTTGGTCGGCACATAGTCCAGACCATCGTTGTTGAGTACAGCGGGGGTGGCCCGCCGTGGGTCGAGCTGCATCACTTTGGTGGCGATGAACAGACTGTAGTAGCGGTACGCGACCAGATAGATGGCCACCGCCGCAACGACAATCCACAAGGCATTGATCGCCTCGCCCCGACGCAATGCCACTACCCCAAGGGCGCACGCCCCGACGATTGCCAGCAGCAGCCAGGGAATGTGGCGTAGCAGGCTATTATTATTTTTCATTTTTTGATTCCAGCCAGGTGGACTTGAGAAAAAGCCACCCCGAGTTTAGCGCCGATTACCCCAATGACCATACCCGACATTGGTCGAGTGTCCTTCCTTGGGTGGCAGCCCGGCTAAAGGCCGGTCTATAGTCAGCGTACTACCCGAGGACTGCGCCATGAGCAAGCACGCTGCCAATCGTCGCCGTTTCAAACGCATCGCCTTCGATGCCAGGACTGAACTGATCCAGGGTCCGAACCATTGGCCGGTGAAGTTGATCGACCTGTCCCTCAAAGGGTTGCTGGTCGAACGCCCGGAACCCTGGTCAGGTGACGCGAACAAAATGTTTTCGGTCGATATCCACTTGAGCGAGGAAGCCGAGATCCGCATGGACGTGCAACTCACCCATGAGGAGCACGGCCAGCTCGGATTCGTCTGCCGCTACATCAGCCTGGAGTCCGTCAGCAGCCTGCGACGGCTGATCGAACTGAACCTGGGTGACCCGACCGAACTGGAACGAGAGCTGGGCGCGCTGATCGACGCCTGAGCGCTATTCGAACAAAGCGTCCAGCGCCTGCTCCAGACGGCTGACCGCGATGATCTTCAACCCGGCGGGGGCTTCCTTCGGCGCATTGCCCTTGGGCACGATGGCACGCTTGAAGCCGTGCTTGGCCGCTTCCTTCAGACGCTCCTGACCGCTGGGCACCGGCCGTACTTCACCGGACAGCCCGACTTCGCCGAACACCAGCAGATCATGGGGCAATGGACGGTTGCGCAAACTGGACATGACCGCCGCCATCAACGCCAGGTCCGAAGCCGTCTCCAGCACCTTGACCCCACCGACCACATTAAGGAACACATCCTGATCATGGGTCGGGATTCCGCCGTGGCGGTGCAGGACCGCCAGGAGCATGGCCAGGCGATTCTGATCCAGGCCCAGGGTCACCCGGCGCGGGTTTGCCAGGTGACTGTCGTCCACCAGCGCCTGCACTTCAACCAACATGGGCCGGGTCCCTTCCCACGTCGCCATCACCACGCTGCCCGGCACTTCTTCCTGGGCCCGCGTGAGAAAGATCGCCGACGGGTTGGAGACTTCCTTCAAGCCCTTGTCGGTCATGCCGAACACGCCCAGTTCGTTGACGGCCCCGAAACGGTTCTTCACCGCGCGCAACAGGCGCAAACGCCCATCCGACTCACCTTCGAAATACAGCACGGTGTCGACCATGTGCTCCAGCACCCGCGGCCCTGCCAACGCGCCTTCCTTGGTCACGTGACCGACCAGGAAGATCGCCGTGCCACTTTGCTTGGCATAACGCACCAGCAACGCCGCACTTTCGCGCACCTGGGACACACCGCCCGGCGCCGACTGCAATTGCTCGGTGAAAATCGTCTGGATCGAATCGATCACCATGACCTTGGGCTTTTCCACCCGCGCCGTGGCGATGATGGTTTCGATGCAGGTTTCGGTCATCACCCGCAATTGGTCCTGGGGCAGCCCCAGACGCCGGGCACGCATGGCCACTTGCTGCTGGGATTCTTCGCCAGTGACATAGAGCGCCGGCATGCGCATCGCCAGGTTGCACAGGGTTTGCAGGAGAATGGTCGACTTGCCGATGCCCGGGTCGCCGCCAATCAGTACGACAGAGCCGTCAACCAGGCCGCCACCCAGCACACGGTCCAGCTCACCGGACGCGGTGGAAAACCGCGGGATTTCCTCGACACTGACTTCGGCCAGCGTCTTGATCTGCGCCTGTTGCCCGGCCCAGCCGGTACGACCGCTGGGTGCGGCCGCACCACCACTTTCCACCAGGGTTTCGGTCAGGGTGTTCCAGGCTCCGCATTCTCCACATTGGCCGGCCCACTTGGGAAAGGTCGAGCCGCACTCGGTGCAGCCGTACATGCGCTTGGCCTTGGCCATCTGAACCCCCGAAAAAAAAGGCGATGATAGCCCAGTTGGCAAAGTGCCGTGCAATGTCCGGATGGCCGCTGCCCTATTCACTGGCGTGTATTGCCAGTGAATAACATAAGAGAGTGTCGAGCGCTAAACCTTATAAATAACGCGGTTAATCCGCTCCCATAATCAGAGACACACTCACAGGCAAATGTTCTACAAAGCAACCCTATTCGTCAAACTTCTGTCTAACAACCGTCAACACCCCTCCTCAAACAGACCATTATTCTTATACAAACCTTAAAAATCAAATTAACTTATGTACAGTTTTTATCGCCACCTTACAAAAACCCAACACTTCCATTCTGTGCGTAACTATTGGTGCATGTTAAACCCGAGCGTTTATCCCCCAATAGTAACTTCAACTCGCGCCATCGGCTTCCCCCCTACCTGTCCAACATGACACGCTATAACGCCAAACAAACCCACACCAAGATCCCAACTCAGCAACCAGAACCCAAGGAAATGGCCCTCGTTCCCGACGCCCACCTGATGGCACTTTGTAAACTATTTGCCAGCAAGCCGGTCGATAGCTACGCCCGCAGCGATCACACAGGTCGAGCAAGACCCGGTTTGCTGATTTACACTGCGTTCACCAACCTCATCTGTAACAAGGATTAACCCATGGGCGTGATAAGTGAATTCAAGGCCTTCGCGGTCAAAGGGAATGTGGTCGACATGGCCGTCGGTATCATCATCGGCGCCGCGTTCGGCAAAATCGTTACATCGTTCGTCGGTGACGTGGTCATGCCACCCATCGGCCTGCTGATCGGTGGGGTGGACTTCGGGGACCTGGCCATCACCCTGAAGGCGGCGCAGGGCGAAGCCCCGGCCGTGATGCTGGCCTACGGCAAATTCATCCAGAGCATCATCGACTTCGTGATCGTTGCATTCGCCATCTTCATGGGCGTGAAAGCCATCAACCAGCTCAAGCGCGAAGAAGCCGCAGCCCCTAGCGCGCCACCGGTTCCGACCCAGGAAGAAGTCCTGCTGAGTGAGATCCGCGACCTGCTCAAGGCGCAAAACAACAAACCCTGAGGGCCACAACAAACGGCGCCTGGTGGCGCCGTTCTTCCATTACCAGTAGTTCTCGACCGCCACCTGACCCGGGCGACGACTCAGGCTCAGTTGCATGTCACGCGCCTTGAGCAGTTGACGGGTGTCATCGATCATTTGTGGATTGCCACACAGCATCACCCGCGAGTGCTCGGCCGTCAGCTCGACGCCCGCCGCCCGCTCCAGCTCGCCATTCTCGATCAAGTGGGTAATTCGACCGCTCAGCGCCCCCGGGTGTTGCTCGCGGGTCACCGTGGCAATGAACTGCAACTTGTGCGCGTATTCCGCCAGGTACTCACGCCCGGCCAACCCCTCGATCAATGCCTGGTACGCCAACTCCCGGGCTTCGCGCACGCTGTACACCAGAATGATCCGCTCGTACCGCTCCCACACCTCGAAGTCCTGCAGGATCGACAGGAAAGGGGCAATCCCCGTGCCCGTGGACAACAGCCACAGATCACGCCCGTCGACAAATCGATCCAGGGTCAGGTAGCCAAAGGCCTGACGATCGACCATCAACGTATCGCCTGCCTCCAGGCGACTGAGCTCGCTGGTGAATTCGCCCCCGGGTACGACAATGGAAAAGAATTCGAGAAACTCGTCATGGGGCGCAGACACCATGGAATACGCGCGCCACACGGTACTGCCATCGGCCTTGGTGACGCCCAGGCGGGCAAACTGCCCGGCCCGAAAGCGAAAGCCTGGATCCCGGGTGGCGCGCAAGGTGAACAGACTCGGAGTCAGCGGCTGGACATCAAGCAGGGTCTGACGGGTGAACTTCTCTTCGCTGGCGGTCATGGGGGGCTCCGTAGGTCTGATGAGCCCAGTGTCCCGCAAAGCCAAGCGCAGGAACACCGTCGAATTGTAGTGGCATTACTCCTCAGACAACGACAAATTAACCAAACAGATAAACAATCAACCCGAATAACACTGACCAACGCTTAACAAAATAACAACCGAACAGACGTCCCTCTGTCATTTCTTAAAGCTAACGAATCACACCACACCCAAATTAAACACAAATGTAAACGACCGTTACAAAGCCTCCACGCTAATAACTATTCATCTACAAAAAATTTGGATCCAATAGCTAAAAAATCGTACAACCACAGAGGGACATCTCCTACACTCAGGCCTGCCAATATTAGGACGCAATCAGCGCTCATGAAGCAGACACACGGAGAGTGATCAATGGAGATCTGGATAGAAACGCAACTGAAACAATTGGCTTGCGTATCAAGCATTGAATCGGCTTATAAGACCGCACTCAACTTCCTCAACAATCTTGGTTATGAATACTGTTGTTTTTCAATGACTTCTTGCAGCCTGAACCACCGCTCAAACACTATAAACCTCAACAATTACCCACACGAATGGAACACACAATACAAACAGAAAAACTACTGCTCGATCGACCCGATAGTCGCTCATTGCAACCACTCGATGCTGCCCATTCTCTGGGACAGCGCGACTTTTGCAAAAACCCCTGACCTCTGGCAGGCGCTGCTGGATCAAGGTTTGCAAAACGGCTGGTCACAGCCCGCGCATGATCGGAACAACCCGAGTATCGGAATTCTCAGCATGGCCCGCAGTCATCGTCGGCTGAGCGTTTACGAACTCTATGAACACCTCGGCTACGCGACCCTCATCAGCCAAAAACTCTATGCCTTGGCCATCGAAAAGCTGTCAGGCAATCACACAGCCTGCGACACTCAGGTTTATCTGTCACCACGGGAAATTGAAGTCCTGAAGTGGTCGGCTGATGGCAAGACCGCCTCGGAAATCGCCATCATCCTCTGCCTGACTGAACGAACGGTGCACTTCCACGTCAGCAGCGCGATCAAGAAACTGGGGGTGAACAACAAGATTTCCGCCGTGGTACGGGCCGCCAAATATCATATGTTTTAAGCTATTCCCCACCTCCGAGCATTGAGGCGCACAGGGTGCAGGAGAAAAACCTGCGAGTAATCCTGAAGAAAAAAACGTACCATTTGCCCCCCCGACTGAGTGATGCCCCCCACGTCACACACCGCTGTCCGCTCAAGTCGGTCCGCCAGCATTTCACCCATGCACAGCAGCGGGACACCCGTTGATTACCCAGAGCCCCCGCCCCATGCCCCTGCTTGAAACGCCCTTCGCCCAACTCGACCTAATTCGCCAGCCGGAACAGCAAAACGAACCGCTGCAAGCCTTCGACGCGGCTGACGAATACTTGCTCAACCACCTGGCCGAGCAGCAACCTGCCGCCACTACCCGGGTTCTGGTGCTCAACGACAGTTTTGGTGCATTGGCGGCGAGCCTGGTCGGCAAGGTTTCACTCACCAGCAGCGGCGACTCGTTCCTGGCCGCCCAGGCCCTGGAAAAGAACCTGGTTCGTAATGGCCTGCCCTTTGACGCCGTCTCGGTGTTACCTGCCAGCGCTCCGCTGGTCGGCCCATTCGACCGGGTCCTGATCCGGGTTCCCAAGACCCTTGCCTTGCTGGAAGAGCAACTGATTCGCCTGCAAGGGCAACTGGCACCCGGCGCTCAAGTGGTGGCCGCCGCCATGGTCAAACACCTGCCAAGGGCGGCGGGAGACCTGCTGGAACGCTACATCGGTCCGATGCAGGCATCCCTTGCCGTCAAGAAAGCCCGCTTGCTGATTGCTACCCCGCAGGCCAGACCCGTTGTGCCATCGCCGTACCCGACGCGTTACACGCTCGACGAACCCGCCATCGAACTGCTCAACCATGCCAACGTGTTCTGTCGCGAAGGCCTGGACATCGGTACGCGGGCGTTTCTCCCCCATTTGCCGAAAAACCTTGGCACCGCGCGAGTCGCCGACCTGGGGTGCGGCAACGGTGTACTGGCCATCGCCAGCGCCCTGCACAATCCGCAAGCCCAATACACGCTGGTGGACGAGTCGTTCATGGCCGTGCAGTCCGCCGCTGAAAACTGGCAGGCCGCCCTGGGTGACCGCGAAGTGATCGTGCGGGCGGGCGATGGCCTGGCGGGGCAAGAGCCGCAATCGCTGGACGTGGTGCTGTGCAATCCACCGTTCCACCAGCAACAGGTGGTGGGTGATTTCCTGGCCTGGCGCATGTTTCAACAAGCTCGCGAAGCCTTGGTGGTCGGGGGCGCATTGTACATCGTCGGCAATCGGCACCTGGGCTATCACAGCAAGCTGGCACGGCTGTTCCGCGGCGTCGAACAAGTCGCGGCCACCCCGAAATTCGTGATCCTCAAAGCCCGAAAATAACGCCTGGCATCCAGGCAAAAAAAACCCTCCAATGGAGGGTTATAAATCCGCGCCGTTAGGCAACGGGATGGGATGTTCGGGTGTTCAGTGAGTGCTCAGGCCTGCGGCATTCATGAACAGGCGCATGAGGCTTGCCACGACAAACAACGCAAGCACACTGCCCGTCCAGATCATTGCCAGCCAGCCGAGCCGCTGCCAGAGCGGCTTCTTTTCCGCCTGTTCGATTTCCTGCAAAGAATGCTTGTCAGCCATAACCGTACGCCTCGTGTTGAGCGTTCTGTGTGGGAGCCGGCTGGCCGGCGATGGCGTCACGCAGATCGCCTTCGCTGGCAGGCCAACGCCTACAGCGTGTGCGTGACTAGTGGTAACCGTCTTCATGGGTCACCTTGCCGCGGAACACGTAGTAGCTCCAGAAGGTGTAGCCCAGGATAAACGGAATGATGAACAACGTGCCGACCAGCATGAACCCCTGGCTTTGTGGCGGCGCGGCGGCGTCCCAGATCGAAATCGACGGTGGCACGATATTCGGCCACAGGCTGATACCCAGACCGCTGTAGCCGAGGAAGATCAGCACCAGGGTCAGCAGGAACGGCGTGTAGTGGGCATTGCGGGCCACGGCACGCAGTAATCCGTACAGGGTGACCAGCACCAGGATCGGCACCGGCAGGAACCAGAACAGGTTAGGCAAGGTGAACCAGCGCGCGGCGATCTCGGCATGGGCCAGCGGGGTCCAGATACTGACGATCCCGATCACCGCCAGTAGTACCAGCGCCAGTGGCCGTGCCAGGTCATGCATCTGCTGCTGCAGTTTGCCTTCGGTTTTCATGATCAGCCAGGTACACCCCAGCAGTGCATACGCCACCACCAGTGCCACGCCACAGAACAGCGTGAACGGCGTGAGCCAGTCCAGCGTGCCGCCGGCGAACTGCCGATCAACCACCGGGAAACCGTCGATGAATGCACCGAGGGCCACGCCCTGGAAGAAGGTCGCGGTGATCGAGCCACCGATAAATGCCTTGTCCCAGAGATGGCGCTTGTCGTCCTTGGCCTTGAAGCGGAACTCGAAGGCCACGCCCCGGAAAATCAGCCCGACCAGCATCAGGATCAGCGGCAGGTACAACGCCGACAGCACCACCGAATACGCCAGCGGGAAGGCCCCGAACAAGGCCGCCCCGCCCAGCACCAGCCAGGTTTCATTACCGTCCCAGACCGGCGCCACGGTGTTCATCATCACGTCACGGTCGCTCTTACCCTTGATGAACGGGAAGAGAATCCCGATCCCCAGGTCGAAGCCGTCCATGACCACGTACATCATGATGCCGAAGATGATGATCACGGCCCAGATCAGCGGAAGATCAATACCCATGACTCAGTTCCCCTTGTTCAGGCTGTCGCCGTGGTCACTTTCAGCACCGCCATCGGCAGCGGAAAGCGGACGGGCCGGTGTGCGATGCTGACCGGGGCCACCGTGGCTCGGTTCGGCACCTTCGTTGAGTTCCGGACCTTTGCGCACCAGGCGCATCATGTAGCCCAGCCCTGCACCAAACAGCGAGAAATACACCACGACAAACAGTGCCAGGGTGATGCTCATTTGCACCACGCTATGGTTGGAGGAGCCATCGGCGGTACGCATCAACCCGTACACCACCCACGGCTGACGACCGATTTCCGTAGTGAACCAGCCCGCGAGAATCGCAATCAGGCCCGAAGGTCCCATCCACAACGTCAGGTACAGGAACGCACGGTTGGAATACAACGTGTCGCGCTTGCGCAGCCACAAGCTCCACAGGCCGGTGAAAATCATCAGCATGCCCAGCCCGACCATGATCCGGAACGACCAGAACACGATGGTCGAGTTCGGCCGGTCTTCAGGCGGGAACTCCTTGAGCGCCGGGACCTGTTTGTCCAGCGAGTGGGTCAGGATCAGGCTGCCCAGGTACGGAATCTCGACCGCGTACTTGGTTCTCTCTTCCTTCATGTCCGGCCAGCCGAACAGGATCAATGGTGTCGCTTCGTTACCATGGTTTTCCCAGTGGCCTTCGATCGCCGCGATTTTCGCGGGTTGGTGCTTGAGGGTGTTGAGCCCGTGAAAGTCACCGATCACCGCCTGGATCGGCGCGACGATCAAGGCCATCCACATGGCCATCGACAGCATGGTACGGATCGCCGGGTTATCACGACCGCGCAGCAGGTGCCAGGCGGCTGACGAGCCGACAAAGAACGCCGTCGCGACAAAGGCTGCCGTGGCCATGTGCATCAGGCGATAAGGGAACGAGGGGTTGAAAATCACCGCGATCCAGTCCACTGGAATGACCTGGCCGTTGACGATTTCGTAACCCTGCGGGGTTTGCATCCAGCTGTTGGAGGCCAGGATCCAGAAGGTCGAGATCAGCGTGCCGATGGCAACCATGACCGTGGCGAAGAAGTGCAGCTTGCGCCCCACCTTGTTCCAACCGAACAGCATGACGCCCAGGAAACCGGCTTCCAGGAAGAACGCCGTGAGCACTTCATAGGTCAGCAAGGGACCCGTGACGGAACCGGCGAAGTCCGAGAAACGACTCCAGTTGGTACCGAACTGATAGGCCATGACCAATCCGGAGACGACCCCCATGCCGAAGTTGACGGCAAAGATCTTCGACCAGAAGTGGTACAGGTCGCGGTAGGTGTTGTTGTGGGTTTTCAGCCACAGACCTTCGAGCACCGCCAGGTAACTCGCCAGGCCGATGGTGATCGCCGGGAACAGGATGTGGAATGAGATGGTGAACGCGAACTGAATTCGGGCGAGATCAAGTGCCTCCAAACCGAACATAAGTCTTCCTCTGTCAGGTATTACGGCTGCAGACACCGGGCCTGCACCCACCGCCCCCACGGATATGGAATGTGGCGAATTCAACTTCGTTCTTTTTATACACGCATCACAACGCAGGGAGTCTGGCCATCTGGCCGTCAGAACAATTCCGCCAAGGGCTTTGATCTGGATCAAGTAACGATGAAAGAGTAGTCCCATTTTCGCGGCTGACGCGTGTGGTCTTTTGCCGCGTGACAGGTTGCCTCAGTGCCGTCCGTTAAATGGCAAACGAGCTGCAGGCCGATCACCGCAACCATTAGTTACAACTTGATGATAATCTCGGCGTCTTCCCGCTCGGACCTGCCTGCCAATGCCCAGCCCAGAGCCTCTGCTGTTACGCCACCAACGACCGTTCATGGCGTTCTGGCTCGCCCGGATTTTTACCGCCAGCGGCTTCCAGATGCTCACCGTGGCCATCGGTTGGAACCTTTACCAACTCACCGGCAACGTGCTGGACCTGGGCCTGGTCGGGCTGGTGGAGTTCGCCCCTCGGGTGCTGTTCATGTTGCACACCGGGCACGTGGCGGACCGCTATGACCGGCGCCAGGTCGCTGCCCTCTGTCAGTCGCTGCAGGCAATGATTGCCATCGCCCTGGCCATCGGCAGCGCCACCGACCATGTCACCCGCGAGATGATCTTTATCCTCGCCTTTGTGCTCGGTGCGGCTCGTTCATTCGAAATGCCGACCACCCAGGCCCTGCTCCCCAGTATCGTGCCTTCCGCCCTGTTCCCCCGCGCCGTTGCCGCGGCGCAGTCGGCGCAACAATCGGCCACCATCGTGGCCCCGGCCCTGGGTGGCTTGCTGTATGCGTTCGGCAGTGTCTGGGTCTACGGCCCGACGGTGATTCTGTATCTCATCGCCTGCACGTTGATGCTCAACCTGCCCGCCCGCCAGACGCCGCTGAACAAGGGCAAGGCGACCCTGGATTCATTGCTCGCCGGCGTGCGTTTCATCCGCAGCCGGCCGGACATTCTGGGGGCGATCTCGCTGGACTTGTTCGCGGTACTGCTCGGTGGCGCCACCGCCCTGCTGCCGGTATTCGCCAAAGACATCCTGTTGACCGGCCCATGGGGGCTGGGCCTGTTGCGCTCGGCTCCGGCGGTCGGCGCCTTGCTGATGTCGCTCTGGCTGGCCCGGTTTACCGTGGAGCGCAAGGTGGGACGGGTGATGTTCAGCGCCGTGGGTGTATTCGGTGTGGCGACCATTGCCTTCGGCCTGTCGACCTCGTTCTGGTTCTCCCTGGCGGTGCTGGTCGTGCTGGGGGCGGCGGACATGATCAGCATGGTGATCCGCGCCTCCTTCGTGCAACTGGAGACGCCCGACGAGATGCGTGGTCGGGTCAGCGCGGTCAACGGCTTGTTCATTGGTGCGTCGAATCAGCTGGGTGAGTTCGAGTCCGGTGTGACGGCCCACTGGTTCGGCACCGTGCCGGCCGTGGTCATGGGCGGAATCGGCACCCTGCTGGTCACCGGGGCCTGGATCAAGTTGTTCCCCACCCTGGCCAATCGGGATCGCATGCACATGCCGGCTGGGCAAGCCGGCGCATCAACGGTGGAGGTCAGGCCAGCAAGTCCCCTGCCACCTTCGCCCTGACCCCCTTGCCGCACACCTGCTCGACCAGCATCAGGGCAAACGCCAAGGCCGCGCCTGAGCCTTGGGCTGTGATGCAATTGCCATCGACTACCACGGGTTGATCAATGAAGGTGCAGCCGGACAACTGCTGGCTGACGGTGGGGAGGCAGGTCATGCGCCGCTGTCTCAGTACGCCAAAGGCCTGCAAAGCCAATGCCGGCGACTCGGCGATGGCGGCGAACCAGCGTCCGGCGGCGGACTGATCCTGGAGCAGTTGCTGCAAAGGTTGATGGGCCGCCAGGTGCTGGGCACCCACGGCACCGCCGGGCAGGACAATCAGGTCGAACGGTTGTGCCAGCACATCCACCAGCATCGCGTCGGCGGTCAAGCGAGTACCTCGGGCACAGGTCAGCATGCGCCGTGCCTCGATGCTGGCCACCACCACTTCGACTTTCGCCCGGCGCAACACGTCAATCAGGCTGACGGTTTGCAGGTCGTCGATGCCTTCGGCAAGGGTAATCAGGGCTCTAAAGGTCATGGTCTGCGTCCACAAGGTGATCTTTAAAGCGTAGTCAGCTTTGTCGACAGCTGTTCGGTCAATGTCCTGACCCGCTGCCGTCTATTTGATGTACAGCTGGGTCGACAGGCTCTGGCCCGGGGCATTGATCGAGGTATTGCGGAAGGTGAACGTACCTCGCTGTTTGCCAGCCAGGTCAAAAATGTACAGGTAGCCGACGATTTTGCTGACCATGCCGGAGCACTCGGTCAGGTTGCCATTGTCGTAGGCACACACCCGGGTACGCACGCCGTCGATGTCAGCGCCATCCAGCCCCGCCTGGGGCGAACGTCCATAACCGACTTCCAGCACATAGAGCTTGATGTTGGGGCCCTGGTGATCGCACTTCGTCTGCGCCTGCCCCTGGGCAATGTCTTCAAGGCCACAGGACTGCGACTGGACCTTGAGCACCTTGATTTCGGTCAACGGTGGTGCCGATGCCGCCGTGGCGGCTTGTGTTCCCAGCAACACGGCGCCAAACACACCAAATACCCGAACGACCTTGCTCTTGATAGACGACATAACCACTCCCGAAGCCAGCGCGCAGTATGCCCCACTCCCCCTGACTGCAAAACTTCGACGACGAGCGCTGCCATTAAGCAGCCATTGCCCCACGCTGCTGGTATGATGCGCGGCTTTTTCCGACCTAGACAAAATTCCCAGGCGCCTTCAGCGGCCTGTGCTTTGCTGTTCAGGTCGATACATTCACGGCGCAAGACGCGCCACGGGGAGCAGAGATGCTGGAAAGGCTGTTTCAACTCAAGGCACACAACACCAACGTGCGTACCGAGATTCTTGCCGGTATCACGACCTTCCTGGCCATGGCCTACATTCTGTTCGTCAACCCGAGCATTCTCGGCGAGACCGGCATGGACAAGGGCGCGGTGTTTGTCGCGACCTGCCTGGCAGCCGCCATCGGCTCCACCGTCATGGGCCTGATCGCCAACTACCCGATTGCGCTGGCACCGGGCATGGGATTGAACGCGTTCTTCACCTACACCGTCGTGCTGCACATGGGCCACACCTGGCAAGTGGCACTGGGCGCGGTGTTCATTTCCGCGGTGCTGTTCTTCCTGCTGTCGATCTTCCGCATCCGTGAATGGATCATCAACAGCATCCCGCTGCCACTGCGCTCGGCGATTGCCGCCGGTATCGGCCTGTTCCTGGCCCTGATCGCCCTGCACAACGCCGGCATCGTGGTCAGCAACCCGGCCACCATGGTCGGCCTGGGTGACCTGAAACAACCGGCACCGATCCTGGCGACCCTGGGCTTTGCGATGATCGTCGCCCTTGAGGCACTGAAAGTGCGCGGTGCGGTGCTGATCGGCATCCTGACCGTCACCATCGCCTCCATTGCCCTGGGCTTCACCCCGTTCGGTGGCGTGATGTCGATGCCGCCTTCGCTGGCGCCGACCTTCCTGCAACTGGACATCATGGGCGCACTGGACATTGGCCTTGTCAGCGTGATCTTCGCCTTCCTGTTCGTCGACCTGTTCGATAACTCCGGCACCCTGATCGGTGTCGCCAAGCGCGCCGGCCTGATGGGCAAGGACGGTCACATGCCGAAAATGGGCCGTGCGCTGATCGCCGACAGTACCGCCGCCATGGCCGGTTCGCTGCTGGGTACCTCAACTACCACCAGTTACATCGAATCGGCAGCGGGTGTCAGCGCCGGCGGCCGTACCGGCCTGACGGCCGTCGTGGTCGCCATCCTGTTTTTGCTGGCCCTGTTCTTCGCCCCGCTGGCCGGCAGCGTGCCAGCCTTCGCCACGGCGCCGGCCCTGCTGTTCGTCGCCGTGCTGATGACTTCGGGCCTGGCGGAAATAGACTGGGACGACATCACCGTTGCCGCTCCGGTGGTCATTACTGCCCTGGCGATGCCGTTCACCTACTCCATTGCCAACGGCATTGCATTCGGCTTTATCTCCTGGACCGCGATCAAGCTGCTCTCCGGTCGTGGCCGTGAGCTGAACTCGGCCCTGGTGATTCTGTCGATTCTGTTTGTGATCAAGTTGGGTTGGTTCAACGCATGACATTCGATTCCCAGGCCTACGCCGCTCAGCTCCAGGACAAGGTCACGCGCTTGCGTGACCTGCTGGCGCCGTTCGATGCACCAGAACCTGCAGTGTTCGACTCGCCGCTGGCCAATTTTCGCCTGCGGGCCGAGTTCCGCCTGTGGCGCGAAGCCGGCGAGCGACACTACGCGATGTTTTCCCAGGAAGACAAACGCACGCCGATCCTGATCGAAGCGTTCCCGATCGCCAGTCTGCGCATCAATGAGTTGATGCCGCAGCTCAAGGCAGCCTGGCAAGCCAGCGCGGCCCTGAGCCACAAGCTGTTCCAGGTGGAGTTCCTGACCACTCTGGCGGGCGACGCGATGATCACCCTGTGTTATCACCGCCCGCTGGACGAGCACTGGCACGCAGCGGCCAGCAAACTGGCCACAGACCTCAACGTCAGCGTGATCGGTCGCTCCAAGGGCAAGCGTGAAGTGATCGGCCACGATTACGTGGTGGAACAACTTGAAGTCGGCGGTCGTACCTTCAGCTATCGCCAACCGGAAGGTGCGTTTACCCAACCGAACGGCACGGTGAACCAGAAGATGCTCAACTGGGCGTACGATGCCTTGGGCCCGCGCGCTGATGATTTGCTGGAGCTGTACTGCGGCAATGGCAACTTCACCCTGCCCCTGGCCACGCGCGTGCGCAAGGTACTGGCCACCGAAATCAGCAAGACCTCGGTGAATGCCGCGCTCAGTAACCTCAGCGAAAACGCTGTGGATAACGTCACGCTGGTACGTTTGTCTGCCGAGGAATTGACCGAAGCCCTCAATGAAGTGCGACCGTTCCGTCGCCTGCATGGCATTGATCTGAAAAGCTACGCGTTCGGCAGCGTGTTCGTCGACCCGCCGCGCGCCGGCATGGACCCGGACACCTGCGAGCTGACCCGACGCTTCGAGAACATCCTGTACATCTCGTGCAACCCGGAAACGTTGGCCGCCAACATCGCCCAGTTGCACGACACTCACCGCATCACCCGCTGTGCAATGTTCGATCAGTTCCCGTGGACCCACCACATGGAATCCGGGGTCTTGCTGACCCGCCGCTGATTGAGTTTGCCCCTCACAAAACAGCCGTCTTGATGACGGCTTTTTTGTCGGCGATCACAATGCACCTTAGTCCATACACACAGAGCCCGGTGCGCTGACGACTGCTGCTGTCCGATCAGCGAACACTTATTGCGAACGAATGAGCCCTGCCGCTCAGCGCCAATTGTAAAAAGTAACCAAGCGGTACATTTTATCTCCACAGGCCGGTCCACCACTTGACCGATGCCAACAATAACAATGGAGATACCCCCATGCCCCCGATCATCCTGGTGCTGAACGGCCCTAACCTGAACCTGCTCGGCACTCGCGAACCGGCAACTTATGGCCACGAAACCCTGGCCGATATCTCGGCCCTGTGTGGACGCGCCGCCGAGGAGTTCGGCCTGAAAGTGGAGTTTCGCCAGACCAACCATGAAGGCGAGCTGCTGGACTGGATTCACTCGGCCCGTGGTCGTTGCGCCGGGATCGTGATCAACCCGGCCGCCTGGACGCACACCTCGGTGGCTATCCGTGATGCCCTGATCGCCAGCGAGCTACCGGTGATCGAAGTGCATTTGTCCAACGTCCATGCGCGGGAGCCCTTTCGTCATCACTCCTTTGTTTCCGCCATTGCGACCGCCGTGCTGTGCGGGTTTGGCAGCCACGGCTATCGCCTGGCACTGGAGCACTTCAGTCAGCGCTTGCAGGGGTAATCGACATGGCACAGAACACAGGCGTACTCGCCGGGCTGATCGGCGCCGGCATCCAGGCCTCCCGAACGCCCGCGCTGCACGAGCACGAAGGCGATGCCCAGGGCATGCGCTATGTCTATCGGTTGATCGACCTCGATCAGTTGCACCTCGACAGCTCGGCCCTGCCGGATCTGCTGATGGCCGCTGAGCGCATGAGTTTCACCGGTTTGAACATCACGTTTCCGTGCAAGCAGGCCATCATCCCGCTGCTCGACGAACTCTCGCCCGAAGCCCAGAGCATCGGCGCGGTGAACACCGTGGTGCTCAAGGATGGCAAGCGTATCGGCCACAACACCGACTGCCTGGGGTTTGCCGAAGGTTTTCGCCGGGGCCTGGAAGGCGTGGCTCGCGAGCGCGTGGTGCAAATGGGGGCTGGCGGCGCCGGGGCAGCGGTGGCTCATGCCCTGCTGAGTGAAGGCGTCCGCCAGCTGAGTATTTTCGACGTGGACCAAGATCGCGCACGCAGCCTGGCGCAGAACCTCAATCAACATTTCGGCAGGGACCGGGCCTGCGCCGGTCATGACCTGCCAGGCGCGATGGCACTGGCCGATGGCCTGGTGAACACCACCCCAATGGGCATGGCCAAGCTGCCTGGCATGCCGGTGCCGGCGGCACTGCTGCGCACACCCTTGTGGGTCGCGGAGATTGTTTACTTTCCACTGGAAACGGAACTGCTACGCACCGCCCGCAGCCTGGGATGCCGGACACTCGATGGCGGCAACATGGCGGTATTTCAAGCCGTGAAGGCCTTTGAATTGTTCAGCGGCGTCGTGCCGGACACCCAGCGCATGCTCGCGCACTTTCACGGTATGACGGGGTAAACCACTGCGCAGGCAAGCATGGCGACGGGACCAGCCCCTCGCCACGGGTCAGGCCTGCAAATAGCGCAGGACCGATTCGCAGATCATTTCCCGATGACGCTGCTTGATGGCTTCATTGGGCAGGTCGACCTGGAAAAGCTCACCGAAGGTATGGCGGTTCGATACCCGGTAGAAACAGAACGAACTGATCAGCAAGTGAACGTCCAACGCATTCAACCCGCTACGGAACACGCCCTCTTCAGCACCGCGACGCAAAATCACGCCCAGCGAATCGAGGATGGTGGTGTTCATCGCCTTGATCGCCTGGGACTGCTTCACGTACTCGGCGTTGTGAATATTCTCGATGCAGACGATGCGCACAAAATCGACATTACGGTCATGGTGATCGAAGGTGAACTCCACTAGCCGCCGGATCGCGTCGCGCGGGGCAAGCTCGGCCAGGTGCAGGCGGCTTTCGGTGCGGCGGATATCGCCGTACAGCTTCTCCAGCACTTCAACGTAGAGCTGCTCCTTGCTCCCGAAGTAGTAATAGATCATGCGTTTTGAGGTGTGAATTCGCTCGGCGATGGCGTCCACGCGCGCGCCGGACAACCCCTGCTGAACGAACTCGACAATGGCTTCTTGAAGAATATTCTCGCGGTTTTTTTCCGGGTTGTTCTTGCGACTCTTGCGCGGCTCGACCTGGGACAGGTCGGGCGCTACGGTGAGGTCTGTGGTCATTCTCATTCCGGGCTCATGGCCATCACTGCACAGACTGGCGATTATGGGCCGCACGATGCAGTGAAGGAAGCTCCGTCACGGTCACGTGCTGCCACGCTTACGATTTTCCTACAACTTGGCCTGGCGAGCGGCACCGCTGCGTGACTTCGCCATCGCCGCCAGACGTACCGCGACATTGGCCGCGCCGTATCCTGCGTAGCCGTTTTTGCGCTGGATGATTTCGAAGAAAAACCGCCCTTCAAACGGCTCGGTGTAGACGTGGAACAGTTCACCACCCTGAGCGTCGCGGTCGTACAGCACATTGAAGTAGGCCAGCTCACTGAGAAACTCATCGTCGAAGTCAAAGCGTGCCGCGAGATCGTCGTAATAGTTGAGCGGGATATCCAGCAGCGGTACGCCGGCCTGTTTGGCGCGGCTGACTTCGGCAAAAATATCGTCGCAATCAAAGGCAATGTGGTGCACACCCGACCCGCGATAACTGGACAACGCGTGCGAGATGGCGGTGTTGCGGTTCTCGGAAATGTTCAATGGCAAGCGGATCGAGCTGCAACGGCTACGTAGCGCGCGACTTTTCACCAGACCATAGGGGTCGGGCAACACCACCTCATCGTCCGCTTCAAAGTCCAGCAGGCTTTTGTAGAACAGCACCCAGGTGTCGAGGCTGTCCGCCGGCAGGGCCATGGCCATATGGTCGATCCGCTTGAGCCCGCCACCGGCGCTTGCCGTTGCTTGCAACCGGAAGTCAGTGCCGTAGACATCGGCGTGTTCATCCACCAGGTAAATCAGGCTGCCGTCCGGCGCCCGCACGGCCGCCAACTCCAGCTCGTTGGGACCGACCAGCCCGCGATACGGCTGCCCTTTGTAGGCCACCGCCCGTGCCAGCGCACTGGCGCTGTCCTTGACCCGTACCGCCGTCGCGCACAGTGATGGCCCATGCGCCTCGAAAAAACTGTGGGCGAACGAATAGGGCTCGGAGTTGAGGATCAGGTTGATCGCCCCCTGACGCAGGAGCGTGACGCTCTTGGAGCGATGCTGCCCGGCTTTGACGAAGCCCAATCGCTCAAGCCAATGAGTGAGTTTGGCCCCCAGGGTTTCGTCCACCGCGAACTCCAGAAACTCGATCCCGTCGTAGTCACTGGCGGCCGGTGTATCGAACAGCAGCTGCGGGGTGGGCGCGGGAGTGGCTAACTGCTGCAGGCGCGCTCGGGTCTTCTCCTCCAGATACAGCAAGGAACGCAAGCCATCGGCGGCATTGGCCCGGGGTGGCGCGGCGCGAAAGCCGTCGTTGAAGACTTCCAGCGACAGAGGCCCGGTGTAGCCACTCTGGATAACCGGTGCGAGGAACCCCGGCAAGTCGAACTCGCCCTGCCCGGGGAAGCAGCGAAAATGCCGGCTCCACTCCAGCACATCCATGGCCAGGATCGGAGCGTCGGCCATTTGCACAAAGAAAATCTTCTCGCCAGGAATGTCCGCGATCGCCCGGGGATCGCCCTTGAGCGACAGGGTGTGAAAGCTGTCCAGCAGGACACCAAGGCTCGGGTGGTCAGCCTGGCGCACAATGTTCCAGACCTGCTGGTAGCTGTTCACATGACGGCCCCAGGCCAGTGCTTCGTAGCCGATTCGCAAACCTCTTGCTCCAGCGCGCTCGGCCAGCTGGCGCAGGTCATCTATCAGAATCTGTTCATCGCCAAGGCTGTCGGGCGAAACATTGCTGCACACCAGCACCAGATCGGTACCCAACTCCTGCATCAGGTCGAACTTGCGCTCGGCGCGTTCCAGGTTGCGTGACAAACGATCACGGCGGCAGCCCTCGAAATCACGGAAGGGCTGGAACAAGGTGATGGCAATGCCGAGGTCAGCACACAGCTGCCTGATTTCCCGCGGGCTGCCGTCGTAGTACAGCAGATCGTTCTCGAAAATCTCCACCCCGTCGAAACCGGCGGCGGCAATAGCTTCGAGCTTTTCCGGCAGGGTACCGCTCAAGGAAACGGTGGCAATGGAACGCTGCATGCTTGAACTCCCGAAGGAAGGGGCTGATCGTATTGAGGCTGCGTCTTTATATCGGCGCTTCAGGTGAAGGGAAGTATTGGGCTGGCGTGTTGATTGAGCAATTCAATATGTACCAACCAGTTAGTTTAACGTGCGATTATCGAACACAATGGCGGTTGGCGAATTGACGATTTTTCGCTCACTGCGCACCATCGACAACACATCGAGTCCGGTCGTGAACCACCGGTCGCGATGGCCAAAGACCCAGAACACACCATAAGAATTTCAAAAATCGGGTACACGCTCATGCTTGCATTCAACGCCTTGCCCCTTGGTACACCCCTCCATTTCCCGTGCCTGGCGCCCCGCTGCCAGCCGCCATCGAACCCTGCTGGCGCCTGCAACCGACCCCGGTTCGCACGCTGAGCCCAAGGCTCACACTGAGTCATGAACACTACTCAGCCGATCGATCACGCCACGTGCCGCGGCACGCAGGCCGACGATTGATCACGCGCCCTTGAAGTCCCGACGAGCCTTGCTTGTCAGTCATTGAACGGATGGCACACATGATTCCTTCTCAAAGTTCCCGCATGGCCCCGGGCCTGGGCGGCGGCACCGCCGGTATCGGCGACAAGATCCGCGGTGCGATGGCCGTCGGCAAAACACGCTGGAGCATGCTCGCGCTGGTGTTTTTCGCCACCACCCTGAACTACATCGACCGTGCCGCGCTGGGCGTCATGCAGCCGATCCTGGCCAAGGAAATGAGCTGGACGGCGATGGACTACGCCAACATCAACTTCTGGTTCCAGGTGGGTTACGCCATCGGCTTTGTGCTGCAAGGCCGCTTGATCGACCGGGTCGGCGTCAAGCGCGTGTTCTTCTGCGCGGTGTTGCTCTGGAGCCTGGCCACGGGCGCCCATGGCCTGGCCACGTCGGCCGTGGGGTTCATGGTCTGTCGCTTCATCCTGGGATTGACCGAAGCGGCCAACTACCCGGCCTGCGTGAAAACCACGCGTTTGTGGTTCCCCGCTGGCGAACGCGCCGTGGCCACCGGCATCTTCAACGCCGGCACCAACGTTGGTGCCATGTTCACCCCCATGCTGCTGCCCCTGATCCTCCATGTCTGGGGCTGGCAGGCGGCGTTCCTGTGCATGTCGGCATTGGGCGGGATCTGGCTGGTGTTCTGGGGCCTGAAGTATTTCAACCCGGAAGATCACCCGAGCGTAAAGCCCTCTGAACTGGCCTACATCCAGAACGAAGTCGAACCGGAGCAAATCCGCGTCCCGTTTTCCCGCATCCTGCGCATGCGCGGCACCTGGGCCTTCGCCCTCGCCTACTCGATGACCGCTCCGGTGTTCTGGTTCTACCTGTACTGGCTACCACCGTTCCTCAACCAGCAATACAACCTGGGCATCAACGTCACGCAAATGGGCATTCCGCTGATCGTCATCTATCTGACCGCCGACTTCGGCAGCGTGGGCGGCGGCATCCTGTCATCGTTCCTGATCGGTCGCGGGATCAACCCGATCAAGGCGCGCCTGATGTCGATGTTCCTGTTCGCCTGCTGCATCATCGGCGTGATCATGGCAGCCGGCTCCAGCCATCTGTGGGTCGCGGTGTTTGCCATTTCCCTGGCCATCGGCGCGCACCAGGCCTGGACCGCCAACATCTGGAGCCTGGTGATGGACTACACGCCCAAGCACATGATGAGTACGGTGTTCGGTTTTGGCGGCATGTGCGCCGCCATCGGCGGGATGTTCATGACCCAACTGGTCGGGCACATTCTGACCGTCACGCATAACAACTACACCGTGCTCTTCACCATGATCCCGGCGATGTACTTCATTGCGCTGCTCTGGATGTACTTCATGGCACCGCGCAAGATCCCCGACCTGCAAGACTGAACCCCCTTCGCGCAGGCCTGATCCGGGCCTGCGCACCTCCCCCGCTCATTGACGCCGCTGTTGCCATGCCGCCGCCAAGCCACTCAGGCAAATGACCGTGATACCCATCACCGTGGTCAGGCTTGGCGTGTGGGCAAACAGCAGCCAGCCGAGCAGCCCGGCGAACACGATCTGACAGTAGCCAAAGGGTGCCAGCAACGCCGGTGCCGCATAGCGGAACGCCTGGGTCAGAAACAGATGCGCCGTCATCCCGCAACCGCCCAGCGCCAGCATCAGCAGGCCATGGGTAACGCTCGGCACGTGCCAGAACATCGGCACCAGCGCACTCATCACCAGGGTATTGCACAACCCGGCGAAAAAGTTACTGGTGGTGGGGCTGTCGACCTCGCTGAGCTTGCGCGTCAACAACTGGTAGAAGCAGAACAACAGTGCCGAGCCCAATGGCAGCGCCACCGCCAGCGTGAACAGTTCACCGCCCGGGTGAACGATGATGAGCACCCCGACAAACCCGCAGATCACGGCCAGCCATTGCCCCCGCGTGACCCGCTCGCCCAGTAGCGGCACCGACAATGCCGTCACCAGCACCGGTGCGAGAAAGTTGACCGCCGTCGCTTCCGCCAGCGGGATATACAGCAACCCCGTGGTGAATAGCAGGCTGGTGCCCAGCAAGCACAACGCCCGCAGTAATTGCAGGAGCGGGCGTCGTGTACGCAGGACGCGCAACCCGGACTGCGGCAGAAAAATCCCGGCCATCAGCAAGGTATGAACCACATAACGCGCCCACACCACCATCACCACCGGGTAGAAACCCGACAGGTACTTCGACAACGCGTCGTGAGTGGAGAACAGGAAGGTCGCGACAACGATCAGCAGGATGCCCTTTAAGGGGTGATTGATACCGGACAGGGGTGAACTCACCGTACAGCCTCGCGTGTTGATAGGCAGGACCTAGAATTCGAACAATCTAGAACTCGATTCCATTTTTTCACACACGCTTACGCCGATAGTGTTCGAACAGCGCACCGCTTTAGAGGGTGAGTATTTTTAACGCTCGCTACGGCCTGTAATGGCTCAGTTGAACAGCTCCGACGCCTGACTGGCGACCGACAGTTCTTCAGAGAACTGCAACAACAGCGGCGCCAGTTGGTGCAGGCGGGGCTCAGTCAGTCGCGCGCTTGGCCCGGCCACACTGAGCACACCGACAACCCGCCCATTCAATGGATGGCGCACCACCGCGGCAATGGCCGATGTGCCGACCGCCGAGCTTTCCTGGACCCAGGCATAACCGTGCTCGCGCGCCAGACGCAGGCGCTCGAGCAGTTCGATGCTGGAACGAGGGGCATTCGGTCCAGGCTCCTGCACGACGGCCGAGGCTTGACGCTCCACCAGCGACAAGGCCTCGGCATCGCTCAGGCAGGCCAGCCACGCATGCCCCGACGCGGTGCAGGACAACGGCGCCTCGCGCCCCATGTCCGGGTCATAACGCAAGCCGGAGCGCGCACCCTGCGACTTGGCAATCCAGGTCTGGCGCTCGCCTTCGATCACACCCAGGCGCACCAGCTCGCCAGTTTCCTGGGCCAGGCGATCCAGCACCGGCTGCACGATGTCCGCGCCGCTGCACGTCAGGTAGCGAAAGCCCATGGCAACCAGCCGGGTCGATAGCTGATAGCGCAGGTTATCCGGGTTCTGCCGCACGTACCCCAGGCGAATCAGTTCGGCGAGCAAACGGTGAGTGGCGCTTTTCGGAATCCCCAGTTGCTCGGCCAGCGCCTGCATCGGCAGGCCTCGCGGCTCACCGGTGAGGCTTTCCAGGACACTGAATACACGTTCGATCTGACTGCCGGCCATGGTCGGGTTCCAAAGGACATTTGGCCGATTCTAAAAGACAAGTGGATGAATGCGAAATCTGGAACCGGACATGTGCGCCATAAACGCTTAACGCGCTTTTACACATTTGTACCCCTACCCTTCGCCACAACTGGTTTCCATGCAGAAGGCAATGAATGCCCCTCAACCTACAAGGAACGTCAACACGCGATGGAACAAAACCCGCCCCAGCGACAACGTTAAAGACGCTCTCAAGCACACGACAAACCACTACACCACGGGTAAGACTCTCAGCGCCACGCAACTGTAGCCCGACAACGTCAGTCGTCGAGTAGCATATGCCTTTCGTCTGACGACCGGACTGGCGTCTACCCCACTCAGCATCAACACTCATCACCACGCTCAAACAGAGGATTCCCACATGCTATGGAAAAAAGGCCGCCGCAGTGACAACGTGGTCGATTCACGCGCAGAGGATGCTGGCGGTGGCGGCGGTGGGATGCGTTTTGGCGGCGGCAAGGGGTTGAGCCTGACGGCCATCCTGTTGATCGTGGGTATCGGCTGGATCACCGGGCAGGATCCGCTGCAGATTCTTGGCCAACTGACCGGACAGATGGATCAGCAGTCGGCCCCGGCCACCACGCAAACCCGCAAGACGCCGCCGGCCAATGACGAACAGGCAGAGTTCGTGGCGCGGATCCTCGGCGACACTGAGGACACCTGGGGCCAGATCTTTCAGCAGGCCGGGCGTCAATATGCGGCGCCCAAACTGATGCTGTTCAGCGGCCGGGTCAACTCGGCCTGCGGTGGCGCGTCATCGGCGACCGGTCCGTTCTATTGCCCGGCCGATCAGCGGGTGTATCTGGACATGAGTTTCTTCCAGGAGATGTCTCAGCGTTTTAACGCCGCCGGGGATTTTGCCCAGGCGTATGTCATCGCCCACGAAGTCGGTCACCACGTACAAACCCTGCTCGGCGTTTCCGCCAAGATCCAGGCGGCTCGCCAGCAGGGTCAGCGCATGGAGGGCGACGGTGGCTTGCTGGTCCGTCAGGAGTTGCAGGCCGACTGCCTGGCGGGGGTCTGGGCTCACAATGCCCAACAACGCTTGAACTGGCTGGAACCCGGGGATATCGAAGAAGCCCTGAACGCCGCCAACGCCATCGGTGACGACCGCTTGCAGCAGCAGGGTCAGGGCCGCGTCGTGCCCGACTCCTTCACCCATGGATCCTCAGCGCAGCGGGTTCGCTGGTTCAAGATCGGTTTCGCCCAAGGCCAGATTGGCCAATGCGACACCTTCGCCTCGAAGAGCCTCTGACGGCATACACCCGGGGCGAGGAAACCTTCCTCGCCCGATGGGTCGCCGGGGTTGTTTTGCGGGTAAACAACGTCGTGCTGGAGGGCGTAGTCCCTCAGGCGAACAGCATCTGCCGCAACGCCACACAATCGGACGCATGCCAGTCCGTCAACTCGGGCCACGGATTGTCCGGCAGATTCACCAGCACCGTTCGCGTGCCCGCGGCGCGACCGCAATCCAGATCGAAACGGTAGTCCCCCACCATCACCATCTCGCTCGGTGCGACATCCCAGGCCTCGGCCAGCTTCAGCAAGCCACCGGGATGGGGCTTTGGCGGGGCCTCGTCACGGCCCAGTACGTCCTCGGCGGCAAAGCAGTCAGCCAGGCCAATCGCCTCCAGCGTGACATGGGCCAGTTCCCGCGCATTACGTGTCAGGATCCCCAGGCGATAACCGCGCCCTGCCAGTTCCCGCACCAGCTCAACCGCCCCGGGGGCCGGTTTTGAGCCCTGCGCCAGATCCCGCTCGTGTTCCAGCAACCAGGCATGCTTGGCAGCCGCCTCATCGGCCGGCAGCGCGGCGAGGTGGGTGAGGATGTCGTGGTCGGCAGGAATCGCCAGGGCCTGGCGAATCGCTGCAAAGTCATGCACGGCAACCGTCAGGGTGCCGTCCATGTCGAACACCCAGTGCTGCACGCAGGACAGGCTCATGCCCAATCCTTGCGATGACGAATCAGGCCTTCCTGGGTCACCGACGCCACCAGCTTGCCCGCGCGGTTGTACACGCTGCCACGGGAGAAACCACGCGAGTTGCCGGCCCATGGGCTGTCCATGGCATAGAGCAGCCAGTCATCGGCGCGCAGGTCGGCGTGGAACCACAGGGCGTGATCCAGGCTGGCGACCTGCATGTCTTTCTGCCAGACCGACTTGCCATGCGGCAACATCGACGTGGTCAGCAATCCGAAGTCCGAGGCGTAGGCCAGCAGATACTTGTGCAGGGCCGGCGAGTCGGCCAAGGTGCCATCGGCGCGGAACCAGACATATTTGATCGGGTCGGCCGCTTGCGGGTTGTACGGGTCTTTTTCAGTGACCGGGCGCACCTCGATCGGCTTGGGGCACAACAGTTTCTCGCGCATGTGCTCCGGGATCAGGTGCGCGCGCTGCTGGGTGATTTCCAGTTCCGAGGGCAGGTTTTCCGGACCCACCACCTGTGGCATTGCGGTCTGGTGATCGAAGCCTTCTTCGTCGTACTGGAACGATGCACTGCAGGTGAAGATCGGGTTGCCTTTCTGAATGGCGGTCACGCGGCGCGTGCTGAAACTGCCGCCATCACGCACCCGGTCCACCTGGTAGACCACCGGCAGTCCGGCATCGCCCGGGCGCAGAAAATAGCCGTGCAGCGAATGCACGTGACGTGCCTCCTCGACCGTCTGGCTGGCCGCGGAAAGGGACTGGCCCAGCACCTGGCCGCCGAACAGCTGACGAAACCCCAGGTCCTGGCTACGACCGCGAAACAGGTTTTCTTCGATCGGCTCCAGGGTCAGCAAGTCGACCAGATCATCCAACACATGGCTCATTCAGACTCTCCTCACACAGAGCAATGCCGCGCAGTCTTGGCTGCGTCGGTCAATTCAGACGTTGGCCCGGGCCAACTGATGGACACATTGTAAACATCCCGGCCAGCTTAGCCATGCAAGGTTTCCAACCATTGCTCGCGACTGATGCGGTACAGCACGTGGCGGCGCAACGGATGATCGGGCTCCAGCCTGGGGTGCTCGAAATCCCCCGCCGGGTCGTGCTGCATGCCAATGGCCTGCATGACTTTCTGCGACGGCAAATTGGTCTCAGTGGTAAAGGCCACCACTTCGTCCAGGGGCAACCGGTCAAAGCCGCAACGCAGAGCGGTCCAGGCCGCCTCACTGGCGTAGCCCAGGCCCCAATGCTCGCGCGCCAGGCGCCAGCCGATTTCGGTCGCGGGGGTGAAGGAGGCCTCGAACCCGACCACGCCTAAACCGGTAAACCCGATGAACGCCCCCGTGTCCTTGCGCTCCAGCGCCCACAAACCGAAACCATGCTCAGCGAAATGCCCACGGATTCGCCCGATCAATGCCGCACTTTCCAGCCGGCTCAAGGGTGCCGGGAAATAGCGCATGACCTGCGGATCGGCACACATTGCCGCGAATGCCGGCAAATCGTCGTCGCGCCACTGGCGCATCAACAGTCGCGCACTCTCCAGTTGCAGTATCGGCTCCATCTTTCCCCCCTTCCGTTTCCCTGCAAACAAGTCTACATCGCTGGTAGGATCCTTCACTCATTCACGCCCTGAAGTTGCCATGTCGCTACCGCTGATCTACCACGAAGACTACAGCCCCGAATTCCCGGCGGAACACCGCTTCCCCATGGACAAGTTCCGGTTGCTGCGCGATCACCTGGTAGAAAGTGGCCTGACCCAGGACCGGCACTTGCTGCGCCCCGACATCTGCCCACCCGAGATCCTCGCCCTGGCCCACGACCCTGCCTATATAGAACGCTATATGGGTGGCGAGTTGTCCCGCGAAGACCAGCGGCGCCTCGGCCTGCCCTGGAACGAAGCGCTGGCCCGGCGCACCGTGCGGGCGGTCGGCGGTTCATTGCTGGCCGCCGAGCAGGCACTGGAACACGGATTGGCCTGCCATCTGGCCGGCGGCACCCATCACGCCCATTACGATCACCCCGCCGGTTTCTGCATCTTCAATGACCTGGCCGTGATCAGCCATTACCTGCTGGAAAGCGGCCGGGTCGGTCGGGTGCTGATTTTTGACTGCGACGTGCATCAGGGCGATGGTACTGCACGGATTCTCGAACATACCCCGGATGCGGTGACGGTTTCCCTGCACTGCGAAAAGAACTTTCCGGCACGCAAGGCCAAAAGCGACTGGGACATTCCGTTGCCCATGGGCATGGGCGATGCGGACTATCTGAAGGTGGTGGATGACGCGCTCAATTACCTACTGCCGCTCTACCAGCCGGACCTGGTGCTGTATGACGCCGGTGTCGATGTGCACAAGGACGATGCACTGGGCTACCTGAAACTGACCGATACCGGCGTCGCGGCACGTGATGAAAGCGTACTGCGCCATTGCCTGGGGCGGGATATTCCCGTGATGGGTGTGATCGGCGGCGGTTACAGCAAGGATCGACAAGCCCTGGCGCGACGCCACGGGATCCTGCACCACAGTGCACAACGGGTCTGGCAGTCATCAGGTTGTCATTGAGTTGTGGATGCTTTACCCACAATGTCTGTGTAACGGCCTGTGGATAACCTGAGCGAAAGTCCCTACAGGCCACAGCCTATATAGCCTGCAAGGCACTGAGTGTTTTTTGATCAGCTGCCGCCACGACGATGACATTGCGGTGCTGATAGAATGCCGGCCCTCTTTCGCCGAACCGCAGCGCACGCCATGACCCAGCCTTCCGCCAACCGCCCTCATCACGTCGCCATCATCGGCGGCGGCCCTGCCGGCCTGATGGCCGCCGAGGTATTGAGCCAGGCGGGCGTCAAGGTAGACCTCTACGACGGCATGCCCTCGGTGGGCCGCAAGTTCCTGCTGGCCGGTGTCGGTGGCATGAACATCACTCACTCCGAAGCCTACCCGGCGTTCCTTTCGCGTTACGCCGAGCGCGCCCCGCACATCGCGCCGTTGCTGCGTGAGTTCGGTGCGCCCGCGCTGTGTGAATGGATTCACGGGCTGGGCATCGACACGTTCGTCGGCAGCTCTGGCCGCGTGTTTCCCACGGACATGAAAGCCGCCCCACTGTTGCGTGCCTGGCTCAAACGCTTGCGTGATGCTGGCGTGGCGATCCACACCCGCCACCGCTGGCTGGGCTGGAACGCCGATGGCAGCCTGCGCA
The DNA here is from genome assembly GCF_900187415.1 of Pseudomonas sp. Irchel s3b6. NCBI lineage: Bacteria > Pseudomonadati > Pseudomonadota > Gammaproteobacteria > Pseudomonadales > Pseudomonadaceae > Pseudomonas > Pseudomonas sp. Irchel s3b6. The sequence goes on along the minus strand of NZ_FYDM01000007.1, from coordinate 116,869 downwards.
TCGACAGCCCCGACGGCGAGAAAACGATCAACGCCGATGCCCTGTTGCTGGCACTGGGTGGCGGCAGTTGGTCGCGCCTAGGCTCGGACGGTGCATGGATGCTCGCGCTGGAACAACAAGGTATCGACCTGACGCCGCTACAGCCGAGCAATTGCGGGTTCGAAGTGACCGCCTGGAGCGAGCTGATGGTCAGCAAATTCGCCGGCGCGCCGCTGAAAAATATCGCCATGGGCTTGAACGACGACACGCCGCGACTCGGGGAATGCGTGATCACCGCCACCGGCATTGAAGGCAGCCTGATCTATGCACTGTCGGCACCGATTCGCGAGGCCATCAATCAATACGCTTGCGCCACTGTTCACCTCGACCTGCTGCCGGGCCGGCCTGTGGATAAAATCCAGGCCGCATTGAACAAGCCTCGCGGCTCACGCTCCATGGCCAAGCACTTGCACAGCCAACTGGGTCTGGACGGCGTCAAGGCGGCACTGCTGCGTGAGCTGACCGCCGCCGAATGCTTCGCCGACCCGCTGGCACTGGCCAATGCCATCAAGGCCCTGCCACTGACACTGGTCAGAACCCGGCCGCTGGATGAGGCCATCAGCAGCGCCGGCGGCGTGACCTTCGAGGCCATGAATGAACAGCTGATGCTCAAGCAACTGCCCGGCGTGTTCTGTGCCGGGGAAATGCTCGACTGGGAAGCGCCGACGGGCGGCTATCTACTGACAGCCTGCTTCGCCAGTGGCCGCGCGGCGGGGATGGGGATGGTCGAATGGCTGAGGAGCGGCGGCAAGCTATAAGCTAGAGCAGGCGCATGACCTGCTCCTTTCTTGCAGCTTGAAACTTGCCGCTTGTCGCTGCTTTCAAGGCTTACGCTTGCGCGGCCCGGTGTTGAACACCGGCACCTTGCGTACCGGCTTGACGGGCACATCGGCCACTGTCTCGCCACTGTCCACCCATTTGCCCAGGTTGCGTTTGCCGCCACCCGAAGCCTTGGGTTTCTTCGGCTTTTTCGGCTTTTTGATCACCTGACCGCTAGCGTCGGTGTCCGGCACCCGATGCTCCGGTTCGAAGTCCTGCTCCATGTGGCGGGTCAAGGCCTGACGGGTCAGCATCTCGATGGCCGACAGCAGGTTCACCTCATCGGCGCACACCAGCGAAATGGCCTCGCCGGTGGAACCCGCACGACCGGTACGACCGATACGGTGGATGTAGTCCTCGGCGACGATCGGCAAGTCGAAGTTGACCACCAGCGGCAAGTCTTCGATATCCAGTCCACGGGCAGCCACATCAGTGGCCACCAGTATCTGGATTTCACTGGCCTTGAAACGATCAAGTGCACGTTGGCGAGTGGCTTGTGGCTTGTCGCCGTGAATACCGTCGGCATTCACGCCCAGGCCCTGAAGCTTCTCCACCAGTGCGTCCACGCCATTACGGGTCTTGGCGAACACCAGCACCTGCTTCCACTTGTTCTTGCGCATCAAGTGAACGAACAGCTCCGGCTTGCGCTTCTTGTCGACCGTCACCACCCATTGCTTGACGGTGTTGGCGGCGACGTTGCGCGGGCTGACTTCGATGCTCAGCGGATCGTTGAGCATTTGTCCGGCCAGCAGGCGGATCTGGTCCGAGAAGGTGGCGGAGAACAGCAGGGTCTGGCGCTTTTTCGGCAGCGCCTTGTAAATGTTCGCCAGTTCTTCGGAAAAGCCCAGGTCGAGCATGCGGTCGGCTTCGTCCAGCACCAGGGTTTGCAGCTGATTGAACTTCAGTGCGTTCTGGCGGAACAGGTCCAGCAGGCGACCCGGCGTGGCCACCAGCAGGTCGACGCCTTTGCGCAGCTTCATCATTTGCGGGTTGATGCTGACGCCGCCATACACCGCGTAGGTGCTCAACGGCAGGTGCTCGGCGTACTGGCGCACGCTTTCATGGACCTGTTCGGCCAACTCGCGGGTCGGCACCAGGATCAGCGCACGCACCGAGTTGCTGGTGACTTTCGGCCCTTCCATGGCCAGCAACTGCAACAGCGGCACGGCGAAACCGGCGGTCTTGCCGGTGCCGGTCTGGGCCGCGGCCATCAGGTCGCGACCGGCCAGCACTGCCGGGACGGCTTGCGCCTGCACCGGGGTCGGGGTCTGGTAGCCGAGCGTCTCAAGGGCGCGCAGCAAGGGTTCGATCAGGCCAAGAGTGGCGAAAGTCATGGGAGTACCGTAGGAATAAATCAGCGCGGGTATGCAATGGCGCGCAGTTTACCCTAATTCACACGGGATTCTGTCGGCGTGACAGCGGCGGGTCGATCGGCACCCCGGCGCCACTGCGGCAAGCCGATCAACACCACGGCGCTGATGATCACCAGCATGGCCAGCGCTTCCTCGATACCGATGGTCTCGCCGACGAACACGATCCCCAGCAACACCGCCACGGCCGGGTTGACGTAGGCATAACTGGTGGCCGCCGCCGGCCGCACGTGTTTCAACAGGTACATGTAGGCGTTGAAGGCGATGATCGAACCGAACACGGTCAGGTAAGCCAGCGCCGCCCAGCCTTCGATCGGCGGCAGGCTCTCCAGGCGTTCACCACTAATCGCGCTGCCAATCAGCAACACCACGCCACCGACCAGCATTTCTACGGCGCTGGCCATTGCGCCCTGGGGCAAGGGCAAATGTCTGCTCCACACCGAGCCGAACGCCCAGGTCGCTGCGGCGAAAATCAGCAGCGCCGCGCCCAACGGACTCGATTGCAGATTGGACCCCAGGTTGAGCATGGCAATGCCAATCAGGCCAAGCACAATCCCGGCCCATTCGAGACGGGTATTACGTGCGCCCCAGAAATAGCCACAGAGCAAGGTAAACAGCGGTACCGTCGCCACCGCCAACGCCGCCACCCCGGAGGCCACGCCCATGTGCTCGGCCACGCTGACCGCGCCATTGCCACAGCTGAGCAGCAGAATCCCGATGATCCCGGCGGCTTTCCATTGCGCCCAGGTCGGTGCCGGCGCCCCTCTCCAACGCAGGAAGGCGTACATCAATGTCCCGGCGATCACGAAGCGGATACCGGCCAGCAGCAGCGGCGGCCAGTACTCCACGCCGATGCGGATCACCAGGTAGGTCGACCCCCAAATCACATACAACGCGAAAAAGGCGGCGATCAACGGTAAGGGAAAGCGACGTAGGCCAGGCATGGTCAGCTCGAAGACAGGTCAATGTGAGCAGCTATTCTAGAAAGGCCAACACTGGAAAATAAGTTACAAAACCTGTTTATCGGGCCAGTACACTTTTAAAAGCACGGAGATTTTCGCTGTAACCCGTACTTTCGAAAGTCAGTCATGTTCAGGAACCCGCACAATGGACAAATTCGACCGCATGTTGCTCAGCGCCCTGTTGGAAAACGGTCGTGCGTCCTACGCCGAGCTGGCGCGCAAAGTAAACCTGTCCGCCCCGGCCGTGGCCGAACGCGTGGCCAAGCTCGAAGCCTGCGGGGTGATTACCGGCTACGCGGCAAAAGTCGACATGGCCAAGCTCGGGCTGCCTATCCAGTGCGTCATCGAACTGCGCCTGAACCAACACGGCAACCAGAAAGCCTACGATGATCTGATCAAAATCCCGCAGCTGACCGAGTGCCACCGGGTGACGGGTGACCCCTGCGTGATCATGCAAGCCGCCGTGGGTTCGATGCAGGAGCTGGAGGCGCTGATCAACCGCGTGGCCACGTTCGGGTTCAGCAAGACTTCGATTGTGTTGTCCAGCGCCATCGAGAAGCGGGTGCCGCTAGGGCAATTGGAGGGGAACGGGAAATAGATCACGCGTGAGCGCGCGCCTGCTCGCCCCACGGTGGACGTGTTTGCCGCTAGAGCCCGCGATGCCGCTTGAGGTGTTCGTCGATTTTCGCCGCCGGGACTTTCTGCAAACTGCGCAGAAAATCATGGGACAACTCGCGCACGCCATACTTCTGCAGCAACTCTTGCTCCAGATACGTGGCGAGGTTGGCCGCCATTTCCGCGTCGGCCATGGCCCGGTGAGCCTGGCCGGTGTGGGGCAGTCGAGCAAAAGTGGTCAAGGTGCCGAGCTTGTGGTTCGGTGCCGTCGGCATCAGGCGCCGGGCCAGTAGCAGCGAGCAGGCGAAGTTCTGCAAGCGGGTGCGCTTGATCCGCCCCAGCTCAAAGTCCCAGAATTTCTGGTCGAACGCAGCGTTGTGCGCCAACAGTGGTGTGGTGCCCACGAATTCGTTGACCTCATTCATCACCTGTTCGGCACTGGGCGCGGTGCGCAGCATGGCATTGCTGATGCCGGTCAACTGTTCGATAAACGCCGGGACCCGCACGCCCGCGTTCATCAGGCTTTGGTAACGCTCGACAATGCGCCCCTGTTCAAGTATCACCACAGCAATTTCCGTGGCCCGGCAGCTGCTGCTCGGGGTGATCCCGGTGGTTTCAAAGTCGATGACGGCTATGCGTTCCAAACCTGTTCCTTGCGTTCAATAATCAGTTTTTAAGCAGCAACGCGCCTTCGATCGGCACGTAGCGTGTGGCCGCGCGAATCAGCGAGTTGGCCGTGAGCCCGGGCACACCGTAGGCAACGGCTTCTACCCCGTGCTTGTTGATGATGCGCTCCAGCAGCATGTCGAAATCACCGTCCCCCGACGCCAGTACCACTTCGTCGACGTGATCGGCGGCGTCCATGATATCGAGGGTGATGCCCACGTCCCAGTCGCCCTTGGCCGAGCCATCGCTGCGCTGGATGTAGGGTTTGAGCTTCACGGTGAAACCGAGGTTGCGCAGGATCTGCTGAAACTGCTGCTGCTTGCTGTCGCCGCGGTCAATGGCGTAGGCATAGGCCTCGACGATTTGCCCCTGCTTGCTGATGTCAGCCCACAGGGCGGCATAGTTGAAATGACAGCCGTAAGCCTGGCGCACGGTGTAGTAGAGGTTCTGGACATCGGCGAACACTGCGATCTTCTTCACCGCACATCCTCTTGGCGCACACAAGCGCAGGCGATTGATCAGACCCAAGGCCCGAAAAGTCGCCCAGTATGCCAGCCGGAACGAACGTTCAGCGAATAATCAGTCCGGGGCGCCAGCGCGCCCCGGACGAATGGCGTCTCAGACGAAAGAATCGTCGTCGCCAAACAGCGATGAGCTGTCATCGCCGTAGTCGGTATCGGCAAAACCACCCTGGTCGTTGCCGTCGTTAGCGTTGCCCGCCACGCGCGAGTCGTCGCCCCAGCCGCTGTTGCTGTCGTCGTTGACCTGGGCCGGTTCCTCCTTGATGACTTCGACCACTTCCTGGGGCTGCGAGTTGCTGTGAAACAGGCTGCTGATGCCCTGCGCCAGCATCACGCCACCAGCCACGCCCGCTGCGGTTTTCAAGGCGCCGCCGAGAAAGCTGCTGGCGGCGGGAGCCTGTTGCGCAGGGGCCGCATAGGGCTGTTGCGAGCCACCGAAGCGTGGCGCTGGCGACGGCGTATCGGACGAAGGTCGCCCCGGCTCACGCCATCCATTGCAGCTGAATGCGGACGAGCCTTGGGCTGGGGCCGGCCGGGCATCACGGGCACCGCCGAAGATGCTCGACAAGAAGCCGCCGGTCGCTGCCGGTGCAGCCACCTGCCCCTTGGCTTGCTGCAATTGGGCCTGCAATTGCTGAACCTGCTGGGCCAGTTGTTTGTTTTGTTCATTGAGGCTGTTGAGCGCGGCCTCCTGCACCAGGATCGCCTGGGTCATGAAATAACCCGCCGTCGGCTGGCGCCCCAGGTGCTCCTTGATCCGTGCCTCGGCCTCGGCATCACGCAACGCGCCGTCCGTTTCGGCCTGCTGCAACCGGGAAAACAGTCCATCGATCAGGGTTTGTTCTTCGCTGTTCATGGCGACCTCATAGATTGCCGGGAAATCAGTGCTCTTCTCCTGATGGAAAAGGTGCTCATCCGTAATGGGGTTGTTGCCGGCGCTTTCAATGCGCTTTACCGAACGTTTACCTTTGTTCAGGTGCCAGTCGCATCGGTTACAGTGTCTGCATATTGTGCAACCTGCGAACGCGACCGATGAATCCGTTAGACGTACTCCGCGACTCCTTCTATTTCTTCCAGCGCAATCTGGGCCGGATCGTGCCGCTGTGCTTGCCCCTGGTGGTGTTCGAAGCCCTGCTGCAGCAACTGGTCGATCACTCGCAGGGGCCGCAAGCCTTTCCCGGCTACAGCGTGATGGTCGGGCTGCTGGTGTATCCGCTCTACACCGCCGCTCTGATCCTGTTTCTCGATGCACGCAGCCGTGGCGAATCGCCGCGCACTCGCGACCTGTTGGCGGCGTCGGCCAGCCTGTGGCCGCGCTTTGCCTTGCTGACAGCGGTCAACACGCTGCTGATTCTGATCGGGCTGTCGCTGTATTTCCTGCCAGGCATCTGGCTGATGGTGATGCTGGCGTTTGCCGAATACCTGCTGGTGCTGCGCAATATGCAACCACTGGCCGCCATCCGCGAAAGCATGCGCCTGGCACGCGGCAATTTCCTGCGGATCCTGGTGTGCATTCTCTGCGTGATGGGCCCCTTGTGGCTGCTCAAGGGCGCCAGCCTGTCGATTTATCCGGAGCCACAGAATCCGGCCATTGCGCTGCTCCTGGAAAGCATCCACAGTTTCCTGCAACTGTTCACCAGCGTGGTGCTGTTTCGCCTGTTCATGCTGATCAGCGAAGCCCCTGACAACACCGAAGGCAATGCCTGACCGCTCTACCCTTTGGGTTCGGCCTTGCACTCGGTTATGCTCGCTATCAACTTTGTAACGCCATAAGCCGAGCCATGACCCGTCTACTGCGCTACACCCTGTTGGGCCTGCTGTCTCTCACCTGCCTGCTGCTGGCGTTGCTCTACAGCTTGACCTGGCGCCCCGAGGCCAAGGAAACACTGGAAGTCAGTTGCAGCGCCCCGGCGCCCACCCTGGTCCCCGGCCAGGCCTTGAAGGTGATGACCTGGAACGTTCAGTACCTGGCCGGTAAACGTTATGTGTTCTGGAATGACCTGGCCCAAGGCAGTGACGAAAACCCGACACCGGAAGACATGGCCTTCAGCCTCGATGAGGTGGCGCGGGTCATCCGCGACGAGCAGCCAGACCTGGTGCTGCTGCAGGAACTGGATGACGGCGCCAAGGCCAGCGACTACCAGAACCAGCTCAAGCTGCTCCAGGAACGCCTCGCCGACCTCTACCCCTGCAGCACCCACGCCTTCGACTGGAAGGCCGACTTCGTTCCCGACCGGCATATCTTTGGCAGCGTTGGTCGGCAACTGGCAACCTTGAGCCGCTACCAGATCGAACACGCCGAACGCCTGCAACTGCCTGATACGACGACGAACGTCATCAGCCGCCAGTTCCAGCCCAGGAATGCCTTGCTGGTGAATTACCTGCCGCTGCGCGACGGCGGGCAAATGGCGGTCCTCAACACGCACCTCGACCGCGCCACCGAACCGAACGAGACGTTGCAAGCCAAGGTCGCGGCGGTCACCAAGGTGCTGGACAAGTACGAGGCACGCGGCACGCCATGGCTGATCGGCGGCGACTTCAACCTCCTCCCGCTGGGGCAATTCCAGCGCCTGCCCCCCGAGCAGCGCACGCCCTACTCCGCCGACAGCCCGCTGCATGGACTGTGGGACAAATACCCGATGATCCCGACCAACAACGAAGCCAGTGGCATCGATCGTGCGCGCTGGCTGACCCATTACCCCAACGACCCCGGCCTCAACGGCCCGGACCGCACCGTCGACTACCTGTTCTACAGCCCGCGACTCAAACGGGTTGAAGCAACTGTGCGACAGGACGATACGTTGCGCATCTCCGATCATTTGCCGGTGATCGCCCGATTCCTGTTGCCGGCAGCGCCTTAGGACTCAATCAATGTTCCTCCTCCAGTTCGTCATACAGTAACCCGAAGATCTTGCGCTTCATGTCGATGAGCGAGCGTTCCATGACCATGTCCAGGGTCTGTGGGCGTTCGATCGGCACAGCTCTGGCACCGGGCTTCCAGCCTCGGCTTGCTTGAGGATGGCAATGATTGGGCTGTCCGAAAAACGGGATGTCTTCACGCAAAATTTCCTTGATCCGATCAGGAGAAAATTCTACTTCTGACGAGTACTAGAAATGGGGGGATTGCCGCTGTGAGCGGTCGACTGTCGCAGATCATTGAACAGAGAAGGCGGTGACATCCGCCTTCTACATGTTCAATTCTTGGTTCTTTTGGCCGTTCGGGCCGCACGCCCGTCGTACTCCGGACGGCCAGAAACAATTAACCCGAAGAAATAAGGTTGGGCGCCTGAGTCCTCGAGCTGACTCCCTGACTTGTTATGCACTTCAATGAGAGAGAAAAGATCCACAAGACGGTCCTGAATCTGTTCTATTTCCGCGTCTTTCAGTGTCACCATCGAGCTGTATTTGAAAGAACCTGAAACATCAAAGTATTCACTTTTTTCAGGCTTGAGCAGCGACCGTTCCACTTCGTAGCGCAGGAACTGATCCTTTAGCCTCAATGCATCAACTGTTCTGGGCATCCTCAGCGTTGGTGCATGACGAACAAAGGGATCTTCAGGTGCTGTTCGTTCTTTTGAGACAAGGCTCAAGAAAGCTTCCGTATGCTGATCGTAGGCAAGGCCAATTTGCTGGCACACCAACTGGATTTCAGCAACGGAGGCACTGTCCACCATATAGAGATAAGTCATCAATGGCAGCAGTTCAAAGTTCTCTTCGAATGCTGCAATCACCTCTTGGGTGATGATGAACTCACGCTCATACCGACTTAAACTCAGCGCCCGACGTAAAATTTTCGAATCATGCTCTCTCAGCTCAAGCCTGGAAGAAAGATCCGTGACTTCGACACCTTTGCCAAACAGCATCTCGTGGACGTTAGCGGGCAGCAAGTCTCTGAAGTAATGCCAAAAATAATCAAAACTGACTTTGCTTGAGGCGTCGATACCAAGATGGTCATGCAACTCCACTGCGGCATCAATACTCAGGTATTTCCTTCCGGCCTCAACGTCACGATAGTAATTGGCCGAAAATGGAATATTGACCTCATCGAGAAACGTTGAAATCTTCAGATGCCCCGTTTCGATCCGCAACTGCATGAGAAACGCACCAAACGCTCGTTTACTATCCAAGCTCTTCAGCCTCTGCCGACAGAGTGACAACCACTCTGGTCGTATTTTTCTTGATTTTCATACTTGAAGTTACCACGCCTATTTCCTGCGTATTACGCACATGAACTCCCCCACAGGGAATTGACCAATCTTCGCATTGCCACCAACGAAATCCATGTCCTTTGCTCGTATCCGCTTCCGTACGAATCTCATGACTTGCAGAGCAAAACTCGTTCAAGGCATCCGTCGCCCACCTCAAACTGTCTTCGTCGAACTCTCCGATAAACTCGTATTGATTCTCCCCACCCTCGTCACTCAACGGAGAACGTACCGGGTGTGGAATGGACCGCCCAAGCGTCTGCTCTAGCATGCAGTGCATCAAATGCATGGCTGAATGAAGACGCATCTGATGATATCGCAATGGCCAATCAAGCGTTGCCGTAGCCTGCTGGCCAATCGCGCACTCTCTCAGCAGCGTGAACGCCTCATCGTCAACGCTCAAGTAATGCCTGATCTGATCATCCCTTTTCTTGGTCGACACAATCTCCAACGCTCGCGGTGCCTCATTCTTCCCAGGGCCCGGGATATTCAATACGCCTCGATCTCCGAGCTGTCCGCCTCCTTGCGGGTAGAAAACTGACTCGCCAAGGAGCGCAAAAGGAAGACCCGCGTCGTCGCGTTCAAGCAGATCGACTCGACATTCCAGCTGCTTCAGATACGGCTTTTCGTGAAATAAAGGCAGTGTTTCGCTCATTTTTACCTCGAGTAAGGTCTCACTGAGTTGCGTTGGAAGCCCTTGCGAATCATCGAGGGCTTCCATGACCTTCCCCTGAATAGTCGAGCGTGGAGAGCTCCCGCCGACGTAATCCCGGGTCTGAAAGCCCTGTGCGCCAATGGCCTTTTCAAACACGCCGGGGTCCCTGCACTGATCGGCGGCACGAATGACAACGGCCCCGTCATTCAGCAGCTGTTTGTGGATGTCGTCCGCGGCGTCTGAAAAATAGCGGCCCGGATCAGCGTATGCGCTGGCCACGAAATCGAATGCCCCTTCTGTATCACTGCCCTTCACATTCATCGCTCCTCACTTCCCTGGAATCGTCGGCATCTCAGTCTGCGATGCATTAGATACCATTCTCCATTTATAAACTCAACATATAGAAATATGTTTCTTCCATTAGATTTTTTATGGCTGCGCACGGAACATCGTCGAAGGTCGCGTCAAAAAACAACCCAACCGATTGATATATATGAAAAATAATTTAATGAATCAGAGGCCGTATGACCGTGGAAAAATCGCAATCGCCTGCTGCATGCGCAGGCGTTTCATCGGTACTGCGTGAGCAGGCCCTCAAGCACCCTGCAACACTCCTCATCAAACCTTACGTGAGCCCCTTCTCATGAGCGGACCCAATGCGCGGCGAGCTGAAGCGCAGCCTGAAAAATCGACACATTCAACTGATCGCCTTGGGTGGGGCAGTGGGTACCGGCCTGTTCCCAGGCTCGGCGGGAGCACTCAAGTCTGCCGTCCCCTCAATGATCCTTGGCTACGCGATTTGCGGTTTCATCGCCTTCATGATCATGCGGCAGTTGGGTGAAATGATCGTTGAAGAGCCCGTGGCCGGCTCTTTCAGCCACTTCGCCCACAAGTACTGGGGCGGGTTCGCCGGCTTCCTGTCGGGATGGAACTGCTGGATCTTGTACATCCTGGTTGGCATGTCCGAACTGGCAGCCGTCGGCAAATACGTGCACTACTGATGGCCAGAGATTCCGACCTGGGTATCGGCCGCAGTCTTCTTCGTGTTGATCAATGCAATCAACCTGACAAACGTCAAAATATTCGGCGAGGTCGAATTCTGGTTTGCCATCATCAAGGTCCTGGCCGTGATCGGCATGATTGCCATGGGCAGCTATCTTCTGGTCAGCGGTAACGCAGGGCCACAAGCCTCGCTGAGCAACCTGTGGCAACACGGCGGTTTTTTTCCCCTATGGGGTGGGCGGGTTGGCGATGTCCATGGCGATCATCATGCTGTCCTTCGGCGGTCTGGAGATGCTCGGTTCCACCGCTGCCGAGGCCGAAAAACCTCGGACCGTGATCCCCAAAGCCATCAACCAGGTGATCTACCGTATTCTGATTTTCTACATCGGCGTGCTCGTCGTGCTGCTGTCTCTGGTGGTTGCGACGCTGGTGATCAATTGGGCGATGATCAGCCTGTCCCACGTCAAATTTCGCCAGCACATGAACCGTACCCGACAGAAACCGCTGTTCAAGGCGCTGCGGTACCCCTACGGCAACTATGTATGCCTGGCATTCCTGGTATTCATATTGGGCGTCATGTTGATGGATCCCGTCATTCGGATCTCGGTCTATGCCATTGCGGTGTGGATTGCGCTGATGTGGGTTTGTTATGGCATCAAGCACAAACGCAGTGTTTCGCAGGACCTCTACGGGGAGGCCTGAACGATTGCAATACCGGATGAACCCATCGCCCGGGTGAGGCCGCGCACGTACCTCCCTATTTACGCGGCTTGGCCCGTGCCGTCGCTTCGGCCACCAGCGGGTCATCCGGCCAGTAGTGTTTGGGATAACGCCCCTTCAGGTCCTTCTTCACTTCGGCATAGGTGCTGCGCCAGAAGTTCGCCAGGTCCTGGGTCACCTGTACCGGCCGGCGTGCCGGGGACAACAGATGCAGCTTGACCACCTGCCGGCCACCGGCAATGCGCGGGGTTTCGGCTAGGCCGAACAATTCCTGCAAACGCACCGCGAGAATCGGCGGCTGTTCGCTGTAGTCCAGGCGAATCGACGAACCGGAAGGCACGCTCAGATGATGTGGCGCCTGTTCATCGAGGCGTTGTGGCAGTGGCCATGGCAGCAAGTTATGGACGATGCTCGACAAGTCCAGGTTGGCGAAGTGACTGAGCCGCGAGACTTTGCCCAAATACGGCATCAACCAGTGTTCGAGGCTTTTAAGCAGTGCGGCGTCGCTGACATCTGGCCATTCACTCTGGTCCTTACTGCCGAGGTCCAACTGACGTAACAACGCCACCCGCGCCTGCCACTGACGCAGCTCGGGTGTCCACGGCAACAGCTCCAGCCCTTTACGGCGCACCAGATTGATCAGCGCCTGGCTGCGAGCCGCTTCGTCCAGGCCGGTCAGCGGTTCGCGGCTCAGTACCAGTTCGCCCACCTTGCGCTGGCGCTCGGCCCGCAACACGCCTTCACGCTCATCCCAATCTAGCTGATCGACGCAACGCACTTGCTCCGCCAATACCGAATCGAACAACGCCGGATCAAAATCGGCGGCCAGATAAATCCGTTCTTCACGCTGCCCCTGCCGGCTGCCCAGGTCGGCGATCACCAGCCAGGGCTGTTTCATCAGGCTATCGGCCTCGGCGAACAAGGCCGCGCGACCGTTGGCCAGTCGATACTCCGCCCCCCCTGCGCGACGCTGCTGCGCCACCCGGTCCGGATAGGCCAGCGCCAGCAACGCGCCGAGCCAGCGCGGATGCTCCGGGTCGCTGACCGATTGTTCGGCCTTGCCACGCAGATAACCGCGATACTGCCGGGCCAATTGCCGCGCCCGCTGCACGCCGCCCTGGGCGCCACGCGCCGCACGCTCTTCACCGGACAGCAGCACCAGGCGGCTGTGCAGGTCGGCGCCGGCACCGCGCAAGATATCCCGTTCGCCGAGCAGTGCCGCCACGTCGCACGCCATGTTCGCCAGCCCCAACGCCTGACCGCGCAGCAGCAAATGGGCAATGCGCGGATGGGCCGGCAGTTCGGCCATGGCCTGACCATGACGGGTCAGTTTCCAGTCTTCAGGCGACGTACCCTCGAGTGCCCCCAGGCGCTCGAGCAAGTCCTGGGCCTGGGCATACGCCGCCGTCGGGGGTGCATCGAGCCAGACCAATTGCCCCGGTAGAACGCCCCAACGACCGAGCTGCAAGGCCAGGCCGGCGAGGTCCGCGGAGAGAATTTCAGCGCTGGCATAGGCCGCCAGTTGTTCGTGCTGATCCTGCGACCACAAGCGATAACACACTCCCGGTTCCAGGCGCCCCGCCCGACCGGCACGCTGGGTCGCGCTGGCGCGGGAGATCCGCTGGGTATCGAGACGGGTCATGCCGCTGCCGGGATCGAAACGGGGCACCCGCGCCAGGCCGGCATCGATCACGACACGTACACCGTCGATGGTCAGGCTGGTCTCGGCGATGTTGGTGGCCAGCACCACTTTGCGCTGCCCGGGTGGCGCCGGGTCGATGGCCGCCCGTTGCGCCGCCAGGTCGAGTTCACCGTGCAACGGGCACAGCAGCACTTCAGAGCGCTCGCCCAGCGCATCCGCCAACTGTTGATGGACACGCCGGATTTCCGCTTGCCCCGGCAGGAACACCAACAGGCTGCCGGTTTCATCGTTCAGCGCTTCCAAGACGGTCTGCACCAGCCGCGGCTCGATGAACTCGCCCGGCTGGAACGGCCGGCCCCAGCGCATCGTTACCGGGTACATGCGGCCTTCGCTACGCAGGATCGGCGCATCATTGAGCAAGCCGGCCAGGCGTTCACCTTCCAGGGTCGCCGACATCAGCAGGATCTTCAGTGGCTGTTCGTCCCGAAACAGCTCACGACCGTTCAGGCTCAAGGCCAGGGCCAGGTCGGCGTCGAGGCTGCGTTCGTGGTACTCGTCGAAGATCAGCAGGCCCACGCCCTCGAGCGCCGGGTCTTCCTGCAGGCGTCGGGTGAGAATGCCTTCGGTCACCACTTCGATACGGGTGTTCGGCCCGACCTTGCTGTCCAGGCGAATCCGATAGCCGACCGTTTCGCCGACCTTTTCCCCCAACTCGCTGGCCAGCCGCTCGGCCGCCGCCCGCGCCGCCAGCCGGCGCGGTTCAAGCATGAGGATCGTTTGCCCCGCCAGCCACGGCTCATTCAGCAGTGCCAAGGGCACGCGGGTGGTCTTGCCGGCACCGGGCGGTGCTTCGAGCACCGCTTCGTGGCGTGTCGACAGGGCGTCACGCAGCGCGGGTAAAACATCATCGATCGGCAAAGAAATCATGCTGGCTCCAAAACAGAGCGGCGAGTATAACGGCGAACTGCCTGACGTTAATCACGGTCCTAATGTTGACCGACGACGTTTCGTTTCAAGTTTACTCAGGAGATTTTCCATGCGTGCTCCCTTTCGCCTGATGGGCGGTGTACTGATCGCGACCCTGCTGACCCAGATCACCGCATGCGGTTCGATTCTCTATCCCGATCGCCGCGGCCAGATCGAAGGCAAGATCGACCCGGCCATTGCCGCACTCGACGCCGTGGGCCTGCTGTTCTATATCATCCCGGGGCTGATCGCCTTTGCCGTGGACTTCGCCACCGGCGCGATTTACTTCGAGCCAGGCAAGACCGCGCAGGTGGCACCGGAGAAACTCCAACAAGCCATCGACGCCGATGGCAAGGTCGATAACATCAAGTTGCAGGCTATTCTCGAAAGCGAGTTGGGCCGTCATCTGCCGCTGGACGACCCTCGCCTGATCCAGCACAAGGGCAGCGCCCAGCAACTGGCCATGCTCGGCCTGCAACCCGCCGCTTGAGGCACCGCACCGAAGGAACGATGCACCTATGACCAGCAGCACGGAACACGCCCGCCTGTTACGCCTGGCCACCCGCGCATCGGTGGCCGTGGCCAGCATCCTGATCCTCGCCAAAGCCATCGCCTGGTGGATGAGCGGGTCGGTGAGCATGCTCGCCGGCCTGACGGATTCGACCCTCGATGGCGTGACCTCACTGCTCAACCTGCTGGCGGTGCATTACGCGCTGCGCCCGGCGGACGACGATCACCGTTACGGACACGGCAAGGCCGAGTCGCTGGCCGGCATGGCCCAGGCGCTGTTCATTTCCGGCAGTGCGGTATTGATCGCACTGCAAGCCGTCGAACGGATCAAACACCCTGAACCGATTGGCGCGGCCTGGCTCAGTATTGGCGTGATTATCTTTTCCTTGCTGCTGACCGCGGCATTGCTGGTGCTGCAACAACGCGTGGTGCGCGAAACCGGCTCCAATGCGGTACGGGCCGACTCGCTGCACTACCGCTCGGACATGCTACTCAATGGCAGCATCCTGATCGCGCTGGTGCTCGCCGGATTCGGCTGGTATCAACTCGATGCCTGGTTCGGCCTGGCCATCGCCGCCTACATCCTGTGGAGTGCCATCCAGATCGCCCGGGAAAGCTTTGCCGTACTGATGGATCAGGAACTGCCCCCGGACGTCAGCCAGCGCATGCTCGAACTGGCTTGCAGCGTGCCCGGGGTACTCGGGGCCCACGACCTGCGCACCCGGGTCTCCGGCAATCACTGGTTCGTGCAACTGCACCTGGAGTTACCGGGAGAGTTGACCCTGACAGTGGCCCACGGTCTCAGCGACCAGGCGGCCGATGCCATTCGTGCGGTCTACCCGCAAGCCGAAGTCCTGGTGCATGCCGATCCGGTCGCAACAGGGGGTAAGTTCTAAGCTGCACACTTCAAACTTGAAGCTTGAAGCGTGAGGCCGCTACTCAACCCGATACCCCCGTGAGCCCAGGCAATCACCCTGGGCCTGGCGGTAGCGTTGCACCACCTGGGGCGCCGGCTGATAGGTCATGGCCCGTGGATCAAAACCACTTTGTTCGACGGCCCAGCGATAGCAGTCATAACCATCCTGGTCGACCTGCTGGCGCGACTGTCCGTTAGCCGGGTACGCCACCACGTCGTAACCGTTGCCGAGCGATGGCGGCGGTGGCTCGGGGTATCCCGCCGGCGGCTGCACCACCACGTATTCCCCAGTGTGGGCCTCGTAGCTGTAATAGACGCCAGTGGCCAGGAAAAACAGCGCACCGCCGATCCAGACTTCGCGCGCGTAATCGGGCAGGTCACTCACCCGAATCCCGTAGGGCGGGCGTACCACGACATAACGCTGACCTTGCGGGCGATACCAGTAGCCACCGGAGTAGAAGTAGTCCTGGCCCCGGTATGGCACGCGGTAGTTGCGATCAGGAAACCGATCGGTCTCATGCCCCGGCCGATAATGCGGCCCCGGTCCCCAGCCATTGCCATGACCGGCAGGGCGCCGTGGAATGTCCTGATAGTAGCCGGGACGTGGCTCCTGAGTCTGGCGGACGGCATCCGGTCGCCCCTGAATCGGCAGGTTGCTCGAGGGACTGGGCTGGTCACTGCCTTGTTGATTTGGCTGAGGCTGCTGTGTCGGCCCCTGATTACCTGCCAGCAAGGGTGTGCTGACACTGACACACATCACTCCAACACCGGCCATACGCCAGATGCGCGACTTCATGCTCTTCCTCACTGCGCGGTGGTGACCTGTACGTAAGACTGGGAAAGCACAGGCCGGTTCGGCGACAGGTTATCAGCCGCACGACTGATTTCGCAGGCAATAAAAAAGGGAGACCCGTCGGCCTCCCTTTGAGAACTTCGTCCGTGCTCGACGCTTTTGACGCCGGCTCACCTCACGCCGTCTTGTGGACAGTGTGTAGCCCGGGGGCCGACTCAGCTCCTGTGGGAGAAGGTGGCCGCGGCTGGCCTGATTCGGCGGGCCGCTGTGGACTGTTTGTCCGGGCAGTGATTCTGGTGATAAGAATAGGCTTTGGCCCGCGGCAGAGGATTGCGAAGATTGCTCAAATAAACATGACTTGCGCAATTTTTCACCCAGGATAGATAATCCACCGCAATTGCTATGACAAAGGCCTGATCCATGAGCAAACTCGACCGATACGACTTGAGCATTTTGGCTGAATTGCAGCGTGACGCTCGCATCTCCAACCAGGAGCTGGCCGAACGCATCGGCTTGTCGCCATCGCCCTGCTCGCGACGCGTCAAGCAACTGGAGGACGACGGCTACATCTCCCGCCAGGTGGCGCTGCTGGACCGCAAAATGCTCGGCCTGAGCCTGACCGCCTACGTCCTGATCGGCATGGACCGCCACACTCCGGAGCGTTTCGAAAACTTCGAGGCCGCTATCCGCACCCTGCCGCAAGTGCTCGAATGCAGCCTGGTGACCGGGATGGACGCCGACTACCAGCTCAAGGTCGTGGTGCCGGACATGGACCACTACCAGAAACTGCTGCTGGGGCACCTGACCCGCATCGAAGGCGTGACCAGCGTGCGCTCAAGCTTCGTGCTCAACCAGGTGCTCAACAGCACCGAGCTGCCGTTGACTCATCTGCGTGGCTGAAGCCCACTCACCCCCTAGGCAGTAAAGCCGCCCAATCAAGTGTTCGGTGCTCCTCTACGTGACTCAGCGCGTCACAGGATGTGTTGGCAATCGATCAGGCGACGAACCGCTGCGGCACACCGACGCAGGCCAATACTCCACCAATCCCCCATGGCGTATACTCGCCCCGCCCTATTAGCCCTGCCCGCGCTGGAGATGTTCGATGGATCCTGCAGTATTTGAAGAGTGGATGATGACCGGCCTGGTGACCATCCTGATCATTTTCATGGGTTTCATCGTCTGGGATCTGGCGAAGAAGTCCAAGGCCGGACGCTTCGGTTCGTTCATCTTGTTCTTCGTGCTGGGCCTGGGCGTGGCCGCGTTCATCATCAAAAGCGTGGTCATCGGCCTGATCGAATCCGGCACGCTATAAGCGCGCCGGCACTTCCTTCCACTGGCCCTGATCGAGCCCCTCGATCGTCCAGTCGCCAATCCGCACGCGCACCAGACGCAGGGTCGGCAAGCCAACCGCGGCGGTCATGCGCCGCACCTGACGGTTGCGCCCTTCACGGATCACCAATTCCAGCCAACTGGTCGGCACGCTTTTACGAAAGCGCACCGGCGGGTTGCGTGGCCACAGCTCGGGCTCTTCCAGCTGGCGCGCCTCGGCCGGCAAGGTCATGCCGTCATTGAGCTCCACACCGTCGCGCAAACGCTGCAGTTGCGCGGCGTTCGGCTCACCCTCCACTTGCACCCAATAGGTCTTGGCCAGCTTGTGCTTGGGATCAGCGATGCGCGCCTGGAGTTGACCATCGTTGGTCAGCAACAACAAACCCTCGCTGTCGCGGTCCAGCCGACCGGCCGGGTAGATCCCGGGGATCTCGATGAAGTCCTTGAGCGTTGCCCGCCCCTCACCGTCACTGAACTGCGTCAGCACATCGAAGGGTTTATTGAACAGAATCAGTTTCGGCTCGGCCGGCGGTGCCTTGGCCACTCGCCGAGGGGCGGAAGAAGATTGCGCAGGCTTCACACCCGGGCGGCGGGAAGGGGGACGAGGGGGACGCGACATGGCAAACACAACATCTAACGGTCAGGACCGACAATGCTAGTGGCCTGACCGTTAAATAACCACCTCCCGATCAACGGAACGGCGGCTCGTCGAAGCTGCGCAGTTTGCGCGAGTGCAACGAGTTGAGTTCGGTGCGCAGTAAATCCACGGCAGCAATGCCGATCTTCAAGTGTTGGCTGACCGCGCGCTCATAGAAGGCGTTGGCCGAACCCGGTAGCTTGATTTCGCTGTGCAACGGTTTGTCCGACACACACAGCAAGGTGCCGTACGGTACCCGCAAGCGGTAGCCCTGCGCGGCGATGGTGCCGCTTTCCATGTCCACCGCCACGGCTCGGGACAGGTTGATCAACGGCCGTTCCTGGGCCCAGCGCAGCTCCCAGTTACGGTCGTCGTAAGTCAGCACAGTGCCGGTACGCAGGCGTTTTTTCAGCGCCTCGCCCTGCTCGCCAGTGACATTGGCGGCCGCTTGCTGCAAGGCCAACTGGACTTCGGCCAACGCCGGGATCGGAATGTTCGGCGGCACCACGCGATCGAGAATCCCGTCGCGACGCATGTAGGCATGCGCCAACACGTAGTCGCCGATGGTTTGCGACTGCCGCAGACCACCACAGTGGCCGATCATCAGCCAGCAATGAGGGCGCAGCACCGCCAGGTGGTCGGTGATGTTCTTGGCGTTGGAGGGGCCAACACCGATGTTCACCAGGGTCACGCCGTGGCCGTCCGACGCCTGCAGGTGATAGGCCGGCATCTGATAACGGTGCCAGACCACGCCGGCCGCAATGGCCGACGCTTCGCCGTGGTCCATGGACTTTTCGATGATCACGTTGCCCGGCAGCACCATGCGCACGAAGCGCGGATCGTTGCGCAGTTGCTCCAGGCCATGAACGATGAACTGGTCGACGTAGCGATGGTAGTTGGTCAGCAAAATCCACGGCTGCACATGGCGCCAGTCGCTGCCGGTGTAATGCACCAGGCGGCGCAGGGAAAAATCCACCCGCGCGGCATCGAACAGCGCCAGTGGCAACGGATCGGTGTTTTCCCAATCGTACAGGCCATCGGCAATGCCATCGCTGGCGGCGGACAGGTCGGTACTGGGGAAAACCCGCGCCAGCACCGCGGCGGTCACACCGGAGCCGGCCAGTTCATCGCCTTGCTCGACCACGTACGGGTACGGAATGTTCTGCGCGCTGACGCCCACTTCCACCGTCACGGTGAAGTCGTGCATCAAGGGTTCCAGTTGCTCCAGCAAGTACTTGCGGAACGCGGCCGGGTGGGTGACGGTGACACTGTAGGTCCCGGGCAGCTGCACCTTGGCGTAGGCACGCGTGGTTTGCGGGACTTCGCCCTGGCAATGGTAGGTCAGACGCAGTTCAGGGTAACGAAACAGTGCACGCTGCTCGGCATCGGGTTCGATGCGATCCTTGAGATAACGCTTGAGCGCTTGGTTCAGCGCAGAAGTGGCCCGCTCGTGCAGAGCGGCAAGACGGTCCACGGCTTGTTCAGCGGTTTCGACGACAATAAACGCTTCGGTCACGATCAGCTTCCTGTGTTCTGACTTGCAGACCTTCATCTTGCCTGCAACATCGGCGCACGGGAACCCTGCGAGAGCGGACTTACCCGCCCCCACACAGGATCCGTGATGTTCATCAACCGTTGGTCAGAACCCGTGAGGGGTCGAGCGGGCGACGATTGCTTCCACATCCAACCCTCTTGGCAAGGTGCCATATACTCGGCCGGCCGTGCCCAGTCGGCTGGCGATGAACGCATCACTGACGGCGGCATTGCCGGCTTCGAGCAATAGCTTGGCCTGCAGGCCCAAGGCAATGTCTTCGGTCAGTTGTCGGGCACGGTATTGAATGTCGCCGGTGTCCTTGAACGCCGCCTGCAGCTGACTGATGTGGGCGGCCAGGCGCTTGTCGCCATGACCGTCGCCCAGTTCGCTGAACAAGGCATCCAGCACGCCCGGTTCCTTCGACAAGGCACGCAGCACGTCAAGGCACTGCACGTTGCCGGAACCTTCCCACGTCGAGTTCACCGGCGCCTCACGGTACAGCCGGGGCAGGATGCTTTCTTCAACATACCCCGCGCCGCCCATGCACTCGGCCGCTTCGTTGATCATGGCCGGGGCACGCTTGCAGATCCAGTACTTGCCCACCGCTGTTACCAGCCGGGCAAACTTGTCTTCCCGCGCGTCGTCCAAGTGATCCAGCGCCCGGCCCATGCGCAGGCTCAAGGCCAGCGCCGCCTCGCTTTCCAGTGCCAGGTCGGCCAGTACGTTTTGCATCAGCGGCTGTTCGCTGAGCACCTTGCCCCCCACCTTGCGGTGAGCGCAGTGATGGCTGGCCTGGGTCAGTGCCTGACGCATCAACGCGCTTGAGCCGACCATGCAATCGAAACGGGTCATGGCCACCATCTCGATGATGGTCGGCACACCGCGCCCCTCTTCACCCACCATCCACGCCAGCGCACCGCGAAACTCGACTTCGCTGGAGGCATTGGAGCAATTGCCGAGTTTGTTTTTCAGGCGCTGGATGTAGAACTGGTTGCGGGTGTCGTCCGCTCGATGACGGGGCAACAGGAAACAGGTCAGGCCCTTGTCGGTTTGTGCCAGTGTCAGGAAGGCATCGCACATCGGTGCCGAGCAGAACCACTTGTGGCCCACCAGTTCATACGCCTGCCCCGGCCCCGCCGCGCCGACTGGATAGGCCTTGGTGGTGTTGGCCCGCACGTCGGTACCGCCCTGCTTCTCGGTCATCGCCATGCCGATGGTCACGCCCGCCTTGTGGGCCATGCCTACGTTGCGCGGGTCATACTCGGTGGCGAGGATTTTCGGTAGCCACAGCCTGGCGATGTCCGGTTGCAGGCGCAGTGCCGGGACGCTGGCGAAGGTCATGGTCAACGGGCAGCCACTGCCGGCTTCGGCCTGGCTGTGCAAATAGGACATGGCGGCGCGGGCCACATGGGCCCCGGGCTTGGGGTCCGTCCAGGGCAAGGAGGTCAAACCGTGCTCGACCGCCGTGCGCATCAGCTCATGGTAGGCCGGGTGGAACTCCACCAGGTCGACGCGGTGACCGTAACGATCATGGCTGGAGAACACCGGTTTGTTCTGGTTGGCCAAAAAACCGGCTTCCATCAACGGACCACCGGCCAGCGCGCCATAAGCATCGATGCGCGAGTCCGCCCAACCGGCCCCGAATCGCCGGGCCCACTCTTGCAACGGCAGGTCGATGCGATAGAGGTTGGCGCCGTCCAGCGAAGGTGGCTGGTTGGTGACTTCGTGGGTTTCGGCGAACTGGTGCAGGTTCATGGCGGGGCCTCCTCGGGTCCGTTGAGACCCTCAGTTAAGCACCGCCTTGTCCGTGGACAAAGTGGCATATCCGCCTAAATATCGGCGCTTTCACCTTGATTCTGACACAGCACTCGCCGGTAGAGTGCCACCTGCAACTCATCGAATTTCACCGGCTTATTCAGGCAATCGGTCCACCCCGCCTCCAGGTCAATGCCCTGTATCGAGGCCACGGCCGCCAGCACCGGCAACCCGGCATACCCCGGCAAAGCGCGGATCTGGCAGCACACCGATGAACCGTCGACAGGCGATACCAGACTGTCGAGCAGCACCCCGTCAAACCGCTCGCGGCGCAAGCTGTCCAGTGCCGCCGGGACACTGTCGACACTGCGCACCCGATAACCCAGCTTGAGCAACATGCCGCGCATCACCAATTGATTGATGCTGTTGTCATCGATCAGCAACACCGTGCAATCCTGCGGGGCACGCACGCTCATGGTTTCCGGGGGCTGACGGGAAGGTGCCGCCACCTGGCGCACCGTAACCACGTCGAACTCGACATCCAGCTGGAAACGACTACCGCGCCCGGGTTCGGAGCGATGGGTCAAGCGCCCGCCAATCAGCTCGACCAATTGCCGGCAGATGGCCAGGCCAACGCCCAGGCCGCCGTATTCACGCGTCATGGATCCATCGAGCTGGAAGAAGCGCTGATACATGGTCGCTTCCCCCAGGTCGGTAAAACCGATACCCGTGTCGATCACCGCGAAGGACAGTTTCTGGCGTCCAGGCTCGGCGGATTTGCCGCTGACCCGCAAGGCCAGCCCACCCACGCGCGTGAACTTGATCGCATTGTCGAGCAGGCACTCCAGGCACTGCACCAGCTTGGCACTGTCACCGTTGAGCCGGTCCGGCACACCCGGGGCCACCTCAACCTTGAAATCCAACCCCTTGCCCGTGGCATTGGCTGCGAACTGCCGCCTCACGCTGTCGACCACCGAGCGCAAGCTGAACGGCTCGGGACTGGCCTGGAGTCGACCCGCCTGCAATTCGGTCAAGGTCAGAATGCCGTTGACCATGCGCATCATGTCGCGAGCAGAACCAGCCGCCGTCTGCTGATACTGCTCAAGCTCCGGGTCGAGCTCGACGGTCTGCATCAACTCCAGCGAACCGATCACGCCGTTCATCGGGGTGCGCAATTCGTGGGTCAGGGTCGCGAGGAACTCATCCTTGAGCTGGTTACTGTGAGCCAGTTGCTGGTTCAACACTTCGAGCTTCTGCCCGGCATCAAACAGCGTCTGCGCCTGCTGTTCGCGCATGGCGTTGATACGGTCGGCCAACGCCAGTGACAGCAGTGCCACCTCGATCGCCGAGCCAATCTGGCTGGCGTACATGGTCAGGAACACGTTAGGCAGGTAACCCAGCACCATCAGGGTATTGACGATGCCGCCCAGCAAGAACGCCGACCAGGCAATGATGAAGTAACGCGCCACCCGCAGGCCTCGCCACCAGACGAAAATCCCCGCCGCGAAAATCACCACGGTGAAGATCAAAGCCAAGGCTGTGGCCAGGCGCAGGGCCAGGGCGTAGCTGGTCATCAACGACAACCCTACCACCAGGGCGCCGTACGCGATCAGCACCAGCAACAGGCGATCCATCCAGCGACTGTGTCTGGCAGTCTGCAAAAAGCTGCGGGCGAACTGGCTTCCGAACAATCCGGCACAGCCGATGAAGAACGGCGTCGAGGCGTTGGCCCACCACGGGTTGTCCGGCCAGAAATACTCCACCGCCGCCCCGTTGACCGAGAGCTGATAGAGGCCGAACGAAGCGATATAGAAGATGTAATAGAGGTAACTGGTGTCGCGCACACTCAGGTAGATGAACAGGTTGTAGACCAGCATTCCGAGCAGCACACCGTAGATCACCCCCAGCACATAGAGGCGCACTGGCTGCTCTTCCAGATAAGCGGTACTCGACCACAGCGTCATCGGCGCTTGTATCGAGCCCTCGCTCTGCAGGCGCAAATACAGGGTTTTTTGCTCGTTCGCGGCAAAGTCCAGGTCGAACAGATAATTGTTCTGACGGATCTCCCGGCTGGCAAAGGGCAAGGCGTCACCCGTGCGTTGAGTCAGTTGATAGCGGCCTGCCTCATCGGGCTGGTACAGATCGAGATGATCGAGGGGCGGATAGGCCAGCTCCAGCAACCAGGTGCGCCGGGCATCAGGATTGTTTGGACGATAATGCAGGTCGATTTTCAACCAGAATGCGGAGCGCGAGTAACCGGCGTTCAGCGTGGCTTTATCGTGGGGCTTGAACTGGCCGGCCGCGGCTTGCGCGAGGACATCGGTAATCGTCGCAGTGCCGGCGACGTCTTCGTAGACCTGCATGCTGTGACCCAAGGGGAGGCTTTGGGTAAGCTCGTTAAAATCAGCCGCGGTCGCCAGCAAGGGCAAGCTCAACAGCAACATCAGCAAATAGCGCATAAAGCCCCAGCATGGCCTGTCCGGTTGCGTCAGGAAGCCTCCCCCATTCCTTTTGAGTAGACGTAAAACCGGCATTACCTGTTATTGATTTGGATCCACTCTAGCATAGCCGGTGGTGGCGTTTGAACACCACCAAAACCTTTAGTTTGAAGGCTCTAGAACGGGCGTTACAGAGCACTTCACCCGTCAGGACAGGCTCCGCAGGCCAAGACATCAAAGCGCCATTACGACCATTGGATACAGGTGGCGAGCGCATTACTCGGCATGGCACACCGAAAAAACAGGTTTGGTGGTAAGCTCGCGCACCATGAATATCTACAGCTCTCGCCCCGTTGTCCTCTGTCTCTCCGGCCACGACCCAAGTGGTGGCGCCGGCTTGCAGGCAGATATCGAAGCCCTGCTCGCACAGGGTTGTCATGCGGCCCCGGCCGTCACTGCCCTGACCGTGCAAGACACCGTCAATGTCAGTGATTTCCGCGTCCTCGACCGTGAGTGGGTGTTGGCACAAGCCAACGCCGTGCTCAACGACTCGCAGGTGGCGGCGATCAAGCTGGGCATGCTCGGCTCACTGGAAATGGTCGACACCGTGGTCGAACTGCTCCAGGCGCACCCGCACCTGCCGGTGGTCTGCGACCCGGTGCTGCGCGCCGGTGGCGGTGGCCGCCTGGGCAAGGATGAGGTCGGCTACGCCATGCGCGAGCGACTGCTGCCATTGGCGATCATCGCCACCCCCAACCTTCCTGAAGCGCGCATCCTTGCCGAACTGCCTGAAGGCACGGCCGACGAATGCGCAGAAAAGCTCCTGCCTTACGTCAAACACCTGCTGATCACCGGTGGCCATGGCGACGAACACGAAGTGCATAATCGTCTGTACAGCCGCGACGGGCGCCGTGAAACCTTTACCTGCCAACGCCTGCCGGGCAGCTATCACGGCTCCGGCTGCACATTGGCCAGCACCCTGGCCGGTCGCCTGGCGCAAGGCGAACACCTGGCGAGCGCAGTCAAATCGGCACTCGACTACACCTGGCGCACCTTGCGTGACGCCGAGCAGCTAGGCAAAGGCCAATTCGTGCCGCGCCGCCTGCCGCTGGACTTCTGCTCGTAACGTCATGAGGCCTGCCCGATGAAACTACGTGGCCTGTACGCCATTACCGACAGCCAGTTACTGGCCGGGAAATTCCTTCAGTACGTGGAGGCCGCGCTGGATGGCGGCGTCACCCTGCTGCAGTACCGCGACAAGAGCAGCGACGACGCCCGTCGACTGCGCGAGGCGCAAGCACTGCATGATCTGTGCGGGCGCTACAAGACCCAGCTGATCATCAACGATGACACCGAACTGGCCGCGCGCCTGGGCGTTGGCGTACACCTGGGGCAAACCGACGGCCCGTTGACCCCGGCCCGCTCGCTGCTGGGTCGCGAGGCAATCATCGGTTCGACCTGCCACGCGCAGCTCGAACTCGCCGAACAAGCGGCAACCGAAGGCGCCAGCTATGTCGCCTTCGGCCGCTTCTTCAATTCGAGCACCAAACCCGGCGCGCCGACCTGCAACCTCGATCTGCTCGATCAGGCCCGCAGCACACTGCACCTGCCGATCTGCGCGATCGGCGGCATCACCCTGGACAACGCCGCCCCGCTGGTGGCCCACGGGGTTGATCTGCTGGCGGTGGTGCACGGCCTGTTCGGTGCCGAAAGCACCCGGGAAGTGACGCGCCGCGCGCGCGCCTTCAACGACTTGTTCAAAGCTTAAGTATTCAACTACCGATTTTTGAGAGCCCAATCATGTCTCGTTCCGAAACCCTGTTTGCCAACGCCCAGAAACACATTCCCGGCGGCGTGAACTCGCCCGTTCGTGCATTCAAGAGCGTCGGCGGCACGCCGCTGTTCTTCAAGCACGCCGAAGGCGCCTATGTGACGGACGAAGACGACAAGCGCTATGTCGACTACGTCGGTTCCTGGGGCCCGATGATTCTCGGCCATAGCCACCCGGACGTACTGGACGCCGTGCGCAAGCAGCTGGAACACGGCCTGTCCTACGGCGCCCCTACCGCGATGGAAACCGAGATGGCCGACCTGGTCTGCTCGATCGTGCCGTCGATGGAAATGGTGCGCATGGTCAGCTCCGGCACCGAAGCCACCATGAGCGCCATTCGTCTGGCTCGCGGCTTCACCGGTCGCGACAGCATCATCAAATTCGAAGGCTGCTACCACGGCCACTCCGACAGCCTGCTGGTCAAGGCCGGTTCCGGCCTGCTGACCCAGGGCGTGCCAAGCTCCGCCGGTGTACCCGCCGCCTTTGCCAAACACACCCTGACACTGCCGTTCAACGACATCGATGCCGTTGAAAAAATGCTCGCCGACGTCGGCCAGGAAGTGGCGTGCATCATCGTCGAGCCGGTTGCCGGCAACATGAACTGCGTACCGCCGGCCCCGGGTTTCCTCGAAGGCCTGCGCAGCCTGTGTGACAAGCACGGCGTGGTGCTGATTTTCGACGAAGTGATGACCGGTTTCCGCGTGGCACTCGGCGGCGCCCAGGCGCATTACGGCGTGACACCGGACCTGAGCACCTTCGGCAAGATCATCGGCGGCGGTATGCCGGTTGGCTGCTTCGGCGGCAAGCGCGAAATCATGTCGCACATCGCACCTCTGGGCCCTGTCTACCAGGCCGGCACCCTCTCGGGTAACCCGCTGGCCATGGCCGCCGGCCTGACTACCCTGCGCCTGATCAGCCGCCCCGGCTTCCACGACGAACTCAGCGACTACACCAGCCGCCTGCTCGACGGGCTGCAACAGCGTGCCGATGCGGCGGGCATTCCGTTCGTGACCACCCAGGCCGGCGGCATGTTCGGCCTGTACTTCAGTGGCGCCGATGACATCGTGACCTTCGATGACGTGATGGCCAGCGATACCAACCTGTTCAAGCGCTTCTTCCACCTGATGCTCGAAGGTGGCGTGTACCTGGCGCCAAGTGCCTTCGAAGCCGGTTTCACCTCGATCGCCCACGGCGAAGCCGAGCTGAAACTGACCCTGGACGCTGCGGAACGCGCATTCGCCGCCCTGAAATAAGGGATGTGCGCTGACGTCGACAACCTTTGTCGACGTCAGCTTTACCCTACATTTCTATTTATTTTCTGACCTGACAGGCTCAATTGCCCTTAAATGCGGTAGATATAGTCCCCACGCGGCAGAAAAACGAGTAAAGACTTTGTAAGGATGGTCCTGCTTATTTCATAATGCGCGCTTATTGGATCCCTCGACGGGTCCACGCGCCCTCCAGAGGTAAGTCGATTCCCATGAACCGCACCGGCCGCACCCTTGCATTGGGCTGCCTGTTGCTCCTTCAGCCCCTGCTCGCGCACGCACAAGCAGGCGGCAACTCGTTGTTGATCCCGGCAATGGGTCGTTGCACCCTCAATACCCAGCCTGAAGACCTGAAGGAGGCACTCGATGCCTGCCAGAAAGCGTCGGATGCCGGGGATGCGGAAGCGCAATACGAGTTGGGCGAGTTCTACTACGAAGGCAAAAGCGCGCCGCGCGATCTCAATCAAGCCCTGAGCTACTTCGAAAAGGCCTCGCTGCAAGGCCATGCCCAGGCGCAATTCAAACTTGGCACCATGTTCTTCCGGGGCGAAGGCGTACCGGCCAATAACATCCAGGCGTATATCGTGCTGAAAATGGCAGCGGTCAACGGTGCGGAAGATGCGCTGGACACCGCCGACGAAGTCGCCGAACACATGCAGCGCGATGAACTGGAAGTGGCCACCCAGGTGCTGGGGCAAATTTTCCGTAAATACCTGATGGAACTGCAAAGCGCAGATGGGCGCACGCCTTTCGCGCCACTGCCCTGACTTCCCCTGCCGTCCGCTAGCTCCCACGCTCTGCGTGGGAACGATCACTGACAGAGGCAACCCGCTTACTTTTCAGGCATTGGCATCGGAAACGGCATGACATTGCCAACCGAGCCACGGGCTTCGCTGATTTTCGGGGTGCCCAGGCGCTCGACTTCGTCGATGCGCACAATCGAATGCATCGGTACAAAACTGCGCACCACGCCTTCGAACTGAGCCTTGAGCTTTTCCTCGCTCGGATCGACGACCACTTGCGTGCGCTCGCCAAAGACGAACTCTTCCACTTCCAGGAAGCCCCACAGATCACTTTGATAGATCTGCTTGGCGTACATTTCGAACACCTGGCCCTGGTTGAGGAAAATCACCTTGTAGATTGGAGCTTCACGTTTGGTCATGGTGGGCGGGTAACACATCGAGGGATAAAAATGAGGGCGCGAACTATAGCATAGCCGCTGGACGCACGATGGTAGGAACCTGGGGACTTGTTCCCTATAATGCGCGGTTCTTTGAATCACGTGATGACTCCCTCCATGGCCAAGAAGCTTTACATCGAAACCCACGGTTGCCAGATGAACGAGTACGACAGCTCGCGCATGGTCGATCTGCTGGGCGAACATCAGGCCTTGGAAGTGACCGCTCGCGCTGAAGATGCGGACGTGATTCTGCTCAACACCTGCTCGATCCGCGAGCGCGCCCAGGACCGGGTTTACTCCCAGTTGGGCCGCTGGCGCGAACTGAAGCTCGCCAACCCGGACCTGGTGATTGCGGTCGGCGGTTGCGTGGCCAGCCAGGAAGGGGCGGCCATTCGCGACCGCGCACCCTATGTCGACGTGGTCTTTGGCCCGCAGACCCTGCACCGCTTGCCGGAAATGATCGACGCCGCGCGCATCACCAAATTGCCGCAAGTCGACGTCTCGTTCCCGGAAATCGAAAAGTTCGACCACCTGCCCGAACCGCGCATCGATGGCCCAAGTGCCTACGTATCGGTGATGGAAGGCTGCAGCAAGTACTGCACCTTCTGCGTGGTGCCGTACACCCGGGGCGAAGAAGTCAGCCGGCCGTTCGACGACGTGATCGCCGAGATCATCCACCTGGCCGAGCATGGCGTGCGCGAGGTCACCCTGCTGGGGCAGAACGTCAATGGCTATCGCGGCACCACTCACGATGGTCGCCTGGCGGACCTGGCCGAACTGATCCGGGTGGTGGCCGCCGTCGAGGGTATCGACCGCATTCGCTACACCACCTCGCACCCACTGGAGTTCTCCGACAGCCTGATCCAGGCCCACGCCGAAGTACCCGAGCTGGTCAAGCACCTGCACTTGCCAGTGCAATCGGGTTCGGACCGGATTCTCACCGCCATGAAGCGCAACCATACCGCGCTCGAGTACAAGTCCAAGCTGCGCAAGCTGCGGGCCGCCGTACCCGGCATCTGCATCAGCTCGGACTTCATCGTCGGTTTCCCCGGCGAGACCGAAAAAGACTTCGAGCAAACCATGAAGCTGATCGAAGACGTCGGTTTCGACTTCTCCTACTCCTTTGTCTACAGCCAGCGCCCGGGCACTCCGGCCGCCGATCTGGCCGACGAAACGCCGGAAGAACTGAAAAAAGAGCGCTTGAATGCCCTGCAACATCGCTTGAACCAGCAAGGCTTCGAGATCAGCCGACAAATGGTCGGCTCGGTCCAGCGAATCCTGGTGACCGATTACTCGAAAAAAGACCCCGGCGAGCTGCAAGGCCGCACCGAGAATAATCGAATCGTCAACTTCCGCTGCGACACTCCAACCCTGATCGGCCAGTTCGCGGACGTCCACATCGACGCCGCACAGCCGCACTCGCTGCGCGGTTCACTGCTGTAGGAGCGAGCGAGCTCGCGATGATCGTCAACGATGACGCTTGCATCCTGAATGAGCGTGGTGCTCTCGAGTCCTTCGCGAGCAAGCTCGCTCCTACAGAATCATCGCCGGCTACATTGCTCCGTATAAGAGCTTTCGCACCCAGCCCTCTGGCGTTATCCTTGATTTCATCTCCATTGCCCAAGGGCGGCTAAAAACAACCTTGAACGCACCCATAGAACCCCATCGTTTCATACTCGAGCCCTTTGAGGCTCATCGCTTTGCCAATCTGTGCGGGCAATTCGACGAGCATCTGCGCTTGATCGAACAGCGCCTGGCGATCGTGATCCGCAATCGCGGCAATCAGTTCGAACTGATCGGCGAGCTCAAACACACCACCTCCGCGGAACACCTGTTGCGCCGGCTCTACCGTGAAACCAAGGGTAGCGAGCTGTCGCCGGACATGGTCCACCTGTTCCTGCAGGAGTCGGCCGTGGAAGAGCTGAACAATCACTCGCCCGCCGAACCCGCCGTCGCGCTGCGCACCAAAAAAGGCATGATTCGCCCTCGTGGCTTGAACCAGCAGCGCTACGTGAAGGAAGTCTTGGCCAACGACATCAACTTCGGCATCGGCCCGGCCGGTACCGGCAAGACTTACCTGGCCGTAGCCTGTGCGGTCGATGCGCTGGAACGCGAGCAGATCCGCCGCATCCTGCTGGTACGCCCGGCGGTCGAGGCTGGCGAGAAACTCGGCTTCCTGCCCGGCGACCTGTCGCAGAAGATCGACCCGTATCTGCGCCCGCTCTATGACGCACTGTACGAAATGCTCGGCTTTGAACTGGTGGCCAAACTGATCGAACGCCAGGTGATCGAAGTCGCGCCGCTGGCCTACATGCGCGGCCGCACGCTGAACAACAGCTTCATCATCCTCGACGAAAGCCAGAACACCACCGTCGAGCAGATGAAAATGTTCCTGACCCGGATCGGCTTTGGTTCGACGGCGGTCATTACCGGTGACGTCACCCAGATCGACCTGCCCAAAGGCACCAAGTCCGGACTCATACATGTGACCGAAGTGCTGAAGGACGTGCCAGGTATCAGCTTTACTCACTTCAAGCCCAAAGACGTCGTGCGTCATCCGCTGGTTCAGCGCATCGTCGAAGCCTATGAGCGCTTTGAAAACCATGCCGCTGCACAAAACCCGAAGGACAGCCACCGCGATGCTTGAGCTTGACCTGCAACGGGCAACCCAGGCGCCTGCCCCAAGCGAAGCCGAATTCCGCCAATGGTGCGAGCTGGCCCTGCGCCAGCGCAGCGCCGACTCAGAAATGACCATTCGCCTGGTCGACGAAGCGGAAGGGCGTGAACTCAATCACACCTGGCGTCAAAAAGATTACGCCACCAACGTCCTGTCGTTCCCGGCCGATGTGCCCGACGAGTTCCTCGACATCCCGTTACTGGGCGATCTGGTGATCTGCGTGGCCGTGGTCGAGCGCGAAGCGGCCGAGCAAGGCAAGGAATTGAAGGCCCATTGGGCACATCTGGTGATTCATGGCTGCTTGCATCTACTGGGTTACGACCATATAGATGATGACGAAGCCGAAGAAATGGAAGCGCTGGAACGAACGTTGCTTGCAGAACTGGGTCATCCGGACCCTTATGCGGACGACGAAACCGAAACATCCCCTATCGTTACAACAAAGGATTCAGAGTAATCGCTATGAGCGAAGATCGATCGAGCAACGGGCAAAAGTCCTGGCTGGGTAAACTCACCCAAGCTTTTGCCCATGAGCCGAAAAACCGTCAGGAGCTGCTTGAACTCCTGCGCGATGCCCACCAGAACAAGTTGCTGGACAGCGAAGCGCTGGCCATCGTCGAAGGCGCCATCCAGGTGGCTGACCTGCAAGTACGGGACATCATGGTCCCTCGCTCGCAGATGATCAGCATCAAGGCGACCCAGACACCCCGCGAGTTCCTGCCCGCCGTGCTCGACTCAGCCCACTCCCGTTACCCAGTGATTGGCGAAAGCCACGACGACGTGATGGGCGTGCTGCTGGCCAAGGACTTGCTGCCGTTGATCCTCAAGGAGAACGGCGACAGCTTCAACATCAAGGACCTGCTGCGGCCGGCCACCTTCGTGCCCGAGTCCAAGCGCCTGAACGTGCTGCTGCGCGAATTCCGCGCCAACCATAACCACATGGCCATCGTCATCGACGAATACGGCGGTGTCGCAGGTCTGGTGACCATTGAAGACGTGCTGGAACAGATCGTCGGCGACATCGAGGACGAGCACGACGTCGAAGAGGACAGCTACATCAAGCCGCTGCCCAGTGGTGACTTCCTGATCAAGGCCCTGACCCCGATCGAGAACTTCAACGAGTTCTTCGACAGTGAGTTCTCCGACGATGAGTTCGACACCGTCGGCGGCCTGGTGATGAGCGCGTTCGGGCACTTGCCCAAGCGCAATGAAATCACTGAAATCGGCGCTTATCGCTTTCGCATCCTCAATGCCGATAGCCGTCGTATCCACTTGCTGCGCCTGACACCTATCGCTCGGTAATTCTAAGGACTGAAATGCATCGTATGACCCGCCCCGGCTGGCCCGGTAACCTGCTGGCCGTGGCGGCCGGTGCTATCACCACCCTGGCGCTGGCGCCATTCGATATCTGGCCGCTGGCGTTGCTGGCGGTCGGGTTCTTTTATGCAGGCTTGCGTGAACTGACACCCCGCCAGGCCTTGGGCCGCGGCTGGTGCTTCGGTTTTGGTCTGTTTGGCGCCGGCACCAGCTGGATCTACTACAGCATCCACCACTTTGGCGGCGCTTCCATGCTGCTGGCCGGCCTGCTGATGCTGGCGTTCACCGCAGCGATTGCCTGGTTCTTCGCCCTGCCCGCCTGGGTCTGGGCACGCTGGCTGCGCCGCAACGAAGCACCGCTGGCCGACGCCCTGGCCTTCGCCGCGTTGTGGGTCGGCCAGGAAGCGTTCCGGGGCTGGTTCCTCACCGGCTTCCCCTGGCTCTATTCCGGCTACAGTCAACTCGACGGCCCGCTGACCGGCCTGGCACCGCTGGGTGGCATCTGGCTGATCTCCTTCGGTATCGCCCTCAGCGCCGCGCTGCTGTACAACCTGCCGCGCCTGATCAAGGCCGGCCGCATAGGTTTTATCGTCGCCGGCCTGCTGTTACTGGCCGCGCCGTGGGTCGTTGGACTGTCGCTCAAGGGACATGCCTGGACCAGCCCGTCGGGCGACCCGCTGAGCGTTGCGGCGATTCAGGGCAATATCGAACAAAGCATGAAATGGGACCCGACGCAGCTCAACTCGCAGCTGGCGCTGTACCGTGACATGAGCCTGAGTTCCAAGCGCGTCGACCTGCTGATCTGGCCGGAAACCGCGGTGCCCGTGCTCAAGGAGTCCGCCGAGGGCTACCTGAACATGATGGGCAACTTCGCCGCCGATCGAAACTCGGCCCTGATCACCGGCGTGCCGATCCGTCAGCAAGTACATCAAGAGAAACGCTTCTATAACGGCATTACCGTAGTCGGCGAGGGTGAAGGCACCTACCTCAAGCAAAAACTGGTGCCGTTTGGCGAATACGTACCGCTGCAGGAAGTGCTGCGCGGGCTGATCGCCTTCTTCGACCTGCCGATGTCGGACTTCGCCCGTGGCCCGGCCGATCAGCCGATGCTGCAAGCCAAGGGTTACCAGATTGCACCGTTCATCTGCTACGAAGTGGTGTATCCGGAATTTGCCGCCAGTCTGTCAGCGCGCAGTGACCTGCTGCTGACCATCAGCAACGACACCTGGTTCGGCACCTCCATTGGCCCCCTGCAACACCTGCAAATGGCGCAGATGCGGGCACTGGAGGCCGGCCGCTGGATGATTCGCTCCACCAACAACGGCGTGACCGGGCTGATTGACCCGTTTGGCAAGATCACCGTGCAGATTCCGCAATTCGAGCGCGGCATTCTCTATGGTGAAGTGGTACCGATGCAGAACCTGACGCCTTACCTGCAATGGCGCTCATGGCCGCTGATCATTGTCTGCGCACTGCTGTTTGGCTGGGCACTGCTGGCAAGCCGGATCGCCAAGACGGTGTAAAGGCTGTTGTGGCGAGGGAGCTTGCTCCCTCGCCACAGAGGGCAGTGTCGACTCAACTATCGGTAAAACACCAAATAACCCATCTGCCCCACCGCCTCGTTCACCAACTGCCCCGACCGCCAGACCGACTTGACCGTCGGTAGCCAGCCGCCAAAGGGCTCACCGTTGCCGGTCCCCATAAAGCCCACGGGCGCCGGCACCACCGTCAATCCCGCCGCTTCGAAGCTCCAGACACTGCGCGGCATATGCCAGGCCTGCGTCACCAGCACCACCCGCTTCAAGCCCGTGGGTTGCAGCAACTCGGCAGTGAACTGTGCGTTCTCCCAGGTCGTGCGACTGCGACCCTCCTGCCAGCGAACCGTCACCCCAAAATCATCCTGCAGCGAATCGGCCATGAGCTTGGCTTCGGTGGGCGGAGTGCCGTAATGCAGACCGCCGCTGGTCAGCACCGGCAGCCCCGAAGCCTTGGCCAGGCGCGCTGCATAACGCTCACGTTCCAGAACCACCCCGGTGGGCTGATCGCTGCCCCAGGCCTGGTCACCGCGCTCGCGCCCTGCGCCCAACACCACAATCACATCGGCACGCTCGGCCAGGGTCGCCCATTCGCTGCGGGCCAGGGGCGGTTCGCGCTCAAGTGCCCTGGCGCCCCACTGCACGACTACCGGCAAGCTCATCAACCAGAACCCGCCCAGCCCTAGGGCGAAGCACAGCCCTGCCAGGCGCGGCCTTGACCGGCGCAACCACCAGGCAAGCAGGAGCAACAGCAAGAGAATGCCGGGGGGCAACAGTAGTTGTTTGACAAAATAGCGAAAAGGCATCGAGCATCTCCGAAAGATGCCCGAAGCCTAAGTGGGTTGAAGCAAAGCGACAACTAAGGTGGCTGGCCTTTTCATCAAAAAGCCATCACCGGTGACTTCATGTGCCCGTATGGGCGACAAACACGCGCCTGTACACTTACTTGACTCGCAGGGACCGGACCTTTACCGCGCCACTGCCAGGCACCTTGTCTTTCAACCATATGACTTTGGCCGAACGAGGGGCATCGTTGTGCTTCACTACTTCTGACAAGACGCCATGCGCCTCGCGTTCACTACGGTCCAGATAAGCCTTGATCAGTTCGAACTCTGCGCGGCTCAACCCGCGAAGCTCCAGTTCCAGAGGGCGCTCATCGCGCAACCGCCCAGCTGTTTTTGCTGCATCCAGGGCCACCCCCAGACGATCTATCAGCTTTTCGTACAACTCGGGTTTCGTGACTTTTGTTTGCGACTCAACCATCCCTCACCTCATTGAAGATAAGACTCACTCCCCAACTAGAGCTTAGCTTCACTGGGCAAACCGTCCGTGCGCCGCGACCAACGGCCCCACGCGTGGGCGGCGCTGCACAATCAAGTTTCCCTAGGCCGAGCACGGTCATGTATGCTACGGCGCTTCCTGTAACTCCACTTCCAGCTCGGCTGGGCATCGAAAACGCCATATTTGGCGCAATCTACGTCCAGCGTTGCATTGAAGAGGATTAGGCCACCCCTATTCAGTTCAAAAGTAGCCATGCACGAACACTATCAGCCCCGCGAAATCGAAAATGCTGCCCAGTCATTCTGGGATGAGCAAAAGTCCTTTGAAGTCAGTGAACAGCCAGGCAAGGAAACTTACTATTGCCTGTCGATGTTCCCTTACCCCAGCGGCAAGCTACACATGGGGCACGTGCGCAACTACACCATTGGCGACGTGATCTCCCGCTACCAGCGCATGCAAGGCAAGAACGTTCTGCAACCCATGGGTTGGGACGCCTTCGGCATGCCGGCGGAAAACGCCGCGATGAAGAACAACGTAGCGCCCGCCAAGTGGACCTACGAGAACATTGCCTACATGAAATCCCAGCTGCGCAGCCTGGGCCTGGCGGTGGACTGGTCGCGTGAAGTGACCACCTGCAAGCCGGATTACTACCGTTGGGAACAATGGCTGTTCACCCGCCTGTTCGAAAAAGGTGTGATTTACAAAAAAAGCGGCACCGTGAACTGGGACCCGGTCGACCAGACCGTCCTGGCCAACGAGCAAGTGATCGACGGCCGCGGCTGGCGTTCCGGCGCGCTGATCGAAAAGCGCGAAATCCCAATGTACTACTTCAAGATCACCGCCTACGCGGATGAGCTGCTGGAGAGCCTCGACGAACTGACTGGCTGGCCTGAACAGGTCAAGACCATGCAGCGCAACTGGATCGGCAAATCCCGCGGCATGGAAGTGCAGTTCCCGTACAACGTCGAGTCGATCGGCGAAACCGGCGCACTGAAAGTCTTCACCACCCGTCCGGACACCCTGATGGGCGCGACCTACGTCGCCGTGGCCGCCGAGCACCACCTGGCCACCCTGGCAGCGCAGAACAACCCTGAGCTGCAAGCGTTCATCGCTGAATGCAAGGGCGGTAGCGTCGCCGAAGCCGACATGGCGACCCAGGAGAAAAAAGGCCTGCCGACGTCGCTGTTCGTCGAACACCCGCTGACCGGTGAAAAACTGCCGGTGTGGGTCGCCAACTACGTGCTGATGCACTACGGCGATGGCGCGGTCATGGCGGTGCCTGCTCACGACGAGCGCGATTTCGAGTTCGCCCACAAGTACAACCTGCCGGTCAAATCGGTAGTACGCACCAGCTCCGGTGACAGCAACCCGGCGCCATGGCAAGACGCCTACGGCGAGCACGGCACGCTGATCAATTCCGGCGACTTCGACGGCCTCGACTTCGCGGGTGCCTTCGACGCCATCGAAGTCGCGCTGATCAAGAAAGAACTGGGCGCCTCGCGTACCCAGTTCCGCCTGCGCGACTGGGGCATCAGCCGCCAGCGTTACTGGGGCTGCCCGATCCCGATCATCCACTGCAACACCTGCGGTGACGTGCCGGTACCGGAAGATCAACTGCCTGTCGTGCTGCCGGAAGACGTCGTACCCGACGGCGCCGGTTCGCCACTGGCGCGCATGCCCGAGTTCTACGAGTGCAGCTGCCCTAAATGTGGCCAGCCTGCCAAGCGTGAAACCGACACCATGGACACCTTCGTCGAGTCCTCGTGGTACTACGCCCGCTACGCCTCGCCGCACTTTGAAGGCGGCCTGGTGGAAAAATCGGCGGCCGACCACTGGCTACCGGTGGATCAGTACATCGGCGGTATCGAACACGCGATTCTTCACCTGCTCTACGCGCGCTTCTTCCACAAGCTGATGCGCGACGAAGGCCTCGTGAGCTCCAACGAGCCGTTCAAAAACCTGCTGACCCAGGGCATGGTGATCGCCGAGACTTACTATCGCCGCGAAGCCAATGGCGCTTACACCTGGTTCAACCCGGCAGACGTCGAGCTTGAGCGTGACAGCAAAGCCAAGGTTATCAGCGCCAAGCTGAAAGCTGACGGCTTGCCGGTGGAAATCGGCGGCACCGAGAAGATGGCCAAGTCGAAGAACAACGGCGTCGACCCACAGTCGATGATCGACCAGTTCGGCGCAGACACCTGCCGCCTGTTCATGATGTTCGCTTCGCCACCTGACATGAGCGCGGAATGGTCCGACTCCGGCGTAGAGGGTTCGCACCGTTTCCTCAAGCGCGTCTGGCGCCTGGCTCAAGCCCACGTCACTCAGGGCCTGCCGGGGAAACTGGACGACGCCAGCCTGAACGACGAGCAGAAAGCCGTTCGTCGCTCGATCCACCTGGCCATCAAGCAGGCCAGCCAGGACGTCGGCCAGAACCACAAGTTCAACACCGCCATCGCCCAGGTGATGACGCTGATGAACGTACTGGAAAAAGCCGCGCAAGGCACCGACCAGGATCGCGCACTGATTCACGAAGGTCTGGAAACCGTGACTCTGCTGCTGGCTCCGATCACGCCGCACATCAGCCATGAGCTGTGGCATCGCCTGGGTCACGCCAATCCAGTGATCGACGCCGGCTGGCCGGTGCTGGACGAGACCGCCCTGGTCCAGGACAGCCTGCAACTGGTCATCCAGGTCAACGGCAAGCTGCGTGGCCAGATCGAGATGCCGGCCAGCGCGACGCGCGAAGAAGTCGAAGCTGCCGCACGGGCCAACGAGAACGTGCTGCGCTTTGTCGACGGCCTGACGATTCGTAAAGTGATCGTGGTGCCCGGGAAACTGGTCAACATCGTCGCCAGCTAATTGGATCAGGCGCCAGGTTCGCCTGGCGCCGTATAAAACCTTTCGGGCCGCGCTGTCGGCCCTCACGGTTTCAAGGGGAGCAACAAGATGATCAAGCGCAACCTGCTGGTGATGGGCCTCGCGGTCCTGTTGAGCGCCTGCGGTTTCCAGCTGCGTGGCACCGGCACCACCGAACTGGCGATCAAGGAACTCGACCTGAGCGCCCGTAACGCCTATGGCGATACCGTGGTGATGATGCGTCAAGTATTGCAAAGCAGTGGCGTCCACGTGGCTGCCGGCGCACCTTACAAACTGGTGTTCACCAATGAACAGACATCCCAGCGCGTCCTGAGCTATTCCGGTGCCGGCCGTGCCGCAGAGAACGAACTGACCACCGTGCTGGACTACCAAATCGTTGGCCAGAACAACCTGTCGCTGATCAGCGACAAGCTGCAAGTGCAGAAAGTCGTCATGCACGATGGCAGCAACATCACCGGTTCCGTTCAGGAAGCCGATGAAGCCCAGAAGGAAATGCGCCGCGATCTGGTGCAACGCATGATGTTGCGCCTGCAGCAACTGAGCCCTGCTCAACTGGATCAGCTGCAACAATCCGCCGATGCACGTGCCAAGGCAGAAGCCCAGGCGCTGGAAGCGGCCCAGAAAGCCGAGGCGAACACCCCGCGTCAGTCGCCTCTGCAAGTACCTGCCGAGTAAGTCTTACGGGGCGCTGTTGCGCCCCGTTTGCCCCGCCTTATGAAACTCGCCCCCGCCCAACTCGGCAAACACCTGCAAGGTGCCCTCGCTCCGGTGTACATCATCAGCGGCGATGACCCGCTGTTGTGCCAGGAAGCCGCCGACGCCATCCGCTCTGCTGCCCGCCAGCAAGGTTTTGACGAGCGCCAGGTATTCAGCGCCGACGCCAGTTTCGACTGGGGCACCCTGCTGCAAGCAGGTGCCAGCATGTCCCTGTTCGCCGAAAAGCGCCTGCTGGAACTGCGCCTGCCGTCCGGCAAGCCGGGTGACAAGGGCGCAGCGGCACTGATGGAATACTGCTCGCGACCGGCAGAAGATACGCTGCTGCTGATCAGCCTGCCCAAGCTTGACGGCAGCGCGCAGAAAACCAAATGGGGCAAGGCGCTGGTCGAAGGTGCGCAGACCCAGTTCGTGCAAATCTGGCCGGTCGATGCCAGCCAGCTGCCGCAGTGGATTCGCCAGCGCCTGTCCCAGGCCGGGCTGTCCGCCAGCCAGGATGCCGTTGAACTGATCGCTGCCAGGGTGGAAGGCAACCTGTTGGCCGCCGCCCAGGAAATCGAAAAGCTCAAGTTAATGGCCGAAGGTGGCCAGATCACGGTAGAAACCGTGCAGGCGGCCGTGGCCGACAGTGCGCGTTTCGATGTATTCGGGCTCACCGATGCGATCCTCAACGGTGAAGCCGCCCATGCACTGCGCATGCTTGAAGGCTTGCGCGGCGAAGGCGTGGAGCCGCCGGTCATCCTCTGGGCCCTGGCCCGGGAACTGCGCCTGCTGGCCAACCTGTCGCTGCAATACAGCCAGGGCGTACCGCTGGACAAAGCGTTCAGCCAGGCCCGACCGCCGGTCTGGGACAAGCGCAAGCCGCTGATGAGCAAGGCCCTGCAACGCTACTCGGCACCGCGCTGGGCGCAACTGCTGCTCGAAGCGCAACGCATCGACGCACAGATCAAGGGCCAGGCCGCCGGCTCGCCGTGGATGAGCCTCAGCCGTCTGTCGCTGTTGATGGCCGGCCAGCGCCTGAGCTTGCCCGCCGAGTAACGCTTCTGTGGCGAGGGCGCTTGCTCCCGCTGGGTTGCGAAGCGACCCCAGATCCGACAACTTTATTTCCTCTGACGGACCGCATTCAACGTCTCTGCGGCGGCTTCGCAGCCGAACGCGGGCAACGAACGCCGACCTGAGTAGGAGTAGCCGGTCGACGCTCGAGTGCTCGCGATGGACGTTAACGATAACGCGTGCTTTCTGATTAAACGCGTTGCTCTTGAGTTCATCGCGAGCACGCTCGCTCCTACACATTCGACCTCATCTCCTTGACTGACCGGCATTAGGGCGAGTCCGCTCGCCACAGGGACCGCGCTCAACCCCTGAACGCGGGGACTGGACAGAAGCGCCTCTTCGGCCGATGATTTGCCCCGCAAAAACCCAACCAGCGAGAGTATCGCCCATGAGCAGAAACAAGCGGCCCAACAAGGCCAAGTCCATCGTCGCCCAGCCACTGTTCCGCAGCCGTCAGGAACAACCGGCCAAGGGCAAAGGCAGCTACCGCCGCGAAGCCTTCCAGTCTAAAAGCTGGGAGGCTTCTTGCTTTCTGGCCGCTTGAAAGGTGAGGCCCCTCCAGCCCTCCGGTCATGATAAGGTCGACACCTGATTCGTTTTCTCTGGACCTGTGCATGCCCTTTTGTATTTCCCGTCGTTGGCACCTGCGCCAACTGATTGCGGCTTCCAGCCTTGTTCTGCTTGTTGCCTGCGCGGAAAAACCGACCGCCGCCGACGCCCAACCGCTTCAGACTGCCCCGGTTACAACCGCCCCGGCCGTCATTGCGCCCGTCGTACCGACAGAAAACCTCGAGATCCAACCCAGCCAGACGTTTGAGCAATGGCAGGCCGCGTTCCGCAAGGACGCCCTCGCCGCCGGTATCAACCCGTCCCTGTTCGACCGCGCCTTTGCCGGCGTCACGCCGGACATGAGCGTTATCCGTGCCGACCGCAGCCAGCCTGAGTTCGCTCGCCCGGTGTGGGAATACCTCGACGGCGCTCTATCCGCACTGCGCGTGCGTAAAGGCCAGGCACTGCTCAGCCAGTATGCCGACACCCTGAGCGCCATCGAACAGCGCTATGGCGTCGACCGCCAGGTCCTGGTGGCCGTCTGGGGAATGGAAAGCAACTTCGGCAGCTTCCAGGGCGACAAGTCGGTGATTCGCTCGCTGGCGACCCTGGCCTACGAAGGCCGGCGTCCGGGATTTGCCCACGCGCAATTGCTGGCGGCACTGCAGATTCTGCAACAGGGTGATATCGCCCCCGAGAAGATGCTCGGCTCCTGGGCCGGCGCCATGGGCCAGACCCAGTTCATCCCGACCACCTACAACACGCACGCCGTGGACTTCGATGGCGATGGTCGTCGCGACATCTGGAACAGCCCGGCCGACGCGCTGGCCTCGACCGCTCATTACTTGCAAAGCTCCGGCTGGCAGAAAGGCCAGCCATGGGGCTTTGAAGTCACAGTGCCGAGCACCTTCAATTACGCGCTGGCCGACGGCGCCATCCGCAAAAGTGTCGCCGAATGGACCCAACTGGGCGTCAAGCTGCCCAATGGCGCCAGCGTACCCGCAGGCTCCGAGCAGCTGTCCGCCGCCCTGCTGCTGCCCGCCGGCTATCGCGGCCCGGCCTTCCTGATCCTCGACAACTTCCGTGCGGTGCTCAAGTACAACAATTCGTCGTCCTACGCACTGGCGGTGAACCTGTTGTCGGAACGCTTCAGCGACGCTGGCCGGATCAACGGCGAATGGCCCAAGGATGATCTGCCGTTGAGTCGCACCGAGCGCATTGAGTTGCAGACCCTGCTCAGCGCCAACCAGTATGACGCCGGCAACCCCGACGGCATCATCGGCGCCAACACCCGCAAAGCCATTCGCGCAGCCCAGCAGTCATTTGGCTGGCCGGCGGACGGCTATCCGACGCGCAAGCTGCTGGATAGTTTGCGTAACCGCTAATCGCGTACGAGCCGGCTTTGATCGTTCCCACGCTCGGCGTGGGAATGCCTCAATGGACGCTCAGCGTCCGCTCTGGATGTGACGCAGAGCGTCACGGGCTGTGTTCCCACGCAGAGCGTGAGAACAATCAGGTAGCAGGCGATGCCGCCTTAAGGTCTTATCACCACATCCTGCTCCAGCACCAACGTCTTGCTCCCCGCATCCAGCGTTACCAACGCTCCCATCGGCAAGGTCAGGTTCGGGTCGCAGTGCCCGCTGCGCCAGCCGGCCAGCACCGGAATACCGAACGGCGCGAAGGTCTGCTTGAGTAACTGCGCCAGCGCCTCGCTGTCCACGCCGGCCACATCCCCCGCCAACACTCCGCGCAACCGATTTAATTTTCCGGCCAGTCGCAAGTGGGTCAGCAGTCGGTCGATGCGATACAGCGGCTCGTTGATGTCCTCGATGAACAGAATGATCCCGTCGGCATCGATTTCGAACGGCGTCCCCAGGGTGGCGGCGATCATCGACAGATTCCCGCCCTGCAAACGCCCGTGAGCGATGCCAGGCTCGATAGTCGTCAACGGGTAGGCCACCGGGTGCGCCAACAGACTGCCGGCTTTCAGTTGCCCTCTGAGCAGGCTGAACAACGATGCCTCGGTCGGTTGCTGCTTGTCCCCCAACAGGTCCGCGTTGAGCATCGGCCCGTGAAACGTGACAAACCCCGAGTAGCGGCTGATCGCCAGGTGCAATGCCGTTATGTCGCTATAGCCGACGAACGGCTTGGCATGGCGCCGCAGCAGCTCATAGTCGATACGGTCAAGCAAGCGAGGGCTGCCGTATCCCCCACGCAGACAGAGGATGGCGTCGATGGCCGGATCGGTAAATGCGTCATGCAGGTCCTTCAGGCGGACCTCATCGCTGCCGGCCAGGTAACCATCCTTTTCCAGGACACCGGGGAAGATCCGCAGCGAGTAGCCCCGCATCCGCATCCACTGCAGCGCCTTCTCGGCCTCCAGTGCCGCCGGACCCGCCGGTGCAATGACGCCAATGCGCCCTTCAGCCGGCAATGCCGGGACGGGGGTGTGTTCGCTAATGATGAGGGTGGAGCGAGTGGTCATCCGTGATTCTCCCTGCGTGACGGCTTGCACACACAGTAGTCAGGAACGGGGACAAACAGAAGAGGTTCAACCACCCCGCAGGTTGCGGGAACAGGCTGGTGTGGCAGCGGGCAGCACAACAAAGAACGCCCGCAAGACTTTTCAGGTCTTGCGGGCGTACCGGATCAGGACGACATCAGCTCGGCCTTGACCAGCTTCGCCTGCTCGTCGGCGTGGTACGAAGAGCGTACCAGCGGGCCGGACGCGACGTTCTTGAAGCCCAT
The DNA here is from genome assembly GCF_900187415.1 of Pseudomonas sp. Irchel s3b6. Lineage (NCBI taxonomy): Bacteria > Pseudomonadati > Pseudomonadota > Gammaproteobacteria > Pseudomonadales > Pseudomonadaceae > Pseudomonas > Pseudomonas sp. Irchel s3b6. The sequence continues at coordinate 73,745 of NZ_FYDM01000007.1, read as the reverse complement.
CTTGTACCCTTCCTCGGCGAACCAGGCGAAGGTGTCAGGGTGCACGAAACGCTGCACCGGCAAGTGGCTGCGGGACGGTTGCAGGTACTGGCCCAGGGTCAGCATGTCGATGTCGTGCTCGCGCATGCGCTTCATGACTTCGATGACTTCCTCGTCGGTCTCGCCCAGGCCCAGCATCAGCCCGGATTTGGTCGGGATGTGCGGCATCATCTGCTTGAAGCGTTGCAGCAGGGTCAGCGACCACTGATAGTCCGAACCCGGACGCGCCGCCTTGTACAGGCGTGGCACGGTTTCCAGGTTGTGGTTGAACACATCCGGCGGCTCGGCGGCGGTAATTTCCAGCGCGATGTCCATGCGGCCGCGGTAATCCGGCACCAGGGTCTCGAGCTGCACGTTCGGCGACAGCTTGCGGATTTCGCGGATGCAGTCGGCGAAGTGCTGGGCGCCGCCGTCACGCAGGTCGTCGCGGTCCACCGAGGTGATCACCACGTACTTCAGGCGCAGGTCAGCAATGGCGATGGCCAGGCTTTCCGGTTCGTTGACGTCCAGTGGCTTCGGACGGCCGTGGCCGACGTCGCAGAACGGGCAACGGCGGGTGCAGATGTCACCCATGATCATGAAGGTTGCGGTACCACCGGAGAAGCACTCGCCCAGGTTCGGGCAGGACGCTTCTTCGCAGACGCTGTGCAGCTTGTGTTTGCGCAGCAAGGCCTTGATCCGGTCGACTTCCGGGGACACCGGGATGCGCACGCGAATCCAGTCAGGCTTTTTCGGCAGTTCCGTGGTCGGAATGATCTTCACCGGGATACGTGCAACCTTCTCGGCGCCGCGCAGCTTGACGCCGGCTTCAACCTTGGCACGCGGGGCCGGACGCTCGGTGACATCGAGCGTCGGGATCATGGTTTGCACTGCATCAGTAGTCATATCAGTCGATTCCGCCCGTTAGGGTCGTCTGCTCAGCATAGTCGAGGTGTTTGACGAGCTGCGCGCGCAGCCGGGCACTTACCTCGGCAAATTCAATCGGCCCTGCATGGTCACGCAGCTGGGTCATTGCCAGCCCAGCGTAGCCACAGGGGTTAATCCGTCGGAACGGCTCAAGGTCCATATCCACGTTCAGGGCCAGGCCATGAAAGGAGCAACCGTGGCGGATCCGCAGTCCCAGAGAAGCGATTTTCGCACCGTTGACGTAGACGCCCGGCGCATCGGCCTTGGCCACGGCGGTGACGCCGTAGCTGGCCAGCAGTTCGATCAGGCACTGCTCCATCCGGCTGACCAGGTCACGCACACCGAACCCCAGCTTGCGTACATCCAGCAGCAAATAAGCCACCAGTTGGCCCGGACCGTGGTAGGTCACCTGGCCACCCCGGTCGACCTGCACCACCGGAATATTGCCGGGCAGCAACAGGTGTTCAGCCTTGCCGGCCTGCCCCTGGGTGAACACCGGCGGGTGCTCGACCAGCCAGATTTCATCGGCCCGCTCGCTGCCACGCTCATTGGTAAAACGTTGCATGGCATGCCAGACCGGCTCGTAAGCCAGCTGGCCGAGCTCGCGAAAGCCCAGCGGTTCGGACATCACAGCACCATGTGCACGAAACCGGTCGCGCGCAACTCGCTGTTGATGTCGTAGAGCTGTTCCTGGCCGGTCGCGATAATGTGCAACTGGATGGTGGTGTACTTGCCATTGGTACTCTGGCGCTCGGCCAGGGTCTTGTGGTCTACGGTGGCGTGCTTCTCCAGGATCGCGATGATCTTGTCCTTGAAGCCCACACCGGTATCGCCGATCACCTTAATCGGGTAATCCTCGCAAGGGAATTCGATCTTTGGCGCCTTTACTTCGGTATCTGTCATGGCGTAACGGCCTCGTAAGCCGTGGCAACGGACATGGCCCCGCTCCGGATGGGAGCGGGGCCATGCAGGTCCACACTAATCAGTTGAACAAGCCGTAGAAGAATAGACGGATGCTATCCCACATGCGGCGGAAGATACCACCTTCGTCGACCCCGTCCAGCGCGATCAGGTCAGCGCTGTGCACCACCTTGTCGTCCAGTTTGACTTCGACTTTACCAATCACGTCGCCTTTGGCGATCGGCGCGATCAGTTGTGGATTCATGGTCATGCTGGCAGCGAGCTTTTTCAGCTGGCCTTTTGGCAGGGTCATGGTCAGGTCTTGTGCCAGGCCGGCCTTGACCTGGTTGGTGGTGCCCTTCCAGACAGGAGCCTGAGCCAGCTCGGCGCCTTTCTGGTAGAAGGTCTGGGTTTCGAAGAAGCGGAAACCGTAGGTCAGCAGCTTCTGGGTTTCGGCCGCACGAGCGGTTTCACTGTTGGTACCGAACACCACGGCGATCAGGCGCATGCCATCACGTACCGCCGAGGACACCATGCAGTAGCCCGCTTCGTCGGTGTGACCGGTTTTCAGACCGTCGACGGTCTTGTCACGCCACAGCAGCAGGTTGCGGTTCGGTTGCTTGATACCGTTCCAGAAGAACTCTTTCTGCGAGTAGATCGCGTAGTGAGCCGGATCTTCGTGAATGATCGCGCGAGCCAGTGTAGCCATGTCGTGAGCCGACGAGTAGTGCTCAGGGTTTGGCAGGCCGGTCGGATTCATGAAGTGGCTGTTGGTCATACCCAGGTCGCCAACGGTTTTGTTCATCATGTCGGCGAAGGCGTCTTCGCTGCCGGCGATGTGCTCGGCGAGCGCAACACTGGCGTCGTTGCCCGACTGGATGATGATGCCGTGCAGCAGGTCGCTGACAGTGACCTGGGAGCCGACCTTGATGAACATCCGCGAACCGCCGGTACGCCAGGCGTTTTCGCTGACGGTCACCGGATCGTTTTCACCGATCTGGCCACGACGGATTTCCAGCGTCGCGATGTACGCGGTCATCAGCTTGGTCAGGCTGGCGGGCGGCAGACGCTGGTCACCGTTGTTCTCGACAAGCACGTTGCCGCTGCTGGCGTCCATCAGCACATAGGCTTTGGCGGCCAATTGCGGTGGCGACGGCATCATCTCGACCGCGAAGGCGGCCGGTGAGAGGAGCAGCGGGACTAGCAGGAACAGGCGTTTGGCAAAGGTGGTGATGTTCATCCGTCTCTCGAAATCGCTAATGGAAACTTGCCCTTGCGGGCAAAACTAATCTGACAACCTTCACCGCACAAGGCCTGAGGATTGTCGCGTGTTCAGTTGTTCACTCTGCGACCCTTGCCGGGTTCTTGTTCTACAACGAGCCAACAACCAGGTTCACCCCTCACACCGCAAGTGAACCTTGAATCAAGCATTGCTTACTCGGCCGTCACCAGGCTCGGCGAACCGAGATTGGCCAGGCGCACACTGTTTTGCACTTGGGCAACTTCACCCTGGGAGGCGATTGGCCCCAGGCGAACCCGATGCAGCGTCTGTTGATTACGCACGATGGAGCTGATGAACACCGGAGCGCTCACCATCGAGCTCAACTTCGATCTCAGGAGCTCTGCAGCGTCCGGGTTGGCGAACGCGCCCACCTGCAGATACTGGCCAGAGGCTGCTAGCGAAGCGTTTTTCTTTGTTTCAAGCTGCACCGGTATCACGGCGGCCGCGTGTTGCTGCGGCGGCGGCGTCCATTGTTCAACCTTGCCGGCGGAAGCGGTGATGACCGGGGCGCTATTCTGCGCGATTTGTGGCTCCTTGAGCATCAGCGGCGCCGGCTGGCCCTTGGCCGCCCACCACTCCTGAGGATCGATGCCCTCGACCTTGACCCGCGCCGTGCCGGTTTCGGCATAACCGAGCTTCTTCGCCGCCGCATAGGACAAGTCGATGATGCGATCGGAGTAGAACGGCCCGCGATCGTTGACCCGCAGGATCACCGTACGATGGTTGTCCAGGTTGGTGACGCGTACATAGGCGGGCAGCGGCAGCGTCTTGTGGGCCGCACTCATGCCGTACAGGTCATACACCTCGCCGTTGGCCGTGTTCTGGCCATGGAACTTGGTGCCGTACCAGGACGCCGTGCCCGTGGCGACATAGCGCTTGGACTCGGGCATCGGGTAGTACGTCTTGCCCAGTACCGTGTAAGGGTTGGCCTTGTAGGCGCCGGTGTGCAGGGTCGGTGTCGCGTCGGGAATGCGTGAAACGTCCACATCCCACCACGGCGCGCCGTCTTTGTGGGCGCGGTTGATGTCCAGGCCCGGCGCGGGGCGTGCCGCGGCCGGAGCCTTGGGTTGCGGCGCGCGACTCGTCGAACAACTGGCCACGAGCATCGACAACGCAGCAAAAGCCACCAGCTTCAAGGGTGTGCGGATTGGCGATGCCAGCATTACTTGACGCCCCGTGCTTGGACCAACTGCTCAGACAACTGATGTACGGCCATGGCGTACATCACGCTGCGGTTATAACGCGTGATCGCGTAGAAATTCTTCAAGCCCATCCAGTATTCCGGGCCATTGTCGCCTTCCAGACGAAACGCGGTGACCGGCATATCGTCGCGCAGCGCATCATGACTCGACCAGCCCAGGGCTCGCAACTCCCCGACGGTTTTCACCGGCTCAATGCCAACGGTCAAACCTTCGTCAACCTGATCGCCACGCACTTCGGCGCGGCTGACCACCGGCTGCCCGGCTTCCCAGCCGTGGCGTTTGAAGTAGCTGGCAACGCTGCCGATGGCGTCGTCGGCGTTGGTCCAGATATTAATGTGGCCATCGCCGTCGAAATCCACCGCATAGGCGCGGAAACTGCTCGGCATGAATTGTGGCAGCCCCATGGCGCCGGCGTACGACCCCTTGAGCGTCAGCGGGTCGACCTGCTCTTCCCGGGCCAGCAGCAGGAATTCACGCAACTCCTTGCGGAAGAACTCGGCACGTGGAGGGTAGTCGAAACCCAGGGTCGACAAGGCGTCGATCACCCGATAGTTGCCGGTATTACGACCAAAAAAGGTCTCGACACCGATGATCGAGACGATCACCTGGGCCGGCACACCGTATTCCTGCTCGGCACGGGCCAGAACGGCCTCATGCTGACGCCAGAAGTCCACGCCGCGGGCAATTCGCGCATCCGTGAGGAACATCGGGCGATATTCTTTCCATTGCTTGACCCGCTCGGCGGGCCGTGAGATCGCGTCGAGAATCGACTGCTTGCGCTGCGCCTCACGGAACACGCCCATCAACTGCTCTCCGGCGAAGCCGTAGTCGCGGGTCATTTCACCGACAAATTCGGCCACCTGGGGCGAGCCTTCATATTCGCCGGCCAGCGCCTGCGGCGCCGTGCCAAGGATGCTTACCAGGCCGACCCAGGGTGCGTATCGAGTCGCCCAGCCACGCATTACTTGCATTGAAATCTTCACCTTATTCAAACTTGCGCGATCCACTTACGATGGGTATGGATCGACATCAAAACCCCAAACGCTGACAGCAGCGTTACCAGCGAAGTTCCGCCGTAGCTAATGAACGGCAACGGCACCCCCACCACTGGCAACAGGCCACTGACCATACCGATGTTGACGAAAACGTAAACAAAAAACGTCATCGTCAGCGCACCGGCCAGCAATTTGCCAAACAATGTCTGCGCCTGGGCGGTAATCACCAGCCCACGGCCAATCAACAACAGATAAACCAGCAACAAGGCACAGATGCCCACCAGGCCGAACTCCTCGCCCATTACCGCGATGATGAAGTCGGTGTGGCTTTCCGGCAGGAAGTCCAGGTGCGACTGGGTGCCCAGCAGCCAGCCTTTGCCGAATACGCCACCGGAACCGATGGCGGCCTTGGACTGAATGATGTTCCAGCCGGTGCCCAGCGGATCGCTTTCCGGGTCGAGGAAGGTCAACACGCGCTGCTTCTGGTAGTCGTGCATGACGAAGAACCACATGGCAATCGCCACGGGTACCGCCGCGGCCAGCACACTGACAATCCAGCGCCAGCGCAGCCCGCCCATGAACAGCACAAAAGCACCGCCGGCAAGGATCAGGAGCGAGGTCCCGAGGTCCGGCTGACGCACGATCAGGATGAACGGCACGCCGATCAGCAGCAGACTGATACCAACGTGCTTGAGTTGCGGCGGCAAGCTGCGCTTGGCCAGGTACCAGGCAATGGTCGCCGGCATGATGATTTTCATGAATTCCGAGGGCTGGAAGCGAATCACCCCGGGAATGTTGATCCAGCGCGTTGCCCCCATGGCGTTGTGGCCCATGATGTCCACCACCAGCAGCAACACAACGCCGACCACATAGCCCAGTGGCACCCAGCGTGCCATGAACCGCGGCTCGAACTGGGCGATCACGATCATCGACACCAGGCCAATGCCGAAGGACGTGGCTTGCTTGGCCAGCAGGTCCCAGCTCTTGCCGCTGGCCGAATACAGCACGAACAGGCTGCCGGCGGCGAGGATCAACAGCAGGATCAGCAACGGGCCGTCGATATGCAGGCGTTGCAGCAGTGTCGCGCGACGACGCATCACATCTTCACTGGAGAGGATGCGATCAAAATTACTCTTCACGGGCCGTAGCCTCCGCGCTGATAGGGCTGGCGAACTCAGGTTTGAGCCGGCCGTCCTGGTCCAGGAGCCAGGCGTCCATGACCTGTCGCACCACCGGTGCCGCGACGCCAGAGCCGGACTCACCGTTCTCGACCATCACCGACACCACAATTTTCGGGTTGTCGGCCGGGGCAAAGCCGACGAACAAGGCGTGGTCACGGTGGCGTTCCTGGACCTTGGAGCGGTCGTACTTCTCGCCTTGCTTGATCGCCACCACCTGGGCGGTACCCGACTTGCCTGCGATCCGGTACTGCGAACCGATGGCCGCTTTACGCGCCGTACCACGGGCGCCGTGCATCACTTGCTGCATACCGTGATTGACCCGGGTCCAGTCCGCTGGATCGCGCAGGATGATGTCCGGGATCGGGTTTTCATCCACCGGCTTCTCGCCCTCGATGGTCTTGGCCAGGTGCGGACGGATCCATTTGCCCTTGCTCGCCACCAGTGCCGTGGCTTGCGCCAGTTGCAACGGAGTCGACTGCATGTAGCCCTGGCCGATCCCCAGAATCAGGGTTTCGCCCGGGAACCAGGCCTGGCGACGGGTGGCGCGCTTCCACTCGCGGGACGGCATCAGGCCTGGCGACTCTTCGAACATGTCCAGTGAGACCTTCTGGCCAATACCGAACTTGTTCATGTACGCCGACAACCGATCAATCCCCAGCTTGTGGGCCAGGTCATAGAAATAGGTGTCATTGGACCGCATGATCGCCGTGTCCAGATCCACATAGCCATCACCCGAACGGTTCCAGTTGCGGTACTTGTGATCGTAATTGGGCAGCTGGTAGTAGCCCGGGTCGTAAACCCGGGACGAGGCGCTCACCACGCCGGCGTCCAGCCCGGCAATCGCCACGGCCGGCTTGATGGTCGAACCCGGTGGGTACAAGCCGCGCAGCACGCGGTTGAACAACGGCCGGTCGATGGAATCACGCAGCTCGGCGTAGGCCTTGAAACTGATGCCGGTCACGAACAGGTTCGGGTCGAAACTGGGCTGACTGACCATCGCCAGCACTTCGCCGGTGTTCGGATCCAGTGCCACCACCGCGCCACGACGCCCGCCCAGTGCCGCCTCGGCGGCTTCCTGCAGCTTGATGTCCAGGCTCAGGATGATGTCCTTGCCGGGAATCGGATCGGTACGCTTGAGCACCCGCAACACACGGCCACGGGCGTTGGTCTCGACCTCTTCGTAGCCGACCTGCCCGTGCAGTTGAGGCTCGTAGAAGCGCTCGATACCGGTTTTGCCGATGTGATGGGTACCGCTGTAGTTCACCGGGTCGAGGGTCTTGAGTTCTTTTTCGTTGATCCGCCCCATGTACCCGACCGAGTGCGCGAAATGCGCCCCCTGCGGGTAGTGACGCACCAACTGCGCAACCACTTCAACGCCTGGCAAGCGGAACTGATTGACCGCAATGCGGGCAATCTGCTCTTCCGTCAGTTCGAACAGGATCGGCACCGGTTCGAAAGGCCGGCGCCCCTGGCGCATGCGCTTTTCGAAAATCGCCCGGTCTTCGGGTGTCAGCTGCAGCACTTCGACGATTACATCGAGTACTTGCTGCCAATCGCCGGAGCGTTCGCGCGTCATGCTCAGGCTGAAGCTGGGCCGGTTATCGGCAATCACCACGCCATTACGGTCGAAGATCAAGCCGCGGGTCGGCGGAATCGGCTGAACGTGGACACGGTTGTTTTCCGACAGGGTCGAGTGGTACTCGTATTGAATCACCTGCAAGTAATACAACCGCGCGATCAGCACGCAGATCAGCACCACGACCGCAATGGCGCCGAACACGACGCGACTACGCACCAGACGGGCGTCTTTTTCGTGGTCCTTGATGCGGATCGGCTGAGACATGAGCGCGTAGAACTACTTGTGGTAAGGGTGGCCGGACAAGACTGTCCAGGCACGATACAGCTGTTCACCGATCAGGATCCGCACCAGCGGGTGCGGCAAGGTCAGTGGCGACAACGACCAGCGCTGATCCGCCCGCGCGCACACTTCCGGCGCCAGCCCCTCGGGGCCGCCGACCATGAAGTTGACCGTGCGTGAGTCCAGCCGCCAGCGATCGAGTTCCACGGCCAACTGCTCCGTGCTCCACGGCTTGCCATGGACTTCGAGGGTGACGATGCGCTCGTTGGGGCCGACCTTGGCCAGCATGGCTTCGCCTTCCTGGCGAATGAAACGCGCCACGTCAGCATTCTTGCCACGGGTATTGAGCGGTATTTCCACCAGTTCAAGCGCCAGCTCGGAAGGAAGACGCTTGGCATACTCATGCCAGCCTTCTTCCACCCACTTGGGCATGCGTGAACCGACGGCGATCAGTCGCAGTCGCACAGCGAGCCCTTATTGCTGGTCTTTGTTGAGCTTGGTGAAGTGCTCGTGGCCGACTTCAGGGCTGTGGTGCTTGCCATCGGCGGCACGGCTCTGCTCGGCACCTTCCCACAGACGCTCCAGGTCGTAGAACTGGCGGGCATTGGAGGTCATCATGTGCACGATGACATCATCCATGTCCAGCAGCACCCAGTCGCTGTCGCCCTTGCCTTCTTCACCCAGCGGCTTGACGCCCTGGGCTTTGACCGCTTCGCGGACTTTGTCCAGCATCGCGCCGATCTGACGGTTGGAAGTACCTGTCGCGATGATCATGTAGTCAGTGATGCTCTGCTTTTCACGAACGTCGATCACCAGGATGTCCTGGGCCTTGACGTCTTCCAGGGCCGCCACGGAGACCTTGACCAGCGCTTCGCCGGCAAGCGCCGGGCCGGTGGCAGCCTCTACTGGCAGCGGGGCGCTCTTGAACGTGCCTTTGCGCTTTACTTTAGTTACGTCTTTGTCAGTCATATAAAACTCGTTTTGCTCGTATGTTCGGGCGCTTCAATACACGTTGTTGCCACGTGCCTTGAAGCACTCCTATTCAGTTCGACGCACGGTAAAGCCCGTGCGCATCGATGTAGGCCAGGACCGCGTCGGGCACCAGGAAACGTACCGACTTACCGCTGGCCAGCAGTTGACGGATCTGGGTGGCGGATACCGCGAGCGGTGTCTGCCAGACGAATGCAATCTGTCCACTCGGCCCATCAAGGGCCAGCGGGTCGCTCACCGAGCGCGCTGCCAGCAGGTTGCGCAAGGCATCCGGCGGTTCGCTGTCGGCATCCGGGCGTTGCAGCACCAGGATGTGGCAATGCTGGAGCAACTCTTCCCAGCGGTGCCAAGTGGGCAGGCCGCAAAATGCGTCCCAGCCCAAAAGCAGAAACAACTGGTCGTCAGCGGCGAGTTCCGCGCGCATCAGCTCCAGGGTGTCGATAGTGTAGGACGGTTTGTCGCGCTTGAGCTCGCGGTCGTCCACCTTCAACGGTGCAACCCCAACTACCGCGCATTCGACCATCGCCAGACGGTCAAGCGCCGATACCTGCGGCGTATCCCGATGTGGCGGCCTGGCGCTGGGCGTCAGGCGCACCTCATCGAGCGTCAATGACTCGGCCACTTCCAGCGCACCGCGCAAATGGCCAACGTGCACCGGATCGAAGGTCCCGCCCAAGACACCAATGCGCCGAGGCCGAGGTTCGAGGGCAGTCGCAGCGGCGCTTTTGCCGAGGTCGCCCAAGTCAGACCGACTCCTGACCGCGCAACTGGCCATCACCGACCACAATGTACTTCTCGCAGGTCAGACCTTCGAGCCCCACCGGGCCGCGGGCGTGCAGCTTATCAGTAGAAATGCCAATCTCGGCACCCAATCCGTATTCGAATCCATCGGCAAAGCAGGTTGGCGTGTTGATCATCACCGACGCCGAATCGACTTCGGCCACGAAACGCCGGGCCTCGCCCTGGTGTTCGCTGACGATCGAGTCGGTGTGGTGCGAGCCGTAATGGTTGATGTGTTCAATCGCCTGGTCCAGGCCATCGACCACCAGGATCGACAAAATCGGCGCCAGGTATTCGGTGTTCCAGTCTTCCTCGGTCGCCGCCACGGCGTCGATGATGCCGCGGGTACGCTCGCAGCCACGCAGTTCAACGCCTTTTTCGCGGAACTGGGCAGCCATGGCCGGCAGGAAGTCCTTGGCGACCGCCTGGTCGACCAGCAGGGTTTCCATGGCGCCGCAGATGCCGTAGCGGTACGTCTTGGCATTGAACGCAATGCGCTGGGCCTTCGCCAGCTCGGCGTGAGCACTGACGTAGACATGGCAGATGCCGTCCAGGTGCTTGATCACCGGCACGCGGGCATCGCGGCTGACGCGTTCGATCAGGCCCTTGCCGCCGCGCGGCACGATCACGTCGACGTACTCGGGCATGGTGATCAGCGCGCCAACGGCGGCGCGGTCGGTGGTTTCGACCACTTGCACCACGGCCGCCGGCAAGCCGGCCTCGGCCAGGCCGCGCTGAATGCAGGCGGCAATGGCACGGTTGGAGTGAATCGCCTCGGAACCACCGCGCAGGATGGTCGCGTTACCCGACTTCAGGCACAGGCTCGCGGCATCGATGGTCACGTTCGGCCGCGACTCATAGATGATTCCCACCACACCCAGGGGCACGCGCATCTTGCCGACCTGGATACCTGACGGCCGATAACTCATGTCGCGGATCGAGCCTACCGGGTCGGGCAACGCCGCCACCTGACGCAAACCGACGATCATGCCATCGATGCGTGCCGGGGTCAGGGCCAGACGTTCGAGCATGGCCGGCTCAAGCCCATTGGCCCGGCCAGCGGCCAGGTCAAGTTCATTGGCGGCGGTCAACTCGTCGCGAGCGGCATCCAGCGCGCTGGCAGCCGCCAGCAGGGCACGGTTTTTCTGCCCGGTACTGGCACGGCCGATCACGCGGGAAGCGTCGCGGGCAGCGCGACCCAATCGGGTCATGTAGTCAAGAACGGACTCAGTCATGGTCTGGTGTGGTCTTGGCAAAGAGGAAACGGAAGATTATAGCTGCCGCGCTCTCCTACTAACAGCGGTGACGGGCGGATGGTCAAAATAGACAGCATTCAGCCTCGATTAAGGCCGTCGTTGTTATCATAACGTCATATTTGGTCTCTATAACGCTGCCCCCATGCCCAAGCCGAGCACTCCGAAGCTGCCAAAAGCCCTGCCCGACAGCTTTTTCAACCGCGACGCCCAACTGCTGGCCTGTGAGCTGCTGGGCAAAGTGATCCGTCATCGGGTCGGCGATCTGTGGCTTTCGGCGCGCATTATCGAGACCGAAGCCTATTACTGTGATGAAAAAGGCAGCCACGCCTCCCTCGGCTACACAGAAAAGCGTAAGGCTTTGTTTCTGGATGGAGGTCACATCTATATGTACTACGCCCGGGGCGGTGACTCATTGAACTTCAGCGCGCACGGGCCGGGCAATGCGGTACTGATCAAGTCGGCCTACCCTTGGGTCGATGACGTATCCGGGCCGGCAAGCCTGGCCCAGATGCTACTCAACAACCCCGATACCAATGGCCGGCCACGCGCATCGCAAAAGCTCTGCGCCGGCCAGACGCTGCTGTGCAAGGCACTGGGGTTGAAGGTACCGAACTGGGATGCCAAGCGCTTCGACCATGAAGTGCTGTTTGTCGAAGACATCGGCAGGCCGCCCAATCGTGTTATTCAGACCACACGCCTGGGCATCCCCCATGGCCGTGACGAACACCTGATGTATCGCTTCGTCGACAGTGCCTATGCCCCCTACTGCACGCGGAACCCTCTGCGCCGGGGCCAGGTCGAAGGCCGCGACTATTTGCTGATCTGAACCACCGCCCTGCGGACAACGAAAAATAATGGAGTGTCTCTATGGGCCCTTGGCTCGATAGCCTGACCGTCTGGTTGACGGCAAACCCGCAATGGCTGGCGGCTGCGGTATTCATCGTCGCCTGTGTCGAGTGCCTGGCGATTGCCGGCCTGATCGTACCCGGCACCGTGCTGCTGTTTGCCGTGGCGGTACTGGCCGGCAGTGGCGCCCTGTCATTGGGCGAAACCCTGCTGCTGGGTTTTCTCGGCGGCATGCTGGGTGACGTGGTGTCGTACTTCCTGGGGCGGCACTTCCACCAGAACATCCGACGCCTGCCCGGGCTACGCCACCACCCCGAATGGATCGGCAGCGCCGAAGCCTATTTCCAGCGCTACGGGATCGCCAGCCTGCTGGTCGGGCGTTTTATCGGGCCATTACGGCCGATGCTGCCCATGGTAGCCGGAATGTTCGACATGCCCTTCCCGCGCTTTTTTGCGGTGAGCCTGCTCGCTGGCGCGGGCTGGGCAGTGGCTTACCTGCTGCCGGGTTGGGCCACCGGAGCCGCCATTCGCCTGCCATTGCCCGAAGGATTCTGGCCACAGGCCGGGCTGGTGGTCGGCAGCATTGCGGTATTGATCGGCCTGAGCATCAACAGCAGCTTGCGCAGCCATCGCCGGGCCACCCTGCTGATTTCCGGCCTTAGCCTGGTGATACTGGGCGGACTGTTTATCGGCTACTCGCACCTCACGGCCTTCGACCAGGGCTTGATGACACTGGTCCAGGAACATCGCAGCCCTTTGCTGGATGAACTGGCGGTGATGTTCACCCAGCTCGGTGAGTTCAAGCACATGCTGGTGATCAGCGCAGCGCTGACGATCCTGCTGTTGGTCACTCGACAATGGCGACACATGATCTTCGCCGGTGCCACCCTGCTGATCACCGCGCTGGCCAACACTGGCACCAAGCACCTGTTCGCCCGCGTGCGCCCGGAAGTGCTGAGCGACCCGCTGACCAGCTACAGCATGCCCAGCGGCCACGCCTCCGGCTCGTTTGCGCTGTTCCTGACCCTGGCCGTGTTGGCCGGTCGCGGCCAACCGCAGCGGATGCGCCTGACCTGGCTACTGCTCGGCTGCTTGCCAGCCCTGACGATTGCCTTGTCGCGCGTTTATCTGGGGGCGCACTGGCCGACCGATGTGCTGGCTGGCGCCATGCTAGCGGCCTGTGTCTGCGCCGCCAGCCTGTGGTTGAGTCAACGCCAGGCACCACTGGAGGCGATGCCGGCAAAAGCCTGGTGGCTGGTATTGCCAACGATGGTGGCATTGTTCGGATTCTTCGCGTTGTGGCATTTACCCCATGCGATAGAGCGGTATGCCTACTGACAAAACATCAGACAAACAACTCTCCCTGCAACTTGTCCAGCAATGCCTGAATCGCATCCAGGCGTTGCTGCGGGTCGTCGAGTTGCAGCAAGTCAATCTTGTCCAGCTCCGAGAACGGCAGCAGATAGGCCAACTGATTGGCCAGCGATTGCCGGCCTGAGACCTCGCCGCCCATATTCAGGGCCTCGACCATCGGGTGTTCAGCCAATGCCTTGAGCAAGGCAATCAAATCGGCATCGTCATCCTGCAACGATTGTTCCGGCGCTTCTTCCAGCCACTCGACGTCTGCGACGATCAACTGATCCTGACGGATGTCGGCCCCCAGCACATGAAAGCGTCGCCCGCCCTGCACACGAATCCCCAGCAAACCGTTGTCCTGCTGGGTGAAATCGGTGATCCGTGCCTCGCATCCGAAAACCGCACAGCCGCTGGCGGCAGCACCGACTTCCTCGCCCTCCAGGATGCACACCACGCCAAAGCCTTCGCCCTGTTTCATGCAGCGGCCAATCATGTCCAGGTAGCGCGCCTCGAAAATCTGCAAATCGAGGGTGCAACCAGGGAACAGCACCGTGTTCAGAGGGAAAAGCGCCAGACTCATAAAGATTTCCTTAAACCACCATCGACACCGCCAACGGCAGGAGCACTGCCGTGGCCACGCCCATCAGGCTCATCGCCAACGCGGCAAATGCACCGCACTCTTCACTTTCCTGCAAGGCCACCGAAGTGCCTACCGCATGGGCGGTCATGCCCAACGCCATGCCACGCGCCTCGGGTCCATGGACACCCAGCCGGGTCAGCAGGGCCGGACCGAAAATCGCCCCAATCACCCCGGTAATCAATACGAACACCGCGGCCAACGCCGCCACACCCCCAATCTGCTCGGCCACCAGCATCGCGATCGGCGAGGTCACCGACTTCGGCGCCATGGTCATCAGGATCATGTGCTCGGCGCCAAACCACCAGCCCAGTAACACCCCCATGCCGGTGGCGACCACGCCACCTATCACCAGCGTAGTAAACACTGGCCAGAACAGTTGGCGAATCCGCCGCAGATTGAGATAGAGCGGTACCGCCAGCGCGACGGTCGCCGGTCCCAGCAGGATGCTGAGGATTTCCGTACTTTTACGGTACTCGGCGTAGGTCAACCCACAGGCGAGCAGCACGCCGATCACCAGCAGCATCGAGACCAGCACCGGCTGCAGAAAGATCCGGCGGGTTTTCTCGAATGCCGCCAGCACCAGTTGATAGGCCCCCAGGGTAATCCCGATGCCGAACAACGGATGATGAATGACCGCCGCCAATGCACCTTGCCAATCCACCATCATGGCCTGTCCTCCCGTTGCGCCTGACGCTTGACCATGCGTTGCATCAACACACCGGCAAAGGCCATGGACAACAGCAGCGACAGGACCAGCGCGCCGACGATGGCCCAGAAATCGGCGGCGATATCGGCGGCATACACCATCACACCCACTGCCGGTGGCACCAGCAGCAATGGCAGATAACGCAGCAGACTGCCCGCCGCCAGACTCAACGGCTCGCCCACTTCACCGCGAATGATCAAGAACACCAGCAACAGCAGCAGACCGACGATCGGCCCCGGCAACACCGGCACAAACAGATGGTTGATGGCGGTACCGAGCAACTGAAACAGCACCAGCCAGGTCAGGCCGCGAAGCAACATTCGACATCTCCAGCAAAACTTGTCCCCCCACAAGCGGGCCGGACATTATAAGCATGGCATCTGCTATGCATGGGTATTCGCCAAAGGTATGGAAGCTTGACCGGAACAAACCGCCATGATGATCTAAAGTGGTTGTTCGGGCCCCGGCCCCCACTCAAAAATTATAAAAGTGATGAACTCAAGGAGAGTCTCAATGCCCTATGTTCCAGTTGCAGAGCTCAATGATTATGTCGGCAAGGAACTCGGACGTTCCGAATGGCTCACCATCGATCAGGAACGCATCAACCTGTTCGCTGAAGCCACAGGCGATTTTCAGTTCATCCACGTTGATCCGGTCAAGGCAGCACAAACCCCGTTTGGCGGCACGATTGCCCACGGATTCCTGTCGCTGTCACTGATTCCGAAACTGATGGAAGACATCCTCATCCTGCCGCAAGGCGCGAAGATGTTAGTCAACTACGGCCTGGACAGCGTGCGCTTCATCCAACCGGTGAAAGTCAATTCCAGGGTTCGCCTCAAGGTCGAGCTGGGAGAAGTGACCGAGAAGAAACCCGGCCAGTGGCTGCTCAAGGCCATCGCCACGCTGGAAATCGAAGGCCAGGAAAAACCGGCATACGTCGCTGAATCGCTGTCGCTGGCGTTCGTGTAACCCTTGTCAGGTGCGAGGCGGCTGTAGCTGTTTCGCACCGCGTCTCTATATATCAGACACATAGCTGCGGCATACTCGGTCGCCTAATTGCCCGGATCCTGCTATGCGCTCACTTGCACCTCTTGCACTGACCCTGTTGCTCACCGCATGTGGCGACGGCGAATCGCTGTTGCCGCCTGACGCACGGCTGCCCGATGGTGGTCGGTATCGGGGCGATCTGGTCAATGGCTTGCTGCAAGGCGAGGGTCGCATCGACTACCCGAACGGCAGCTGGTATGCCGGCCAGTTCGACAAGGGCCAGTGGCATGGTCAGGGCGAATGGCACGGCAGCAATGGCGAGGTCTATCGTGGCGGCTTCCACCAGGGCCTGTTCCATGGCCAGGGCACGCTGATCACCCAGGACAGCAGCTACACCGGCGGTTTCAAACTGGGTCGACGCGAGGGCGAGGGCACGCTCAAGGAAAGCGGCATGACGTACCGCGGCGAGTTCAAGGCCGATCAGTATTTCGGCCTCGGACGCCTGGAGCTCGAAGATGGCAGCCAGTACCAGGGCCAATTCGCCCATGGCAAACCCAATGGCGAAGGCCAGCGCAGCGATGCCAGCGGCAATCAGTTCAGTGGGCATTTCGTCGATGGCCAGCTGGACGGCAACGGCACCTTCAGCAGCGCTGAAGGCGACGCCTATGCCGGCGGTTTCAAACAGAATCAGCTACATGGCAAGGGTCGCTACGAAAACGCCGACGGCGATGTCTGGATCGGCCAGTTCAAGGAAGGCGCCCTCAATGGCAAGGGCGAGTTGATCGGCGCTGACAACAGCCACTATATCGGCCACTTCAGCGACTGGCGCTTCACCGGGCAGGGTCGCCTGAACCTGGCCGACGGCAGTTTTTACATCGGTCAGTTCGGCAATGACAGTTATCAGGGGCATGGCACCCTGGTGCTGACCGATGGCACGGTGCAAAGCGGTGAGTGGATCAACGGTCAACGCGTACGCGATGCCGATGGCAAACTGCTGCCTGATACCCTCGAACTGGGGCTGCTCGCGCAAGGACGGCTGCTCGAAGCGGCACTGGCCAATGTGCCAGCCTCATCACCTGCGATCGAGCTGTACAGCCTGACACTGGGCGGCGATGGCAAGCAGAGCGTGTTCCTGCGCGAATCCGATTACGTCAGCAACATGCTCGCCAGCCGCTTCGGCGCCTACGGCCAGATCCGCCTGGTCAATCATCGCGAGCACCTCGGTGACCGGCCGATGGCCACCCGCGAGAACCTGCGCCGCGCCGCCCTGACCCTGGCCGAACGCAGCGGCCCGGAAGACGTGCTGTTCATCTACCTGACCAGCCATGGCACTCAAGAGCACGAACTGGTACTCGACCAGCCTCGCATGGAGCTGGCCGACCTGCCGGCCGATGAGTTGGCCAGCGTGCTGGCCCCGCTGAAAAACCGCGACAAGATCATCGTGATTTCCGCCTGCTATTCCGGCGGTTTTATCCCGGCGCTCAAAGACGAACGCACCCTGATCATGACCGCCTCCCGCGCCGACCGGGTGTCCTTCGGTTGCTCGGAGGAAGCGGACTTCACTTACTTCGGCGATGCCCTGTTCGCCCAGGCCCTGAACCGAAGCGACGACCTGGAGCAAGCGTTCAAGCTGGCCAAGGCAACGGTCGCCGAACGCGAACTGGCGGACAATTTCGAAGCCTCCGAACCACAGATCTGGGCGCCCAAGGGCGTTGTGGCGCGCTGGCAAGCCCTGCGCAAGCAGCAAGCAAGAAAAGCCCTGCAAAGTGCCGCCTCGGACAGCAAGGAAACAAAGAGCAACTAAGCTGAACAGTATCAAGGGAGAAACACTATGTACTTGACGCCTCAGCACATACTGCTCGCTGGAGCCACCGGCCTGACCGGTGAACATTTGCTTGATCGCCTGCTCAGTGAGCCGACTGTCAGCCGCGTGCTGGCACCCTCACGCCGGCCACTGGCCGAACATCCCCACCTTGAAAACCCGGTCGGCGAGCCGACGGTATTCCTGCCACAGCTCAGCGGGCGGGTCGATACCGCCTACTGCTGCCTGGGCACGACCATCAAGAAGGCCGGTTCCGAACAGGCCTTCCGCGCCGTTGACCTGGACATGGTGGTGGCCTTCGCCAAACGCGCGCGAGAAATGGGCGCACGGCACCTGATCGTGATCAGCGCCTTGGGTGCCGATCCAAAATCATCGGTGTTCTACAACCGCGTCAAAGGTGAAATGGAGCAGGCCCTGCGCGCCCAGGACTGGCCGCAACTGACCATCTGCCGACCTTCCCTGCTGCTGGGCGAACGGCTGGAGCCACGCCTGGCCGAGAAAGTTGCCGGCCCGTTGTCGCGGCTGCTTCCCGGCAAGTACCACGGCATCGAAGCCTGTCAACTGGCCCGCGCCATGTGGCGCCTGGCGCTGGAAGAACAGGATGGCGTGCGGATTGTCGAATCGGATGAGTTGCGCAAGTTAGGCAAGTAGTGTCACGCAGATCGCTCCCACACGCAGCAAAGGAATGCAGCCCCTGACACTCCGCGCGCCAAAGCGAACGCAGAGCGTCCATTGCCGCATGCCCACGCCGGAGCGTGGGAACGATCTGTCATAGCGTGCGCCAGCCGCTACAATCCGCCCGTCGCCTGAAACCCAACGCCCAGTACCGTCAAGACCGACAACGGCAACAGCAACGTGTCGAGCAGTGCGCTAGCCGGCAAATCAAGGCCTGGATAGCTCGGCGCTTCAGCGCCAAACCGGTCCATCGCGCAGCATCCGCCCTGCATCACATACAGATCGAGTCGGGTTCCCGAGTACACCAGCGGCGCTCCCGGCTTGGCGGCGTCCAGGGTGCGCACGGTGGCGCAGCCGGTCAGTTGCAATGCCAGCAGAATTGCCAGCAGCTTATTCATCGCTGCTGAGATGGTGCTCGCCCCAGCGCGGCAGCATGTCTTGCGGGATGTTCAGCACATTGAGGATCCGTGCCACGACAAAGTCCACCAAGTCATCGATGGTCTGCGGCTGGTGATAGAAACCCGGTGACGCGGGAAGAATGGTCACGCCCATGTTCGACAGCTTGAGCATGTTTTCCAGGTGAATACTGGAATACGGTGCCTCGCGCGGCACCAGAATCAGCTGCCGACGCTCTTTCAACGTCACGTCGGCGGCGCGCTCGATCAGGTTGTTGCAGGCGCCCGTCGCGATTGCCGACAACGTCCCGGTGGAACACG
Source organism: Pseudomonas sp. Irchel s3b6 (assembly GCF_900187415.1). Lineage (NCBI taxonomy): Bacteria > Pseudomonadati > Pseudomonadota > Gammaproteobacteria > Pseudomonadales > Pseudomonadaceae > Pseudomonas > Pseudomonas sp. Irchel s3b6. The sequence goes on along the minus strand of NZ_FYDM01000007.1, from coordinate 54,608 downwards.
GCACCACCACCATCGCCGCAGGCGAGCCAGAGCCCGAGGCCACCGGCGACATCCAGTCTTCCTTGCCGTAGACCCGAATCTGCCCGGCCACCGCACCGGTGTACTCGGTGAGGAAGGCCTGCATCATTTGCGGCTTGGCTGGCAGCGTGACGTCGGTCTCGGTGGCCATCACCAGTTGCGCGGCCTTGGAGATCAGGAAATGCACCTCCCGGTCTTCACGCACCAGGCAGTCAAGCAGCCGCAAGCCGTACTGGGCGCCAGAGGCGCCGGTCATGGCCAGCGTGACACGGTCCGGACCGTTGTTCATTTAAGCGCCTCGGCCAGTTTGCCGTGCAGGCCGCCGAAGCCGCCGTTGCTCATGATCACCACATGAGTGCCTGGCCGGGCCTGGCTCTTGACCCGCTCGATGATGCCTTCCAGCGAGTCGCTGACGATCGAGGGCACCGTGCACTGCGTGGCGGTACCGGCCAGGTCCCAGCCCAGGTTGGCCGGGGCATACCAGATCACCTGATCGGCATCGACCACGCTTTCCGGCAAACCGTCACGGTGTGCGCCGAGCTTCATCGAGTTGGAGCGCGGCTCGATGATCGCGATCAACGGCGCGTCGCCAATGCGTTTGCGCAGGCCGTCAAGGGTGGTGGCGATGGCGGTCGGGTGGTGGGCAAAGTCATCGTAAATGGTAATGCCGTTAACCTGCGCCACGACTTCCATCCGACGCTTCACGCTTTTGAACGCGCTCAATGCAGCGATGCCCATGGCCGGAACCACGCCCACATGACGAGCGGCCGCCAGCGTCGCCAGGGCGTTGGCCACGTTGTGTTGACCGGTCATGTCCCAGTCGACCACGCCTTGCGCGACGCCTTCGAACATCACTTCGAAACGGGAGCCATCTTCACTCAACAGCTTGACCTGCCACTGCCCGCCCGCCCCCGTGGTTTGCACCGGGGTCCAGCAGCCCATCTCGATCACCCGCTGCAGGGCCGGCTCGGTGGTTGGGTGAATTACCAGGCCTTCACTCGGGATGGTACGCACCAAGTGGTGGAACTGCCGCTCGATGGCCGGCAGATCGGGGAAAATGTCGGCGTGATCGAACTCAAGGTTATTGAGGATCGCGGTCCGTGGGCGGTAGTGCACGAACTTCGAGCGCTTGTCGAAAAAGGCGCTGTCGTATTCGTCGGCTTCGATCACGAAGAACGGCGTATCGCCCAGGCGGGCCGACACCGAGAAATTCTGCGGCACGCCACCGATCAGGAAACCCGGGCTCATGCCGGCGTGTTCCAGCACCCAGGCGAGCATGCTGCTGGTGGTGGTCTTGCCGTGGGTGCCGGCAACGGCGAGTACCCAGCGGCCTTGCAGCACGTGGTCGGCCAGCCATTGCGGGCCGGAGACGTAAGGCAAACCTTTGTTCAACACGTATTCGACCGCCGGGTTGCCGCGGGACATGGCGTTGCCGATCACCACCAGGTCCGGTGCCGGATCGAGTTGGGCCGGATCGTAGCCTTGCGTCAGCTCAATACCCTGAGCTTCCAACTGAGTGCTCATCGGTGGATAGACGTTGGCGTCGGAGCCGGTCACACGATGGCCCAGCTCTTTGGCCAGAACCGCCATCGAACCCATGAAAGTGCCGCAGATACCCAGAATATGAATGTGCATAGTCAACCTCGTAAACATCGAGGCAGGTTAGCCTAGAGGGCCAAAAATCGCACCTTGTGTTTAGACGGACCGATGATGGCTTCCCATCACCCTATTCAACATTCAGAATCGTCCCGCGCTATACGGCAACACAATTTGGCACGATCAACCGTGATAATACTGCCTCTACTTTTTTGGGGATGATCATCTTGAGCCCTCTCATGAATAACGACACTACTCAGCTCAGCATCGCACCTGACTCAGGAACGAAAAAACTGTCCGCTGGGCAACGAAAATTCAACGGGCTTGTCAAAAAGATCGAAAAACAGAGTCAGATTCTCCAGGCATGGGAAGCCTCAACCCCGCTTTATATCGAACGCTGGCACTCTGAGTTCACCCCCCAACTCGACAAACTTCATCAACAGACTCTTGAGCTCCTGCATGTCCTTGATGACCTCAGCGAACGGACCAAGCTCTCGAAAGCCGACCGCAAGACATTGACTCAGGAGATTTGCGCCCAAGCCTTCTCATTGATCGATAGCGACAGTTGCAACGATGAGGAAGAGGCCACCCTCAAGACGCTGTACAACAAACACAGCGGCCGTGACTTCGATGCCGATGAACGAGAAGAAGACGAGCTATTGAAACAGGGACTGCAAGAGATATTCGGCGTTGAGCTGGACGACGATATCGACATGAAGTCTGCTGATGACATTGCGCAAAAAATCTACGAGCGGCAACAAACCGAGCAAACGGCACAGCAACAAAAACCGGGTAAAAAAACCGCGCGCCAACTGCGCGAGGAAGCAGAGGCCGCCCAAGCCAGCCAATCTGTGCGCGAAGTTTACCGCAAGCTGGCCAGCGCCCTACACCCTGACCGAGAAACCGATCCCGACGAGCGCGAACGCAAGACCGTGCTGATGCAACGTGCCAACCACGCCTATAGCGAACGGAACCTGCTTGAACTATTGCACCTGCAGTTGGAAATAGAGCACATCGACGCGGACACCCTCGGCACACTTTCCGCCGACCGGCTCAAGCACTACAACCAGATACTCACCGAGCAGCTCAACGAGTTGCAGCAGGAGGTGATTGCCCAGGAGCGGGCGTTCAAACAGCAATTCAACCTCGACCCGTTCGATGAGGTGACTCCTCGGAATCTGTCTGGCAAGTACCAATATCAACTCAAGACGCTACTCATCGACACCGAAGAGCTGAGCATCCTGTGTGAAGAACTGAAGGACCCCAAAACCCTGAAAGCCTGGCTCAAGGCGCAAAGGGAGTATCAGAAGGCCATGGACTTTGACGATGACCTATTTGATGACCTCCCGGACATATTCTTTCGCTGAGCAACTGTCGCTCAGTGTTATTCAAGGCCGTACTCTCTACCGCGTAATCCCATGCTTACGCAGCTTTCTATAGAGCGTGTTACGACTGACCCCCAACTGTTCAGCGGTGTGGGTCATGTGCCAGCGCTGTTGCTCCAGGGCATTGAGCAGGGCCTGGCGCTCGGCATCGTCCAGTGGATGCTCCGACAGTGCCTCGGCGACCAGCGCCACCGCGGGCCGGACCTGACGGATGATTGCCGGCAAGTCCTCCACCCTGATTCGCCCGTCCTCACACAAGGCCGCCAAGGTCCTTAACACGTTGCGCAGCTGGCGCACGTTGCCTGGCCAGTCAAATCCCAGCAGGGCCTGGCGCGCCGTGGCCTCGATCACGACCCCTTCACCCCCTGCTTCTTCGGCCAGCAGGAAATCGAGCAACAGGGATTTGTCCGTTCGCTCGCGCAATGCCGGCAGCGCGACTTCCAGTCCATTGAGCCGGTAATACAGGTCCTCGCGGAAGCTGCCGTCCTGCACCCGCCCCAGCAGATCTCGGTGGGTCGCACTGATGATCCGCACATTGATCGATTCCGGCTCCCCCCCGACCGGGACCACCTGGCGGTCTTCCAGCACCCGTAACAACCGGGTCTGCAAGGCCAGGGGCATGTCGCCGATTTCATCGAGGAACAAGGTACCGCCATCGGCCTGCTGCAACTTGCCGCGCATGCCCTCTTTGCGCGCACCGGTAAAGCTGCCGCCGCGATAACCGAACAGCTCGCTCTCGATCAGGCTTTCAGGGATGGCTGCGCAGTTGAGGGCGACGAAGGCTTTTTCGGCACGCTGACTGGCCTGATGCACGGCTTTGGCGAACGCTTCCTTGCCGGAACCGGTTTCGCCATTGATCAGCAGCGGCACATCGCGCTCAAACACCCGCAAGGCTTTGCGAAAGTCCGCCTGCAAGCCTTCGTCGCCCAGACAAATACCCGACAACGCCGAACGTTCAGAGGCCACCGCTGCCGGCATCACCGGCACCGGAGCACGGCGCGCCTGCCCTCGCACCACGGCAAACAGATGCCGCCCGTCGCGGGTGCGCAACGGCCAACTGGCACTGGCATTGGCGCTCGCCCGGCCCAACAGATCATCCAGTGAGCAGTCGAAAAAAGCCTCCACCGGCTTGCCCAGCAGCCCGCCGCGAATATGCCCCAACAGGTTCAGTGCACTCTGGTTGACCGCGCTGATCCGCCCTTCCCCATCGAACGCCAGCAGCCCTTCACTGAACAATCCCACGGACTCGGCTTGCAAGTGAAAACGCAGTAACCACTGGTTGTCGAAATAGCGCAGGAAGTAGCAGCTCTCGATCATCTTCGCCGAAAGGTTGACCAGCGCCATGGTGTGGAACTGGCTCTGTCGCGAGACATCGTGGCGCGCCGACGACACGTCGAGCACCGCCAGCAGTTCGCCATGGGGATCGAACACCGGGCTTGCCGAGCAGGTCAGGCCCGTATGGCGACCGCGAAAGTGTTCATCCTGGTGAATGGTCAGCGCCTGGCGCTCCACCAGGCAGGTGCCGATGCCATTGGTGCCTTCGCAGGCCTCACTCCAGTCGGCGCCCAGCCAGAGACCGGCGCGCTCGAAGATCTTGCGTTCGGCGGGCGCCGTGACGCAGTTGAGGATGACCCCGCGGGCGTCGGTCAGGAGCACCGCGTGGCCGGCCCCGGACAATTGCTGATGCAAGCTGGTCATTTCGCCGCCGGCGATGTGCAGCACTTGCTGTAGGCGTTCACGACTCTCAAGCACGCGACCGTGTTCAAGCACCGTCGGTGCCATGGTCAGGGCCGGGTCGAGGTGATAGTCCTCAAGGCAACGCAGCCACGAACGGGCAATGGACGGATCACTGCCCGGCCCATGCAACTGGTGCTTGCCTTGGGTGACCGTCAGGACTTGCCGGGCGTGGCGACTCAAATGGTTGTCGTGCATTTCTTATTGTTCTCCCCGGGGCTGGAAGGCCTTGTGTGAGGTGACGCCCAGCATCCTCCAGCCTCACCCGTATTGCAATGCCGGCCTGACCTGCCAGTCACAGGCTGTGCCACAAGCGGTACAAAGTGTCACAGGCCTTGTACCGCATCCGTCACAGGCCCTGAAGACAGCGCTTTCAACAATCACGCAACCCCTTGATTTACCTGACCTGCAGCGCAGTGGCCCGACCTTTGCTCTACGCTTATACAAGCGCTTATTGCGCGTACTCCCTTATAAGCACAAAAGCCAAGGAGACACTCATCATGCGTTACGCTCACCCCGGTACTGCAGGCGCTATCGTTTCGTTCAAGAGCAAATACGGTAACTACATCGGCGGCGAGTTCGTCGCGCCTGTCAAAGGCCAGTACTTCACCAACACCTCGCCGGTCAACGGCCAACCGATTGCCGAATTCCCCCGTTCCACGGCCGAAGACATCGAAAAGGCCCTGGACGCTGCCCACGCAGCCGCCGAGGCCTGGGGCAGCACTTCTGCCCAGGCGCGCTCGCTGGTGCTGCTGAAAATTGCCGACCGCATCGAACAGAACCTGGAAGTCCTGGCAATCACCGAAAGCTGGGACAACGGCAAAGCCGTGCGCGAGACCCTCAACGCCGACATCCCGCTGGCCGCGGACCATTTCCGCTACTTCGCCGGTTGCCTGCGGGCCCAGGAAGGCAGCGCCGCAGAAATCGACGGCAACACCGTGGCCTATCACATCCATGAACCCCTGGGCGTGGTCGGGCAGATCATCCCGTGGAACTTCCCGATCCTGATGGCTGCCTGGAAACTGGCTCCGGCCCTGGCGGCCGGCAACTGCGTTGTACTCAAGCCCGCCGAGCAAACGCCGCTGGGAATTACCGTGCTGCTGGAGCTGATCGGCGACCTGCTGCCACCCGGCGTGCTGAACGTGGTGCAAGGGTTCGGCAAAGAAGCCGGCGAAGCCCTGGCCACCAGCAAGCGCATCGCCAAAATCGCCTTTACCGGCTCGACGCCGGTCGGCTCGCACATCATGAAATGCGCTGCCGAAAACATCATTCCATCCACCGTGGAACTGGGCGGCAAATCGCCGAACATCTTCTTCGCCGACATCATGCAGGCCGAGCCGGCCTTCATTGAAAAAGCCGCCGAAGGCCTGGTGCTGGCGTTCTTCAACCAGGGCGAAGTCTGCACCTGCCCGTCCCGTGCCCTGGTGCAAGAGTCGATCTACGACGAGTTCATGAAAGTGGTCATGAACAAGGTCCTGCAAATCAAACGTGGCGATCCGCTGGACACCGACACCATGGTCGGCGCCCAGGCGTCCGAGCAGCAGTTCGACAAAATCCTCTCGTACCTGGAAATCGCCAAGGGCGAAGGCGCTGAACTGCTGACCGGCGGCAAGGTGGAAAAACTCGAGGGCAACCTGGCGAGCGGGTATTACATCCAGCCGACCCTGCTCAAGGGCACCAACAAAATGCGTGTGTTCCAGGAAGAAATCTTCGGCCCGGTGGTGAGCATCACCACCTTCAAGGACGAAGCCGAAGCCCTGGCCATCGCCAACGACACCGAGTTCGGCCTGGGCGCCGGCCTCTGGACCCGCGACATCAACCGCGCCTACCGCATGGGCCGCGCCATCAAGGCCGGCCGTGTGTGGACCAACTGCTACCACCTGTACCCGGCGCACGCCGCGTTCGGCGGTTACAAGAAGTCCGGCGTCGGCCGTGAGACCCACAAAATGATGCTCGATCACTATCAGCAGACCAAAAACCTGCTGGTGAGCTACGACATCAACCCGCTGGGCTTCTTCTGATCGATCCTCCCGGCGGCTTCGGTCGCCGGGAGGCGCTTTGCCATCAGCCCCCTACTCACTCTCGCATCGGATTCGGCGCCCATCAGCGGCCGAATGCAATGTTGCAACAAGAAACTCCCAAACCGTACTGCGTCAATCGTGCACACAACATCCGCGCTTTAAAAAACAACAATAAGAAAGGACAACGCAATGGATCAGATCGGCAATTACGTGCTCTATCTCATCATGCTCTGCGCCGTACTCGGTGCCTTCGCGGCGATTTACAACAGCGATGAAGGGCTTGGTAAAGAATTCATGGAAGGCATCCACGCCACGGGCCACATCTTCGTGCCGGCGGCGGGCATCATGGCCTCCATCCCCTACCTGACCGTGATCATCGAAAAAGCATTCGGCCCGTTTTTCAGCTCCCTGGGCGCCGACCCGGCGTTGGCGGCGACCATGATCATCGCCTCGGACATGGGCGGCTATCACCTGGCCTCGGCCCTGGCCGCCAGCAAAGAAGCGCTGGTGATGGCGCTGATCACCGGTTTCATGGGCGGCGCGACCATCGTGTTCTCGATCCCCATGGGCCTGGCGATGCTCGACAAACGTGACCACAAATACATGGCCCTGGGCATCATGTCGGGTATTTTGACTATTCCGCTGGGCGTGTTGATCGCCAGCGTCATCCTCGCGTTCAGTAACCCGCTGGTACGGGACCTGGTGTCCACCAACGGCGAAGCCACCTATCAACTGGCACTGGGCCTGGGTAGCATCTTCGCCAACCTGCTGCCGATCCTGATTTTCGTGGTGGCCTTGGCCCTGGGCCTACGCTTTTTGCCGGACATGATGATCAAGGGCTTCATCATCTTCGGCCGCACCCTGGACGCGGCGATCAAACTGGTGCTGGTGTTCTCCATCGTCGAGTACTTCACCGGGGTGTTCACCCTGGTGTTCGGCAGCTGGGGGTTCCACCCGATCATCGCCGACGCCGAAGACCAGACCCGCGCCCTGGAGACCGCCGGTTACATCGGCATCATGCTGGCCGGTGCCTTCCCGATGGTCTACCTGCTGCGCAAATACCTGGGCAAACCGCTGGAAAGCCTGGGCAGCAAGATCGGCCTGAGCGCCGTCGGCAGTGCCGGCATGCTGGCGACTATCGCCAACATCCTGGCCATGTTCCGCCTGGTGCGTTTCATGCCGCCAAAAGACAAGGTGATCAACATTGCCTTTGGCGTGTGCGCGGCCTTCCTGCTGGGCGACCACCTGTCCTTCACCGCCAACTTCCAGCCCACCATCATCCTGCCGGTGCTGATTGGCAAGATAAGTGCAGGTTTCATTGCCGTGGGTCTGGCGTACTGGCTGTCGGTACCCAAGGCCTTGCAACTGGAAGCACAAGACCGCGCAGCCGGGATCATCGCCGAAGGCGAGTACCTCGGCCTGCCTGTACCCGAGACCATCGCCCCGAACGGCATCAAGGCAACGGCCTGAGTCCTGCTGCATTGAGGTGCGTTGACGACGCAGGGCGTGGCATTCTGAGGAATCGCCAGCACTGGGCAGCGCACTTTCCTATTTGAAACGGAGACAGAGATGGCACGTTTTTCCCATAGCGTCGGCGCCCAGACCCACCGCTTCGACGACCTCAAGGACGTGATGGCCAAGGCCAGTCCGGCGCGCTCCGGGGACTTCCTGGCCGGCGTTGCCGCACAGAACGATGGCGAGCGGGTGGCGGCGCAAATGACGTTGGCCGACATCCCGCTCAAGCATTTCCTGCAAGAAGCGCTGATCCCTTATGAAGCCGATGAAGTCACCCGACTGATCATCGACACCCACGACGCCGCCGCGTTTGCCACCGTCAGCCACCTCACCGTCGGCGGCTTTCGCGACTGGCTGCTCAGCGACGCTGCCGACGAGCACAGCCTGCGGGCACTGGCTCCCGGCTTGACGCCGGAAATGGCCGCGGCGGTCTCCAAGATCATGCGCGTGCAGGATCTGGTGCTGGTGGCGCAGAAGATCCGGGTCGTCACGCAATTTCGCGGCACCCTGGGCCTGCGCGGACGCCTGTCGACCCGCCTGCAACCCAACCACCCCACCGACGAGCCGGCCGGCATCGCCGCGAGCATTCTCGACGGCCTGCTGTACGGCAATGGCGACGCGATGATCGGCATCAACCCAGCCACCGACAGCATCGCGTCGATCTGCGCGATGCTGGAAATGCTCGATGCGGTCATCCAGCGCTACGAGATTCCGACCCAGGCCTGCGTACTGACCCACGTCACCACCTCCATCGAGGCGATCAACCGGGGGGTGCCGCTGGACCTGGTGTTCCAGTCGATCGCCGGCACCGAGGCGGCCAACGCCAGTTTCGGCATCAGCCTGAGCCTGTTGCAGGAAGGCTATGACGCGGGGTTGAGCCTCAATCGCGGTACTCTGGGACAGAATCTGATGTACTTCGAAACCGGTCAGGGCAGCGCGCTGTCGGCCAACGCCCACCATGGCATCGACCAGCAAACCTGCGAGACCCGTGCCTATGCCGTGGCCCGGCACTTCAAGCCATTCCTGGTCAACACCGTGGTCGGCTTTATAGGCCCCGAATACCTGTACAACGGCAAACAGATCATTCGCGCCGGCCTGGAAGATCACTTCTGCGGCAAGTTGCTGGGCGTGCCGATGGGCTGTGACATCTGCTACACCAACCACGCCGAAGCGGACCAGGATGACATGGACACCCTGTTGACCCTGCTGGGCGTGGCCGGCATCAACTTCATCATGGGCATTCCCGGCTCCGATGACATCATGCTCAACTACCAGACCACCTCGTTTCACGATGCCCTCTACGCGCGCCAGACCCTAGGCCTGAAGCCGGCACCGGAGTTCGAGGCGTGGCTGGCAAAAATGGGTATTTTCACCCAGGGCGACGGCAAGGTTCACTTCGGCAACGGCCTGCCACCGGCCTTCCGCCAGGCCATGGGGCAATTGGGATGAGTGACGTGCTAATGGACAAACGACCCCTGGATCCGCAAAACCCGTTACAGGAACTGCGTCGCCTGACACCGGCGCGCATCGCCCTGGGACGCACCGGCACCAGTCTGCCGACCGGCGCTCAGTTGGACTTTCAGTACGCCCACGCGCAAGCCCGCGATGCCGTACACCTGCCCTTCGACTCTGCAGGATTGCGCGCCCAATTGGCCGAACGCGGACGCGACAGCTTGCTGCTGCACAGCGCCGCCACCGATCGCCACAGCTACCTGCAACGCCCGGACCTGGGCCGCAAACTCAGCGATGAATCCGCGCAAAAACTGCGCGAACATGCCTTGAACACGCCTGGGGGCGTTGATTTGGCGGTGGTGGTGGCGGACGGCCTGTCGGCATTGGCCGTGCATCGACACACCCTGCCGTTTCTGGCGCGCATGGAGGAGCAAACGCAGGCCGAAGGCTGGTCGTTGTCACCGGTAATTCTGGTGGAACAGGGCCGCGTTGCCGTGGCCGATGAAATCGGCGAACGGCTGGGCGCCAAGATGGTGGTGATCCTGATCGGAGAGCGCCCGGGCCTCAGCTCGCCCGACAGCCTTGGTTTATATTTCACCTATAATCCAAAAGTCGGCCTGACCGATGCCTATCGCAACTGCATTTCCAACGTGCGGCTGGAGGGCTTGAGCTATGGCATGGCCGCACACCGCTTGCTGTACCTGATGCGCGAGGCATGTCGGCGACAGCTATCGGGCGTCCATCTGAAAGACGAGGCCCAGGTGCAGACTCTCGAGTCGAAAAATGACGCCACTATCAAAGGAAACTTCCTACTAAGTCCGCTGAATGCGTGAGCCGAATCCGCATTGCGTTTTAGTTCCGCTTTGAGGCAGAGTCGACGAACGGCTGCCCGAGTCTTGAGCCGATTGCCGCCAAATCCACTGGAAACTGCCGTCATATCTACATTCAAGTTGAGGCCTAGCATGCGGATTATTCAAGCCACCCTCGAGCACCTGGATCTATTGACGCCCCTGTTCGTCAAATACCGCGAGTTTTATGGCTCGCTCCCTTATCCAGACTCCTCCAGGGCCTTTCTGGAAAAGCGACTACGACGCAAGGAATCGGTCATCTACCTGGCCCTGCCCGATGATGAGGACAACCGACTGCTGGGCTTTTGCCAGCTGTACCCGAGTTTTTCCTCCCTGTCTCTCAAGCGCGTATGGATCCTCAATGACATCTATGTCGCCGAAGACGCGCGCCGCCAACTGGTCGCCGACAACCTGATGCGCACCGCGAAGAAAATGGCCAAGGAAACCCAGGCCGTCCGTATGCGGGTGTCCACCAGCAGCAACAATGAAGTGGCGCGCAAAACCTACGAGTCCATCGGCTTTCGCGAAGATACCGAGTTCAAGAACTACGTATTGCCGATCAGCGACGAACTCTGATACTCCACGGTGAAACGGGTTACTGTGGCGTAGGGGCTTGCCCCCTTGCCACATGGGGCCATGCAACACATCACGCGCCTTCACCCTTCACCTCGTAATCCCTCGCTACAAACTCCACACGCTTTTCACTCTTCTGTCCGTATAATTTGGGCATCTATGGGCCGTAAGAAATAATCCACAGCCCTGTATCCTTACTTTCCAGACTTTCCGCACAGGCTTGCCGAGCCTGGCCGCTACCCAGGTGCCCTCCATGGATTTCAACCCGATCGACCTTATCCTGCATCTCGACGTTTACCTCGATTTGCTGGTGACCAATTACGGGCCATGGATCTACGCCATTCTGTTTCTGGTGATCTTTTGCGAAACCGGCCTGGTGGTCATGCCGTTCCTGCCGGGCGATTCGCTGTTGTTCATCGCCGGCGCCGTCGCGGCCGGTGGTGGCATGGACCCGGTTCTGCTGGCCGGCCTGCTGATGCTCGCGGCGATACTCGGGGACAGTACCAACTATGTCATCGGTCGAACGGTGGGCGAAAAACTGTTCAGTAATCCGGACTCGAAAATCTTCCGCCGGGATTACCTGCAACAAACCCACGACTTCTATGACCGGCACGGTGGCAAGACCGTGACCCTGGCCCGTTTTATGCCGATCATCCGGACCTTCGCACCCTTCGTCGCCGGCGTCGCAAAAATGCCTTACCCACGCTTCTTTGCGTTCAGCGTGTTCGGCACCCTGCTGTGGGTTGGCGGTCTTGTCACCCTAGGCTACTTCTTCGGCAACGTACCGTTCATCAAGCAAAACCTGTCGTTGCTGGTGGTGGGCATCATCCTGCTGTCCCTGGTGCCGATGATCATTGGTGTCATTCGCAGCCGCCTTGGCGCTTCGAGTTCCAAAGCCCAGTCGCGCTAACCACCCATGGGACTCCTCAGCACCTGGCGTCGCCAGCGCACACTGGCCAAGCACCCCGTGACCGATGACACCTGGCAGCGAGTACGCCAGCACCTGCGTTTTCTCGACGGCCTGAGCGAGGCCGAAGATCAGTGGCTGCGCGAATCCTCCGTGCTCTTCCTGCAAGACAAGCACCTGACCTGCCTGCCCGGCGTCGAGCTGCATCAGGAACAGCGCCTGCTGCTCGCCGCCCAGGCCCAATTACCGTTACTGCACCTGGGGGACTTGAACTGGTACCAGGGCTTTCATGAAATCGTGCTCTATCCCGATGACTTTATAAGCCCCCAGCGTCATCGCGATGCCAGCGGTGTCGAGCACGAGTGGGATGGCGAGCACAGCGGTGAAGCCTGGCAGCAGGGCCCGATCATCCTGGCCTGGCCGGGGGTCATGACCAGCGGAGGCTGGGAAGGCTACAACCTGGTCATCCATGAGCTGGCGCACAAGCTCGACATGCTCAATGGCGACGCCAACGGCTTGCCGCCGCTGCACAGTGACATGCGGGTCAGTGACTGGGCCAGGGCGATGCAACACGCCTACGACGATCTCAACCGCCAACTCGACCACCACCCTGATGCCGACACGCCGATCGACCCCTACGCCGCAGAAAACCCGGCGGAGTTCTTCGCGGTCACCAGCGAATACTTCTTCAGCGCCCCGGATTTGCTGCACGTCACTTATCCACAGGTCTATCAGCAGCTACAGCTGTTTTATCGCCAGGACCCACTGACCAGGCTCGCGCGCCTGCAAGCCGAGCATCCGGACTATCAGGCACACGGCTAAGGTCCGCGACCTTGGTCCACGACCTTGGTCTACGACCTAGGGCCATACGACCTCCGGTACGTGGCACTGGCGGCGGAATATGCCTATAATCGCCGCCACTTTTTGGTCAATCCGGCCAGTCATCTGGCCACTTACGGGGGCACCGCCCAATGAGCTACAGCAAGATTCCGGCTGGCAAAGACCTGCCGAACGACATCTACGTCGCGATCGAGATTCCGGCCAACCACGCGCCGATCAAATACGAAATCGACAAAGACAGCGATTGCCTGTTCGTTGACCGTTTCATGGCCACCCCAATGTTCTACCCGGCCAACTACGGTTTCATCCCGAACACCCTGGCGGACGACGGCGATCCCCTCGACGTACTGGTTGTCACCCCTTACCCGGTTGCTCCAGGCTCGGTGATCCGCGCGCGTCCAGTCGGCATCCTGAACATGACCGACGACGGCGGCGGCGATGCCAAAGTCATCGCAGTCCCACACGACAAGCTGTCCCAGCTGTACGTTGACGTGAAGGAATACACCGACCTGCCAGGCCTGCTGCTGGAACAGATCAAGCACTTCTTCGAGAACTACAAAGACCTCGAAAAAGGCAAATGGGTGAAGATCGAAGGCTGGGGCGACGCTGAAGCCGCTCGCGCCGAAATCATGAAGTCGGTTGCCGCCTACAAAGGCTAAGCAACAGCGGTCATCCGCAAGCTTCAAACACTCGAAAACCCCGGCTAGCCGGGGTTTTTTTATGCGCCTTAAAACATCAACTCACACTAAAAATAATACAGTTTGGAATAAAGTTTAGTGCCGTTTAGTTAAAGTTAACTCTATCGTTCAAAACAACAGAATATTCCCGCGCAATTTGAACGCCATGTTTATTCAACCGCGCCACATCGGTCGGTAAACTCCGTGTTTATGAAAAAACATCATTGCGGCCCGCGCTTCAAGGCATTGCTGAAAGAAGTGGGCATTACCCCTTCCCAGTTTGCGATCTTCTGCAAGGTCGAGCCCCAGCACGTAAACAACTGGTACTTGCGCGGCGTGCCCTACCCGCGCCTGGAAGAAATCGCCCGCCTGTTGAGCGTGAACAGTCAGTGGCTGCTGAACGGCGAAGGCCCAAAACACCCCACCTGTGAACCTGCCATCCAAACCGGTGCAGCTTGCGACGCCCAGGACACTCGCGAGGTCTATCAGGTACATGTTGCACCCCTCGACATCGAACTCCCGCTGTACAAGGAGGTTCCCAAGACGCCCGGCGCCAGGGACACCGAAGTGGCCGAAATACCCGGCACGTTTGTCCGTCTGCCACGCCACTACCTGGAAAGCCTCGAAGTCGAACCGCACCAGGCCATTTGCGTACCCATGATCGGCGACAGCATGTCGGAGAAAATCGAAGACGGCTCAACCCTGGCCATCGACCGCAGCCTGACCCAAATCGTCGACGGCCAGATCTACGCCCTGAAACATGACGGCATGTTGCGCATCAAATACCTGCACCGCCTCCCAGGCGGCGCCCTGCGTCTGCGCAGCCACAACAGCAGTGGCTATCCCGACGAAATCTTCAGCGCAGAACAAATTGAAATACAAAACATCGAGATCCTCGGCTGGGTGTTCTGGTGGTCCACCCTCAACAAACAACGACCGCCCGTGCCGTTCGGCTGAAGCAGCCCGGCCAACGGTTTCGCGCATTTCTTGCCGGAACGGGCTGCCCGCTAAAACGCCAGCCCCGTCGTAGAAGATTTACGGTCGAACCCGTTTGATGGCTCTACACCGCAGATCCCACTGGGAATTCCCCACAAAAATCAGTATGCTGCGCCCCACATTGGCATCGACCCACCCAGCGCCGGTCCGATCGCCCCGACAAGGCAGATGACTTTCTCGCCAAGTCCCACAGCCGGACGCAAGATCCGGATGTACGTTTTGAAGGCTGGTACGGTTTACCAAAAATAGACCAAGCCAGTCCCCGAGAAGCCGGCCACAAGCCGGCTTTTTAATGCCCGTGATTTGATATGGGTTCAACCACCTACAAGCTTTCCGACTCTTCCATCGACGCTCGAACCGCCTGCTGATACTAAGCCCACAAAATCGGGCCGAATCGGCTAAATCCGCCAGGATCAATGGGTCACCCGACCTGAGACCGGACGAACTTTTTGATGGTTTCCGTGCCCCTAAGAACACCCTGAGCGGCCGGATCCACCCCGCATTTCAGCGTCAAGCCATCGATCCATCTCAGTAAACAACCCACGCATCGAGCAAAGGTTGCCGCTAAACTCTCGCCCAATCGCTTAACCCCCACTTACAACACAGCCTCTTGTGCTCGAGTTGCTTTCCATAGGGGGAGGCCTCGGAACGACGTTCAATGGGAACCAAGGACATGGTGCTGCACATCCCGACCCTGCTGGTGGTCTCGGTCTTCGTCTTTGCCCTGATGGGGCTGTTGACGGTGCACGCCTGGTTTCGAGAAACCCGCGAACGGCCGCTGGCATACCTGGGTTGCACGATGCTGCTGGCAGCGCTGGGCGTGGTGCTGATCAGCCTGCGGGGCAAAGGCTTCGACGTCGTGCCGATCATGCTGGGCAACGTGGTCCTGTTGTTGAGCGCGGCCATGAACTGGACGGCCATGCGCGTGTTCGCCGGGCGTTCGCCGAACGTACCGGGAATACTCGCTGGAGCCGGTATCTGGCTGGGGTTGTGCCTGGTACCAGCCTTCTATGAGGCGATGCCGGCTCGCGTGTCCACCTATTCGATGCTGGCCGCCGGCTATGGACTGCTGACGATTCTGGAGTTTCTGCGCAGCCGCAAGAGCCTCGAGGTCGCCTATCTGCCGGCGCTGATCCTGACAGTGCTGCACACGCTCTTTTACTGCGTACGCAGCGTTACCGATCTGGGCCTGTCTCTGGATCAAGCGCTGACCGGCGCGGGCACGGGAGTGCCGTTTTTTTCCTTCATGCTGTTCGAGTCGATGCTGTACGTCATCGGCATCGCCTACGTGACACTGGCCATGGTCAAGGAACGTGCCGAGCTCCGATTCAAGGCCGCCGCCTTCTGCGACTCGCTAACCGGTGTCGGCAACCGCCGAGCCTTCATGTTGCATGGCAAACAACGCCTCAAGGACTGCCAGCGCCGCAGTCAGCCTGCCGCCCTGCTGCTCTGCGACCTGGATCATTTCAAGCGCCTGAACGACACCTTTGGCCATCATCTTGGCGATCAAGCCCTGATTGCGTTCGGCCGGGTCACGGCAGACAGCCTGCGTCATCAGGACCTGTTCGCCCGTATCGGCGGCGAGGAATTCGCCTGCCTGCTGATGGACTCCGACATGCAGCAGGCGGTGTTGGTCGCCGAACGGATTCGCCAGACGTTTTCGCAGCTGACGTTACTGGAGCCGGGGTTGCTCAGCGTCAGTATTGGCGTGGTGACTACCCGCGAGTCGGGGTACGACCTGGTGCGGTTGCTGTCCCAGGCGGATGAAGTGCTGTATGTGGCCAAGGGAATGGGGCGTAATCGGGTGCAAGCGGTAACGTTGAGGGAGACGGGGGGTGGCGACGCCTCTGTAGAGCAGGACGATGAGCCGAATAACTCACACAATCGGCTCATATCATGAGCCGAATAGCCCCCGTATTCGGCTCGCTACCAAGAGCTGCAGGCTCTGCTCATTTGCCCCACCCCCCCCTATCTGCTAGTGTCGCGCCGGTTTAAACGTCACCTGGATAGCCGCCATGGCCCGCAAAAAAGCTGCACTGGATTTCGAACAATCCCTCGCCGACCTGCAAACGCTGGTTGAGCGTCTGGAGAACGGCGAGCTGTCGCTGGAAGACTCGTTGGCTGCCTTCGAGCAAGGCATCGGCCTGACCCGCGACTGCCAGGCCGCGCTGGCGCAGGCCGAGCAGAAGGTTCAGGTGTTGCTTGAGCGCGATGGCGAGCTGGCCGAGGCCCCCTTTGACGCGGAACAGCCAGAATGATCGCGGTGTATTCGGCCAACAGCCAGGCCCGGGTCAATGCGGCGCTGGAAACCTTGTTCAGTGCGCCGAGCCCTGAGCTCGCACGCCTGTATGAAGCCATGCGCTACAGCGTGATGAACGGCGGCAAGCGCGTGCGTCCGTTGCTGGCCTACGCGGCCTGCGAAGCGCTGGGCGGTGAGGCCGAACACGCCAATGGCGCGGCCTGTGCGGTGGAGTTGATCCACGCGTACTCGCTGGTGCATGACGATTTGCCGGCGATGGACGATGACGACCTGCGTCGCGGCCAGCCGACCACCCACAAGAAGTTCGACGAAGCCTGCGCGATTCTCGCCGGTGACGGCCTGCAAAGCCTGGCCTTCAGCGCCCTGCTTGACCCACGCCTGAACAACGCCGATGCCGAGATTCGCCTGCAGATGGTCAGTACCCTGGCGTTGGCGGCGGGCCCGGCCGGGATGGTCGGTGGCCAGGCCATCGACCTCGGTTCGGTCGGTTTGAAGCTCGATCAAAAAGCCCTTGAGTTCATGCATCGGCACAAGACGGGCGCGCTGATCGAAGCCAGCGTCAAGCTGGGCGCCCTGGCCAGCGGTCGTGCCGAAAAACCCGAACTCAAAGCGTTGCAGACCTATGCGCAGGCCATCGGCCTGGCGTTTCAGGTGCAAGACGACATTCTCGACGTCGAGAGCGATACCCAGACCCTGGGCAAGCGCCAGGGCGCCGATATCGCCCGGGACAAGCCGACCTACCCGGCCCTGCTCGGCCTGGAAGCGGCCAAGGCCTATGCCCTGGAGCTGCGCGATCAGGCCCTGCACGCCCTGCGACCGTTTGACGCGTCGGCCGAGCCGCTGCGTGAGCTGGCGCGCTATATCGTCGAACGCCGCAGCTAATGCATCGCACGCTACCCATCGCATATCGGCCAAGTTCCGAGCTCTGCGTGGGCAGCGTGCGATGCATCAGGTAAACTGCCGCCTCTTTTATACCTATAACGATTCGCCTGATGCCCACGACGTTTCATGAGATTCCCCGCAAGCGCCCGACCACGCCCCTGCTCGACCGTGCCAACACGCCGGACGGCCTGCGCCGGTTAGGCGAAGCCGAGCTGGAAACCCTGGCTGATGAGTTGCGCCTGGAATTGCTCTACACGGTCGGTCAGACCGGCGGGCATTTCGGTGCCGGCCTGGGCGTCATCGAGCTGACCATCGCGCTGCATTACGTGTTCGACACCCCGGACGACCGGCTGGTGTGGGACGTGGGTCATCAGGCTTATCCGCACAAGATCCTCACCGGGCGTCGCGAGCGCATGAGCACCCTGCGCCAGAAGGACGGCATCGCCGCTTTCCCGCGCCGCTCCGAGAGCGAGTACGACACCTTTGGCGTCGGCCACTCCAGCACCTCTATCAGCGCCGCGCTGGGCATGGCCATCGCCGCCCGCCTGCAAAACAGTGATCGCAAGGCCATCGCCGTGATCGGCGACGGTGCACTGACCGCCGGCATGGCGTTCGAAGCGCTGAACCACGCGCCCGAAGTGGACGCCAACATGCTGGTAATCCTCAACGACAACGACATGTCGATCTCGCGCAATGTCGGTGGCCTGTCGAACTACCTGGCGAAGATCCTTTCCAGCCGCACCTACGCGAGCATGCGAGAAGGCAGCAAGAAGGTCCTGTCGCGCCTGCCCGGTGCCTGGGAGATCGCCCGACGCACCGAAGAGTATGCCAAGGGCATGCTGGTCCCCGGCACCCTGTTCGAAGAGCTGGGCTGGAACTACATCGGCCCGATCGACGGTCACGACCTGCCGACCCTGATCGCCACCCTGCGCAACATGCGTGACCTCAAGGGGCCGCAGTTCCTGCACGTGGTCACCAAGAAAGGCAAAGGTTTCGCACCGGCGGAAGTCGATCCGATCGGCTATCACGCCATCACCAAACTCGAACCGCTGGACGCTCCGGCCGCCGCGCCGAAAAAAGCCGGCGGGCCGAAGTACTCCGGTGTGTTCGGCGAGTGGTTGTGCGACATGGCCGCTGCCGACTCGCGCCTGGTGGGCATCACCCCGGCGATGAAGGAAGGCTCCGACCTGGTGGCCTTCAGTGAGCGCTTCCCGCTGCGTTATTTCGACGTGGCGATTGCCGAACAGCACGCGGTGACCCTCGCTGCCGGCATGGCCTGCGAAGGCGCGAAACCGGTGGTAGCGATCTATTCGACCTTTCTGCAGCGCGGCTACGACCAGTTGGTGCATGACGTTGCGGTGCAGAACCTCGACGTGCTGTTTGCCATCGACCGCGCAGGCCTGGTGGGCGAAGACGGCCCGACCCACGCCGGCAGCTTCGACCTGTCGTTCCTGCGTTGCATCCCTGGCATGTTGGTGATGACCCCGAGCGACGAGAACGAACTGCGCAAGATGCTCACCACCGGCCACCTGTACAACGGCCCGGCGGCAGTGCGTTATCCACGCGGCACCGGCCCGAATGCCACCATCGACAAAGACCTGGAACCGATTGAAATCGGCAAGGGTGTGATGCGTCGCCAGGGCAACACTGTCGCCCTGCTGGTATTCGGCGTGCAAATGGCCGAGGCCTTGAAAGTGGCCGAGAAGCTGGATGCGACCGTGGTCGACATGCGCTTCGTCAAACCGTTGGACGAAGCGTTGGTTCGCGAAGTTGCCGGCTCTCATGAGTTGCTGGTGACCATCGAAGAGAACGCCATCATGGGTGGCGCAGGTGGCGCGGTCAGCGAGTTCCTGGCCCGCGAAAACATCCTCAAATCGGTGCTGCACCTGGGCTTGCCGGACGTTTACGTCGAGCATGCCAAGCCCGCGCAAATGCTGGCCGAGTGTGGCTTGGATGAAGCCGGTATCGAAGCCGCCGTGCGTGAGCGCCTGCAGCTGCTGAATCTCTAATCTTCCAGGTTGTACACCCCCCTGTGGCGAGGGGGCTTGCCCCCGCGGAGCTACGAAGTAGCCCAAAAACCAGCCGACGCGGCTCTCCAGCAAGAGCGCGCCGGCCTTTTTACGACCGCTGCGCAGCCGAACGGGGCGGTGCGGCGTTCCGACAAGCCCCCTCGTCACAAAAACCTCTGCAAAACCACAGCACTGTGCCACCGGATTGCCAATGAACCTCTCCCGCCTAGCCCTGACACTGACCTTGCTGCCGGCCGGCCAGCTGCTGGCCGACACTTTCGAGCGCGAACAGGCCTTGAAACTGCCCGACGTGCTGATCAGCGCCACTCGCCAGGTCGAGGCCCGCAACGACAGCAGCGCCGCCAACACCGTGTTCACCCGCGACGACATCGACCGCCTGCAACCGGGTAGCGTGACCGACCTGCTGAGCCGAGTGCCCGGGGTGCAAATCACCCAGGCCGGTGGTCGCGGCAGCTCGACCGGGGTTTACATTCGCGGCACCAAATCGGCGCAAAGCCTGGTGCTGGTGGACGGTCAGCGCATCGGCAACTCGACATCGGGCGACAGCAACCTGCAACACCTGAACATTGAGCAGATCGAGCGTGTGGAAGTGCTGCGCGGCTCGCGCTCGGTGATCTATGGCAGCGACGCCATTGGCGGGGTGATCCAGATCTTTACCCGGCGCAGCGCCGAACCGGGCCTGCAACCGCGCCTGCACATGGGCTTTGGCAGCAACCAGACGTGGGAGCGCAGCCTCGGCCTGTCCGGTGGCGATGCGCAAACCCGCTTCAACCTCGGTGCCAGCCTCGACGACACCGCCGGCATCAACCGCACCCATGAGTCGTACCCCAGCGACGGCGATCACGATGCCTATCGCAACCAGTCCTTGAGCCTGAGCCTGAGCCACGCCTTCAACGACGACCTTGAAACCGGGATGAACATTCTCGATAACCGTGGCAAAAGCGAGTTCGACAACCCGTTCGGCCGCTTCGACATGAACACCTTTGAAAGTGTCGAACAAAAGCCCTACAACGACTTCACCGTGAGCAGCGTCAGCAGCTACCTCGACACTCGCCTCAACGACGGGTGGAAATCCCGGGTGGAACTGGGCCACAGCGAAAACCGCGAAGAAACCTTCGACAAGCTCAGCGACGAGCACAGCGTGTTCAACACCTACCGCGACTCGCTGAACTGGCAGAACGATGTAACCCTCGACGACCAGAACAGCCTGATTCTCGGCGGCGACTGGTACGAAGACCGGGTCAACAGCAGCACCCCGTTCGAAGAAGACAGCCGCTGGAACCGCGCGGGCTTCATTCAACATCACTTCCAGGCCGAGCAGTTTTCCACCGAACTGGGCCTGCGCCGCGATCAGAACCAGCAGTTCGGCAACCAGAACAGCTGGAGCGGCACCTTCACCCTGCCGCTCAATCCGGACAACGATGTATTGCTGACCTACAGCGAAGGCTTTCGTGCCCCCACCTTCAACGACCTGTACTACCCGGACTTCAGCAACCCGGACCTGAAACCCGAAACCTCGAAAAGCTACGAGCTGCAGTGGCGCAGCCAACTGAGTGACTACAGCCGCCTGGAAGCCTCGCTGTACCGAACCGACCTTGAAGACGCGATCATCTTCGGCAGCCACTCACGCCCGGAAAACGTCGCCTCAGCACGGATCAACGGTTTCGAAGCCGCCCTCAAGCAGGAACTGTTCGGTTGGCAGAGCAACCTCGGGATTTCGCTCATTGATCCGCGAGACCGTGACACCGGCCACACCCTGGCCCGCCGCGCCCGACGGACGTTGAACCTGGACCTGGACCGGCAATTCGACCAGCTCGGCCTGGGCGCCACCTGGCAAGCTGTCAGCAGCAGCTATGACGACAATGAAAACCGTCAGCCGCTGGGCGGTTATGGCCTGCTCGGCCTGCGCAGCAGTTGGGCGGTCAACCATGAAGTCACGCTGCAGATGAAGGTCGACAACCTGCTGGACAAGGCCTACACCCGTGCGCTCTACGAGCATGACGGCAACCCGTATGGGTATCGCGAAGAAGGTCGAGCGCTGATGTTCGGGGTGACGTGGATGCCGCAGCTCTAACCTGTGTGGCGAGGGAGCTTGCTCCCGGGCTCCTGATCACTGGTTCGGCGCGATCAACCGGCACAGCTTGGCCGTCGCCTCAATCATCTGCCCGCTCGGTCGCTCCAGGCCCTTGTCCGTCACCAGCAACAAACGCCCTTGGGTCACCGCGGCCACCTGTGGCCAAGCGCTCCAGGCCTCCAGTTGATCCTGACTACCGGCAAGAATCGCCTCGGGATTACGCGCAAGCACCGCTTCGATGCTGACCTGTGGCGCCGGCAAGCTCATGTCGGCAAAGACATTCCGCGCGCCGCAGACCGCAAGCGCATCGCTGATGATCTGCCCTCCACCCACGGTGTAGAGGGGCTGGTCCCAGACCTGATAAAACACCCGCAGCGGTTCGGCGCGTTGATAGCGTTGGCGTAATGCCTCGAGCCGCTGGCGCACGTCCGCCGCCAAGGTGCGCCCGCGCTCAGGCCGGCCCAGTTGCCCGGCGATAGCTTCGATCTGCGAGGCGAGTTGTTCGAGGCTGTGGGGTTCGGCGACGTAGGTGGGAATGCCCAGGCGGCTCAGTTGCTCGCGCTGTGCCGGGCCGACGCTGCCGGGCCAGAGCAGCAACAGATCCGGCTTGAGGCTGAGCAGGCGCTCCATGTCCAGTTGGCCATAACGGCCCACCGAAGGCAGGTCGTTCAACTCAGGGGGACGCTCACCGGCATCGAGCACGCCCACCAGCAGGTCGGCCGAGCCCAGCTCAACGACGATTTCCGAGAGGGACGGCGCCAGGCTGACCACCCGCTCCACTGCGGCCGCCGAGCCGCTGATGGCCAGCAGCACAACCGCCAGCCAGTGGCGCATCAGGCGAGTTGACGCGGAATACGGTAGAGGTAGAACAGCACGGCGGTCGACAGCGCCAGCAGCACCAGCGGCACCGCCTCAAGACCGACAAAGACCGCCAGGGCACCGATCCAGGCCGGCAAGGAGGCGGCAAGGAAGGCTTTGCGACGCTCAGCCGCCAGGCCCGTCCAGGCAGCCGGTTCCTGCGGGGTATCGAGGGCTTTCTGGGTCGTGATCAAGCCGTGTTTGTAGCCGCCAAAAAATTTCAGGCTGACAAACATCGAGGCCATGCCTGCGATGAAGAACGGCATGGCCAGTACCGGCGCAATCGCCTCGCCGTCACCGAACACCGCGTTGATCACCAATAACGGCAACAGGGCGAGCGCCAGGTATTGCCACCAATTGACGGACAGACGTCGACGAACCTGGCCACGCGTCACGCCCGGTCTACCTCGCCCTGATGCTCGTTGCCCATCATGTGGTCGAGCTTGCTGGCCTTGGTCGCCAGGTAGAGTTTGTTGTGCGGGTTGTGCCCGGTGTGCAGCGGTACGCGCTCGGCAACCACGATGCCCATGTCGGTCAATGCCTTGACCTTGCGTGGGTTGTTGGTCATCAGGCGCAGGGACTTCACCCCCAGGTGCTCCAGCATCGGCAGGCATATGGCGTAATCGCGCTGATCCGCGGCAAAGCCCAGGCGCTCGTTGGCTTCAACCGTATCGGCGCCACCGTCCTGCAGCTCATAGGCACGTATCTTGTTCAGCAGGCCAATGCCCCGCCCTTCCTGACGCAGGTAGAGCAGCACGCCACGGCCTTCGTGAGCGATGGCCCGCAACGCAGCTTCAAGTTGCGAGCCGCAGTCGCAACGCTGGCTGAACAGGGCATCGCCCGTCAGGCATTCGGAGTGCAACCGGCCGAGCACCGGAGCACCGTCGGCAACCTCACCCAGGCTCAGCACAACGTGCTCGCGGCCAGTGGCCTCATCGAGAAAGCCATGCATGGTGAATTGCGCAAAAGGTGTGGGCAGCTTGGAAGCGGCGACAAAAACGACAGGCACCGGTGTGCTCCTGATCTGTGTACTGGAGATTCGCAGAGGCGGCATTGTAACAGTAAGGCTCCATACCACGCTTATGCTGAATTATTGTCTATAAGGATCAAATAGTTTGATCATTACCTCCCACAATGGGCTTATCGCCCACTAAAAAACCGTGGTCAGTCCAACTCAAATGGATAAGGCTGTTTCCAGCGCTCGAAAATCGGTTTCAACTCGCCATTCTTCACCAGCAGCTCCATGCGCTGGTCGAACAGCGCCATCAACTGTTCAGCCCTGGGCGTCCTGGCAAAGCACAGGTACAGCGGTAGTTCCGCGATGTGCGTGCGACGAAACTGCGAGGGATCCTCGGCCTGGCTGACGACGTAATCGATTTCGGTCAGCCCGTCGATGTAATAGTCGGCACGGTGCTGGATCAGCATCGACAAAATCCCGGTACGACGAATGACTTCGTTATAGCTGTGTACATTGGGCAGGTAGGACTCATAGCCATAGCCGCGAACCCATGCCAGCCGATAGTTACCCAGCGTTTGCGGGGTCGGTACCGGGCTGCTGGCCAGGCCCAGGGCGTAGATGTGATCGTTATCGAAGTTCCAGCGGGGATAATGCAGGTCCCGGGCCTCATCACGATAGGAACCGACACAAGCATCCACCTCGCCCCGTCGGGCCAGGCCCACGGAGCGGGTGTAGGGTTCGGTGCGAATGTCCAGCTTCACGCCAGCCGGTTCGAAGACCTGGCGCAGCACGTCCCAGGCCAGGCCACGGCCATCGGCCGCGGAATAGTCTTCCCAGTCTTCACTGGCCAGATGAATCACCGCCGGCGCGTCTACCGCACCGGCAAGCGCACAGAACAGTGCAAGCACCCCACCCCACAGCCAACGAACGACCATCCTGAGCTCCTCAACCTGCTAGGCGAAATACCAGACCAGGCCCTGCATGCCCAACCAGGCAAACACCCCCGCCAACACGTCGTCAAGCATGATCCCGACACCGCCGTGTACATGGCGGTCGATCCAGCGAATCGGCCACGGCTTGAGAATGTCGAAAAAGCGGAACATCAGAAACCCCGCCAACAACCAGTACCAGCCTTCCGGCACCAGCCACAGGGTAATCCACATCCCGACCATCTCATCCCAGACGATGCCTTCGTGGTCGTGTACCCGCAAATCGTCAGCGACTTTGCCGCACAGCCAGAAACCGAACAGCATGGTGATGCCCAGCATCAGCCAATAGCCCCAGTCGGGCAACATCTGCCAGAGCGGGATAAAAGGCAGCGCAACCAACGAGCCCCAGGTGCCTGGCGCTTTGGGCAACGTGCCCGAGCCGAAACCGAACGCCAGGAAATGCCAAGGATTACGCCAGACCGAAGGCGGCACGAACTCTGCCGGGACCTGTTTGGGATGATCTGTCACGGTGTCTCCTGAAAATGTTGATAACCCCGGGTTTGCGGAGTGATGTCCTGTCCATTGGCATCCAGCAGCGTCACGCCCTGCCCGGCCACCACCTGGCCAACCACATAAATGGGCCAGCCAGCGGCCAGCAGCCCCGGCAGATGGACGGCGGGCATTGTGAACGCCAACACGTAGTCGTCGCCGCCACTGACGGCCGCCACGCGGGCCGCATTCTCCCCGAGAAAGCTCAGCAATGCGCCGGACACCGGCAGCTTTTCATTTTCGATCAGCAAACTGACAGCGGACGCCTTGGCGATATGCCCGCAATCGGCGAGCAGACCGTCGGAGATATCCAGCGCCGAGGTGGCCTTGCCACGCAACGCCTGCCCCAACGCCAGCTGCGGCTGGGGCGACCAATAATGCGCCAACAACGGCTCGGCCACTTCGGCGGGCGCGACGCGCTCCCCCAGCACCAGCGGCAGAGCACCGGCCGCATTACCCAGCGCCCCGCCCACGCACAGCAAGTCACCCACCCGGGCACCGCTGCGGGTCAGGGCCTGGCCCGCCGGTACACGACCGAATACGGTCATGGTCAAACTCAGCGGGCCACGCGTGGTATCACCGCCTACCAGCCGCACACCGCAGTTCTGCGCCATGGCGTTCAAGCCACGGGCATAGGCGTCCAGCCAGTCGGCGGTCACCGTCGGCAAGGTCAGGGCAAGGGTAAAGGCAATGGGCGTGGCGCCCATGGCAGCCAGGTCGCTGACCGCCACAGCCAGCGAACGCTGGCCGAGCAGAAACGGGTCGCAGGGATCTGCGAAATGCACACCGGCCACGAGGGTGTCGGTGGAAATGGCCAGCTGCTCCCCTGCGGGAACAGCGAGCAAGGCGCAGTCGTCGCCAATCCCCAGTGCAACGCCCTCGCCGCCCTGCGCACAAGGCGCGGCGGCGAAGTAGTTGCGGATCAACTCAAACTCGCCCATGGCAGCTGCAGCGCGAATCAGCGCTTGAACGCCTTCACTTCAGCTTCACGCAGGCGCGGGGCCAGTTTGTCGAGGACACCGTTGACGAACTTGTGGCCGTCGGTGGAACCAAAGACTTTAGCCAGCTCGATGCCTTCGTTGATCACTACGCGGTAAGGCACGTCGACGCGCTTGAGCAGCTCCCAGGTGGACAGGCGCAGAACCGCCAGCTCGACCGGGTCCAGCTCTTCGATGGTCAAGTCCAGGCAAGGTTTGAGCGCGGTGTCGATTTCGGTCTTGAACTGCGGAACCCCGTGCAGGATTTCGCGGAAGTACGCGCCATCGACATCGCTGAAATCGTTATCGACCCGGAACTGCGCTTCGATCTCGTTCAGCGACTGCTTGGCCATGTGCCACTGATACAGCGCCTGAGTCGCGAGCTGACGGGCTTCGCGGCGCTTGGCGCTTTTCGATGGTTTACCAGCATCCGCAGGCTTTGGATCGCGCGGGTTGAAACGATCGCTTTCGTCGCTAATCACTTGGCCTCCAACTGCGCCAGCAGGCTGACCATTTCCAGGGCGGACAAGGCAGCTTCAGCGCCTTTGTTGCCCGCCTTGGTGCCGGAACGTTCGATGGCTTGCTCGATGGAATCAACGGTCAGGACGCCAAAGGCAACCGGTACGCCGAACTCCATGGACACCTGGGCCAGGCCCTTGGTGCACTCGCCCGCCACGTATTCGAAGTGCGGAGTACCGCCACGAATGACCGCGCCCAGGGCGATGATTGCCGCGAACTCGCCCTTCTGAGCGACTTTCTGCGCAACCAGCGGGATTTCGAAGGCGCCAGGGGCACGGATGATGGTGATGTCGCTTTCGCTCACGCCATGGCGAACCAGGGCATCAACAGCACCGCTTACCAGGCTTTCAACCACAAAGCTGTTGAAGCGGCCAACAACCAAAGCGTAGCGGCCTTTGGGGGCGATGAAGGTACCTTCGATGGTCTTCAGGGTCATTCGACAAATCTCTTAAAGAGCCGGGACGCGTTCAGTACGCGCCCCTCAGTGATATTTGAACCGCGAACAAGGGGTGAAAAAACACCGGCCTTTATTCGGAGGGCACGTATTCTACAACTTCCAGGTCGAAACCGGATATCGCATTAAATTTCATTGGCGCACTCATCAGGCGCATTTTGCGCACGCCCAGGTCACGCAGGATCTGCGAACCGGCCCCGACGATGCTGTAGGTGGTCGGTTTTTTCACGGCGGCGTGGTCGGCCGTTTCGCGAATATGCGCCAGCAATACATCGCCATCGAGCGGGTGCCCCAGCAACAGCACCACGCCGCTGCCAGCCTCGGCCACCGCGGCCATGGCGGCGCGCAGGCTCCAGCGCCCCGGTTGCTTGACCATCAGCAAGTCGCGCAGCGGGTCCATGTTATGCACCCGGACCAGGGTCGGTTCCTCGGCGCAAACGGTGCCCAGGGTCAGTGCCATGTGCACGTCGCCTTCCACCGAATCACGATAGGTCACCAGGTTGAATTGGCCCAGTTCGCTGTCCAGTGGCTGCTCGGCAATCCGCTGAACGGTACGTTCGTGGATCATCCGGTAGTGAATCAGGTCGGCAATGGTGCCGATCTTGATGTTGTGTTCCGCCGCAAAGGCTTCCAGTTCGGCGCGGCGGGACATGGTGCCGTCGTCGTTCATCACCTCGCAGATCACCCCGCTCGGCTCGAAACCGGCCATGCGCGCCAGATCGCACGCGGCTTCGGTGTGGCCGGCGCGGGCCAGGGTACCGCCGGCCTGGGCCATCAGCGGGAAGATGTGGCCAGGGCTGACAATGTCTTCGGCCTTGGCATCACGGGCAGCAGCAGCTTGCACGGTACGCGCACGGTCGGCCGCGGAGATCCCGGTGGTGACGCCGGTGGCCGCTTCGATGGACACGGTGAACTTGGTGCCAAAGCCGGAACCATTACGCGGTGCCATCAATGGCAGCTTGAGCAGCTCGCAGCGCTCGCGGCTCATCGGCATGCAGATCAGGCCACGGGCGTGCTTGGCCATGAAGTTGATGTGTTCTGGCTGGCAGCACTCGGCGGCCATGATCAGGTCGCCTTCGTTCTCGCGGTCTTCGTCATCCATGAGGATGACCATCTTGCCTTGGCGGATGTCTTCAACCAGTTCTTCGATGCTATTGAGCGCCACAAGGCACCCCCCTTCTTTCGAAATTTGAGCTTCAGGATTTGAGGTAGCCGTTTTGGGCCAGAAAGCTTTCGGTAATGGTGCTGCCAGCCGTTGGCTCTGCAGCCTTGTCGCCCAACAGCAGGCGCTCCAGGTAACGGGCCAGCAAGTCCACTTCCAGATTCACCCGGCGGCCTGGCTGGTAAGACGCCATGATGGTTTCGCTCAGGGTGTGCGGAATGATCGTCAGCAGGAACTCGGCGCCATCGACCGCGTTCACCGTCAGGCTGGTGCCGTCGACGGTGATCGAGCCTTTATGGGCGATGTACTTGGCCAGTTCTTTCGGCGCGCGGATGCGAAATTCCACAGCGCGGGCGTTATCGGTACGGGTCACCACTTCGCCGACACCGTCGACGTGACCGCTGACCAGGTGTCCACCGAGGCGGGTGGTCGGGGTCAGGGCTTTTTCCAGGTTGACCGGGCTGCCGCTCTTGAGGTCGTTCATGGCGGTGCAGTCGAGGGTTTCGCGACTGACGTCCGCCGCAAAGCCGTTACCAGGCAGTTCAACCGCCGTCAGGCACACGCCGTTGACCGCGATGCTGTCGCCCAGTTTGACGTCGCTCAGGTCGAGCTTGCCGGTTTCTACATGTACCCGCACATCCCCGCCTTTGGGGGTCATTGCACGGATGCTGCCGATGGATTCGATGATGCCGGTAAACATGAAGCCCTCCTCGAGAACAAAACCTTCTTGGCCGCAGCCGGGAATTATACGCTCGCTGCTGGCACAGGAATGGCAGTGACCCGCCAGTCATCGCCAACCGCGCGAATTTCGGTGATTTTGAGCTCCGGCGCATCCTTCATTTGCGCGAGCGGCCAGTCAAGCAGAGGCCGCGCCGAAGAGCCCAGGAACTTTCCGGCGATGAAAATCTGGTACTCGTCCACCAGACCTTGCTGGGCAAACGCCCCGGCCAGGCGCGGGCCGGCTTCAACCAGCACCTCGTTGACACCTCGGACCGCCAGCTCGACCAGCAGCTTGCGCAGGTCGACCTGACCATCGTCGCCCGGCACGATCAGGCACTCCGGGCCATTGGCGTACTGTTCTTCCACCGCGACACAGGTGGCGACCAGTGCCGGACCGGCCTTGAAGAACGGTGCGTCAAGCGGCACCCGCAGGCGGCCATCGATCAGCACACGCAACGGTGGACGGCTCATGGCCAGGGCGGTGTGCTCGGCATCCAGGCCCAGCTCATCGGCACGCACGGTCAACCGCGCATCATCGGCCAGCACCGTATCGGCGCCGGTCAGCACCACACTGGCCTGCGCTCGCAGGCGCTGCACCGCGGAACGGGCAGCGGGACCGGTGATCCATTGGCTTTCGCCACTGGCCATGGCGGTTCGACCATCCAGGCTCATGGCCAGCTTGACCCGCACGAAGGGCAAGCCATGCTCCATGCGCTTGAGGAAACCTTCATTGAGTTTGCGCGCCTCGCCTTCAAGCACACCGCTTTGTGTGGTGATACCGGCCTGTTCCAGGCGCTGCAGGCCGCGACCGGCGACTGCCGGGTTCGGGTCCTGCATGGCCGCCACTACCCGTGCCAGCCCGGCATTGACCAATGCATCGGCACACGGCGGGGTGCGGCCGTGATGGCTGCAGGGCTCCAACGTCACGTAGGCGGTGGCACCACGGGCATTCTCGCCGGCAGCGCGCAAGGCATGAACTTCGGCGTGGGGTTCGCCGGTGCGCACGTGCCAGCCTTCGCCGACAATCTGCCCGTCACGCACGATCACACAGCCCACCCGCGGGTTGGGATGGGTGGTGTAGTGGCCGTTGCGCGCCAGTTCCAGGGCACGCGCCATGTAATGGGCGTCAAGGACCGCCTGTTCGGTAGAAATCATCATGGCTTGACCGGCTCACGGGCCAGGCGATCGATCTCTTCGCGGAACTCGTTGAGGTCCTGGAAGCGGCGATACACCGAGGCGAAACGAATGTAGGCGACTTCGTCGAGCTTTTGCAGCTCGGCCATCACCAGCTCACCGACTACCAGCGACTTGACCTCACGCTCACCGGTTGCCCGCAGCTTGTGCTTGATGTGCGCCAGCGAGGACTCCAGGCGTTCGACGCTCACCGGACGTTTTTCCAGGGCGCGCTGCATGCCGGCGCGCAGTTTTTCTTCGTCGAACGGCTGACGGCTGCCGTCGGTTTTAATCAGGCGCGGCAACACCAGTTCAGCCGTCTCGAACGTGGTGAAACGCTCGCCGCAGGCCAGGCATTCACGCCGGCGGCGCACCTGTTCGCCCTCGGCGACTAGTCGCGAGTCGATGACCTTGGTGTCGTTGGCACCGCAGAAGGGACAGTGCATGGTGGCAGGCAACAAAAAAAGGGAGGGCCATGGTAGCGCATCCCGGTGGCAAGACAAGCCATAGGGTTTACGGTATACAGACGGACTATATTACCTGAACCACGGATTTGACCTTGCTGGAGCCGCAAATGCCGCTACGTCCGCTTGTTTTACTCAGTTTCGTCAGCCTGCTGGCGGCCTGTAGCAGTGATGCGCCAAAACCTTCCGAGCCTGCTCCCGGCCCCGCGCCACAGATGGCCGAGAAGAAGGCCAGGGCTTCGGCCGACCAGGGTCCCCTGCCCGCGTATCAACGCGAACTGAGCGGCGCCTTGCTGGGCGTTCCGGCCGGTGCCGAGGTTGAACTGGCGCTGTTGGTGATCGACGAGCGCTCACGCCCCCAGCAATTGCTCGCCAGTGCCAACCTGATCGGTACCAGCCAGGCGCTGCCGTTTCATCTGCGCTTCAACCCGGACGTCTTTCCCGCCGGTGCGCGTGTCGAATTGCGTGGTCGCGCCAGCCAGTCCGGGCAGTTGATCCTGCATCTGCCAGCGCAACGCATCTTTCAACCGACCACCCAGGCACTGGGCCAGTTGCAGCTCGTCAAAGCGCCATGAATGCACCGCTCGACCTGCAACGGGCATTAAGTGAACTGCTCGGCGACGCGCGGCTGGTGCCCTGCCCGCTGCCCGCCACCGAACTGAAGCTCTGGCTGATCGATGGCGACAACATGGATCGCGCCTTCAGCCCGGAAGAAACCCGGCGCATCCTGCATGAGCCGCCGTACTGGAGCTTCTGCTGGGCCAGCGGCCTGGCGATGGCCCGTTACCTGGCCGAGCGTCCGCAGTGGGTCGCCGGCAAGCGCGTACTGGATTTTGGAGCCGGCTCCGGGATTGCCGGGATTGCTGCCGTCAAGGCCGGAGCCCTGGAAGTGGTGGCCTGCGACCTGGATCCGCTGGCGATTGCCGCTTGCCGGGCGAATGCCGAACTCAATGAGGTCGAACTCGGCTACTCGACGGACTTCTTCGCCGAGGCTGATCGCTTTGATCTGATCCTGGTGGCCGACGTCTTGTATGACCGCGCCAACCTGCCGCTGCTCGATGAGTTTCTCAGCCGTGGCCGTGAAGCCCTGGTGGCGGATTCGCGGGTTCGGGACTTTCGTCATCCCCTGTATCAACGGCTTGAGATGCTTGAAGCCATGACCTTGCCGGATCTGGCCGAGCCCGAAGAGTTTCGGCATGTGAGCCTGTACCACGCCACTCGCCGTTGAAAGGGACGCGGACCGCTCCGCGCGGTGTTCCCACGCGGGGACGTGGGAATGATCAGCGCTCCCGCTATCAGCCAGCCCCCGCCAAGCCGTATAGTTGTCTCATCCACGTTTTTCGAGAGACCCCATGAGTCAGGAAACGCCGTACATCTTCGACGCCACTACCGCCGATTTCGACCAGTCGGTGATCGAGAACTCGTTCCACAAGCCGGTGCTGGTGGATTTCTGGGCCGAATGGTGTGCGCCCTGCAAAGCGCTGATGCCGATGCTGCAAACCATCGCCGAGAGCTATCAGGGCGAGTTGCTGCTGGCCAAGGTCAATTGCGACGTCGAGCAAGATATCGTTGCCCGCTTCGGCATTCGCAGCCTGCCGACCGTGGTGTTGTTCAAGGATGGTCAGCCGGTGGATGGTTTTGCCGGTGCGCAACCTGAATCCGCGGTGCGCGCCCTGCTCGAGCCCCATGTGCAGATGCCACCACCGCCCGCCGCCGCCCCGCTCGAACAGGCTCAGGCGCTGTTCGATGAAGGTCGTTTCGCCGAGGCTGAAGCCACGCTCAAAGGGCTGCTGACGGAAGACAACAGTAACGCTCTCGCCCTGATTCTCTATGCCCGCTGCCTGACAGAGCGCGGTGAGCTTGGCGAAGCCCGGATCGTGCTGGATGCCGTCAAGACCGATGAGCATAAAGCCGCGCTGGCAGGCGCCAAGGCGCAAATCCAGTTCCTCGGCCAGACCGCGGACCTGCCGGATGTCGCCGACCTGAAATCGCGCCTGGCGCAAAATCCGCAGGACGATGAGGCGATCTACCAACTGGCGATCCAGCAACTGGCCCGCCAGCAATACGACCCGGCACTGGACTCCCTGCTCAAGCTGTTTATCCGCAATCGCAGCTACAGCGAAGGTTTGCCGCACAAGACCTTGTTGCAAGTGTTCGAACTGCTGGGCAACGATCACCCGCTGGTGACCACCTACCGCCGCAAGTTGTTCGCCGCACTGTATTAAGCCTGACCGATCCAACGATAGAGCGGCGTATCCCCGCCGCTCAGCACCTTGACCTCGGCACTGTGGCGCAAACGCACCAGCAAGCGTTTGCCGGCCACCGCGCTGCCGGTCAAACCCTCCAGTTGCTCAAGCAGATCCGGCCCCGTCAGTTGCCCTGACGTGCGCAGCAACTCCCTGGCAAGCTGCCACAACGAATCGTCCTGATTCACCGGCTTGACCGGCGTACCGGCCACCGGCCCGACGCCATCGGTTCGGCTGACCTGCAGCTGTGCGCCCAGTTTCGCCCAATCGCTGTCATCGAGTTCCAGCGTCAAATCCACCGGCCAGTCGCCGATGCTTCCCCGTATGCGCAACATTGGGCTTTCCTCCTGTTTATGAGAAACATGCTCCCACGCGTCTTGCGCAACGCCAAGCATGCCGTCAAACTCTCGCCAATATTGTTATAAGATCACATAACAAAATATTCATCTTCCGGAGACTCCCCATGCGCCGCCTGCTCCTCGCTTTGCCGTTTGCTCTGCTGCCGCTGGCTGTCGCTCAGGCGGCCGAGGTTCACGATCACGACCATGAACATGCCAGCCTCGGCGCTCACGAACATGGCGTCGGGCGCTTGAACGCGGTCCTCGATGGCCAGACCCTGGAGCTGGAACTGGAAAGCCCGGCGATGAACCTGGTGGGCTTCGAGCATGCGGCCAGCAGCGCAGAAGACAAGGCCAAGGTCGCGGCGGTCCGCGCCCGGCTTGAGCAACCGCTGGCCCTGTTCAGCCTGCCCGAGGCCGCCCGTTGCGTGGTCAGCCAGCAGGCACTGGAAAGCCCGCTGTTCGGTGACACGCCCCACGCCGATGAGCACGACGACGATGACCACGCCACCGATGGCAAAGGGGCTGCGTCTAAAGAACATCACCCTGATCACAGCGAAATCCACGTGCATTACCAGTTCACCTGCGCCGCCCCGGGCGCACTGAAGACACTGGATCTGGCGAATGTATTCAAGACCTTCCCCGCCACCCGGAAAATTCAGGTACAACTCATCAGCCCGAGCGCCCAGCAAGGGGCTGAAGTCACCGCCAACGCTGCTGCGCTGAAATTCTGAGTGCCGCCCACTCCCACAGGGCTCACCTCCAACCGGACCGGCTCCACATGACCCAAGCACTCATCGAACTGTCGGACCTGGGTTTCAGTTGGCCCGGTCACCCGCCCTTGCTGGACATCCCGGCGTTTCGCCTGGAACCCGGCGAAACGCTGTTCCTCAAGGGCCCCAGCGGCAGTGGCAAAACCACCCTGCTGGGCTTGCTCGGCGGCGTGCAGAAACCCGATCGCGGCAGCCTGCGCCTGCTTGGCCAGGAGCTGACCGAACTTTCGGCCGGTGCCCGCGATCGCTTTCGGGTCGACCATACCGGCTACATCTTCCAGCAGTTCAACCTGCTGCCGTTTCTGTCGGTACGCGAGAACGTCGAGCTGCCGTGCCACTTTTCCACACTGCGCGCCCGCCGCGCGATCCAGCGCCATGGCAGTGTCGACAGCGCCGCCGCGACCTTGCTGGCGCACCTGGGCCTCAAGGACGAAAACATCCTCAGCCGTCGCGCCGACTCACTGTCCATCGGCCAGCAACAACGGGTCGCCGCGGCCCGCGCGCTGATCGGTCAACCGGAACTGGTGATCGCCGACGAACCGACCTCGGCCCTCGACTACGACGCTCGCGAAGCCTTCATCCGCCTGCTGTTTGCCGAGTGTCGCGAGGCCGGCTCCAGCCTGTTGTTTGTCAGCCACGACCAGAGCCTGGCACCGCTGTTCGATCGCCACCTGTCGCTGGCCGAACTCAACCGCGCCACCACGCCCGCAGAGGTCTGAGATGTATTTGTTTCGTCTGGCCATGGCCAGCCTGGCTAACCGCCGCTTCACCGCAATCCTCACGGCACTCGCCATCGCCCTGTCCGTGTGCCTGCTGTTGGCCGTGGAGCGTGTGCGCACCGAAGCCCGCGCCAGTTTTGCCAGTACCATCAGCGGCACCGACCTGATTGTCGGCGCACGCTCCGGCTCGGTGAACCTGCTGCTGTACTCGGTGTTTCGCATCGGCAACGCCACCAACAACATCCGCTGGGACAGCTTCGAGCACTTTGCCAATAACCCGAAAGTGAAATGGGCGATCCCGATGTCCCTGGGAGACTCCCATCGCGGCTACCGGGTGATGGGCACTACCGACGCCTACTTCCAGCACTATCAATACGGGCGCCAGCAAAACCTGCAACTGGCCAGCGGCCGGGCCTTTGCCACGGACCCGTTCGAAGTGGTGCTGGGTGCCGAAGTGGCTGAGGCGCTGCACTACACACTCGGTGAAAAACTGGTACTGGCTCACGGTGTGGCGGCGATCAGCCTGGTCAAGCACGACGACAAGCCCTTCACCGTGGTCGGTATCCTGAAACGCACCGGTACGCCGGTCGATCGCACCCTGCACATCAGCCTAGGAGGCATGGAAGCAATCCATGTCGACTGGCACAACGGCGTACCGGCCCGGGGCGATGGTCGTGTCAGCGCCGACCAGGCGCGCAACATGGACCTCACGCCGCAAGCCATCACCGCGTTCATGCTCGGCCTGAACAACAAGATCGCGACGTTCGCCCTGCAACGCGAGATCAACGAATTCCGTGGTGAGCCGATGCAGGCGATCCTCCCGGGCGTGGCCTTACAGGAACTCTGGAGCCTGATGGGCACCGCCGAGAAAGCCCTGTTCGTGGTATCGCTGTTCGTGGTGCTGACCGGATTGATCGGCATGCTCACGGCAATTCTCACCAGCCTCAACGAGCGCCGCCGGGAAATGGCGATCCTGCGTTCGGTCGGTGCCCGGCCCTGGCATATCGCGACATTACTGGTGCTGGAAGCCTTTGCCCTGGCCGTGTCCGGGGTGGTCGCGGGGCTGGGCCTGCTGTACCTGGGGATCGCCGTGGCCCAGGGGTATGTCCAGTCCAACTACGGCTTGTACCTGCCGCTGGCCTGGCCAAGCGAGTATGAATGGACGTTGCTCGGTGGCATCCTGCTCGCCGCCCTGCTGATGGGCAGCGTGCCGGCCTGGCGCGCCTATCGCCAATCCCTGGCCGATGGCCTGTCGATCCGTTTATGAGGATGTTGAAGATGCCCCGCGCCTTGCTTGCGCTGTTGATGCTGGTCGCGCTGCCGCTGTGGGCGGCCGAGCCCAAGGACCTGACCTGGTCGCAAATGATCCCGCCGGACGCGCCCGTCGAAGTGCCGAACATGAAACCGCTGCACGACCTGTCGCAGATCAGCGATGCGCTGTCGGCCGAGTCCGCGCCAGCCGCCAGGCAGGACATGCCCAATGCGCCGGTGGTGCAAAGCCTGGACGGTCAGCACATCCGGCTGCCGGGGTACATCGTGCCTCTGGAGGTCAGCGAGGCAGGCCGCACCACCGAGTTTCTGTTGGTTCCCTACTTCGGCGCCTGCATCCATGTTCCACCGCCGCCGTCGAACCAGATCGTTCATGTCAGAAGCGAAGTCGGCGTGAAGCTCGATGAGTTGTACCAGCCGTACTGGATTGAAGGCGCGATGCAGGTCAAGGCATCCACCAGCGAGTTGGCGGATGCCGGGTATCAGATGGAAGCGGACAAGATTTACCTGTACGAATTGCCGGAGTGAGTCCGGTAGGTGCTTATGGCCTGACCTGACACCCTCGCTCAAACCAGCGTCTACAATGACCGCGTGCTGTTGCAACGATCTTAATGAGCCATCACGTTTTCATTGAGCTGTGTCAACGTCCCTGTCGGAGCGCTCCATAAAATGGGACATAGAATTTAAATTGTCCCTTGGAGCCCCCATGCACAAGTCATTGCTTAGCGCTTCCCTCCTTGCATTCGCGCTTGCAGCCCCGTTCGCCCAGGCCTTTGAAGCCGGCGACATCATCCTGCGCGCCGGTGCCATCACCGTGAACCCAGACGCTGACAGTTCCAGCGTCAAGGTCGATCAAGGCCCGCTGGCGGGTGCAGACTTGGGCGGCAAGGCGACCTTGAGCAGCGACACTCAGCTGGGTCTGAACTTCGCGTACATGATCACCAATAACCTGGCGATCGAACTGCTGGCAGCCACCCCGTTCGAGCATGACGTCAAGCTCAAGAACACCGCGCTTGGAGTGGTCAACGGCAAACTCGGCACCATCAAGCAACTGCCGCCAACCCTGAGCCTGGTGTACTACCCGCTGGACCACAAGTCGGACTTCCAACCTTATGTGGGTGCCGGCATCAACTACACCTGGGTCTACGACGAACACGTGGGCAGCGAGGCCAGCGCCAAAGGTTTCGACAACTTCCGTGCGGACAGCTCCTGGGGCCTGGCATGGCAGGTCGGTGCCGACTACATGCTGACCGACCACATCATGATCAACGGCCAGGTGCGCTACATCGACATCGATACCACCGGCTACGTGAACAACGACGCTCTCGCCGCGGGCACCCGTGCCAAGGTGGATATCGATGTGGACCCATGGGTCTACATGGTGGGCCTTGGCTACAAGTTCTAAGCCGGACACCTCACCACAAAAAGCGATCTGCGACACACAAAGAAGGCGCCCCGAGGGGCGCCTTTTTTTGTTCGTCGAACCGCACTCAGCGCCCCAACAAACGGGCCAGCCCGACACTCATCGGCGTCTGCTCGGGGGAGCTGAAACGCTGCAACAGCCGCTGGTTATTGGCACGGGAATGACGGATGTCACCGGCGCGGGCCGGTGCATAGGTGATCGGTGGCAACTCACCGACCACCTCTTTCAAGGCCTGGAGCATTTGCTTGAGGGTCGTCGCCTGGTTCCAGCCGACATTGACCGCACCCACTTCCAGTGCCGGCGCCTCGATGGCCTGCACCAGCACGTCCACCAAGTCTTCGACATAGACGAAATCGCGCGTCTGCTCACCATCACCGAACACGGTGATCGGCAGGCCTTTCTGCGCACGCTCGCTGAAAATGCTGATGACCCCGGAGTACGGCGACGAGGGGTCCTGGCGCGGGCCAAAGATGTTGAAGAAACGGAAAATGGCCGGTTCCAGCCCGTGCTGACGACGGTAGAAGTCGAGGTAATACTCACTCGCCAGCTTATCCGAAGCGTAGGGCGTGAGCGGT
This sequence comes from Pseudomonas sp. Irchel s3b6, assembly GCF_900187415.1. NCBI lineage: Bacteria > Pseudomonadati > Pseudomonadota > Gammaproteobacteria > Pseudomonadales > Pseudomonadaceae > Pseudomonas > Pseudomonas sp. Irchel s3b6. Next base: position 16,694 of record NZ_FYDM01000007.1, on the reverse strand, counting down.
GCCTTGGCAGTGTCTTCGTCGATCGACTCACCTTCACCGTTGTTGCCATAGACCGCCGCGCTCGAGGCGAACAGCACGCGCTTGACGCCCGCCTGACGCATGGCTTCACAGACGTTCAAGGTGCCGATGAAGTTGCTCTGGTGCGTACGCACCGGATCGTCCACCGACGCCTGCACCGAGGCCACGGCGGCCAGGTGCACCACCGCACGGCAACCGACCATCGCCCTGGCCACCAGCGCGGCGTCAGCCACATCGCCTTCGATGAGCTCGACCCGTGGGTTATCCAGCGCCAGGTTGCTGCGCTTGCCGGTGGACAGGTCATCGAGGATACGCACCGAATAGCCCTTGGCGAGCAAGGCATCGGTGAGGTGCGAACCAATGAAACCGGCGCCGCCGGTGATCAAAACAGGACTATCAACCATGACGATAAAACCTATCCAGTAAGGCCGGGAGGGCTGCGCGCCAGGCGCGAGGCTTGATCCCGAAGGTGTGCAGAATTTTCTTGCAGGCCAGAACCGCGTGCTGCGGTTCTTCGGCGGCATCCGGGCGCGCGGCGTGAGCCTGGGCGGTCGGTGCTTCGATGGCCAGCGGGTGCAGGTTGCGGGCTTCGGCGAGGATCGCCTGGCCCAGCGCCAACGGCGTGGTCGCCTCGTGCCCGGCGTAGTGGTAAGTGCCCCACAGTGGCGCCGCGCAATCGAGTTGCTTGAGCACCGAAATGATCACCCGCGCGGCGTCATCCACCGGTGTCGGGTTGCCACGCCGGTCATCAGCCAACAGCAACTCTTCGGTCAGTTCGGCACGCGCCAGGAAACGCCCAAGGGAGCCCTCGATACTGTCATCGAGCAACCAGCCAAAGCGTAACATCACGTGTTGCGGGCAAGTGGCGCGCACGCTTTGCTCGATACGCCACAAGGCCTGGCCACGCAGCCCCAGAGGGACGGGCTCGTCTTTTTCGCTGTAGGCCGTTGCCCTCGAGCCATCGAATACGCGATAGCTGGAGGGCTGTAGCAACACGATGTTGTGGTGCTGGCACAGTTCGGCCAGCCGTTCGACCGCTCTTTCCTGTGCCGCCAGGCGCGCCTCGGCCACGGTTTCGGCCTGGAACCAGTCGAAGTAGTAGGCGAGGTTGATCAGCGCGTCAGGGCGCGTGTCGTCGAGCAGTTGTGTCAGGCTCGCGGCGTCCCAGCCGTCTTGGGGTGGACGGGGCGCGAGGAAACCGATGTCTTCCTCCGCACCGAGGCGAATCAGCGCCTGCCCAAGGGCATTTCCGCCACCCAGTAACATAAGGCGCATTCGCATAGAGTCAGCAGGCCCAGTCTGTTTGGAACGATGGTTGTGTCGACAGCACCCACGGGCGTTGTCGTTGAGAATTGCCAGAATCCTTGCATTTTGCGGGTTTAAAGCGCAACCGTCACCCGTAAAGTGTAGATCGCCCCGTTACACGCCCACCCTCTGGCCAATGAATGTGTTGAGGCAAGGGGGTTACAGGTTGCGTGTCGGCTGAGGCAGCACCACCCCCGGACTGTCCTTGGCGCCAGCGTCTTCGTCATGCTTGTCCTCGGGTTTGTCCAAGTGTCGCTCATGCAACAACACCTGCTGTGGATAAGTTTGCGCGAAATGCACCCACGGACTGTTATCCACAAGCTTTTTCAAGCGCAGGTTGAACGCCCTGTTCACCGCATACTGCCCGCCCGATACGGTACGGAACTGCGCCGTCAGGACAATGCCGTTGAGGTCCATCTTGTCGACACCGAAGACCTCCAGCGGCCCCTGCAGGTTGTACTTGAGGAACGGGTCTTCGCTGATCGAGCGGCCCGCCTCGCGGATCAACAAGATGGCCTTGTCGACGTCGGTGTCATAGGTGAATTGCACCGAGAAATACGCAAAGGCGAACTGCCGCGACTGGTTGGTGACGGCCTTGATCTGCCCGAATGGCACCGAGTGCACGAACCCCTTGCCGTCACGCAGACGCAGAGTGCGGATGGTCAACCCTTCCACCGTGCCGGCATGGCCCGAGTCGAGCACCACCCAATCGCCAATCGACAGGGTGTCTTCGACGATGATGAACAACCCGGTGATCACGTCCTGCACCAACTGCTGCGAGCCGAAACCAATTGCCAGCCCCACCACCCCGGCACCCGCCAGGAAGGGAGCGACGTTGATCCCCAGGTTGGCCATGGTGGTGATCGCGCAGATCACCACCAGGATGATTTTGATCGCGTTGCGCAGCAGCGGCAGGATGGTTTTGATCCGGGTGCTGGGCTGGCGGGCATTGCGCTTGTTGACCGGGGGCTTGAGCGCCTCATGGATGGCCGTGTCCAGCACTACCCACACCAGCCAGGTGATCAGGAAGATCAAGCCGATGCGGCTCAGGGAGTCGCTGATCGCCCGGCCAACGGCATTGCTGACCGCGAACTCGAACAACGACACACCCCAGATCCGCCCCAGGATGTCGATGAAGGCAATCGCCATGAGGATCCGCAGCAAGGCGTGGGACAGAGTGAGAAAACGCTCTTTATAGGCACTGCTGCGCTGCGCCGCCAGCGCACCGGAGGACTTGAACATGTGTTGCAGCATGGTGCTGATGAACACGGTGGCAATCAGCAGGATGGTGGTGAACAACGCGCAGCGCAGCACCTTCTGGTTGTCGTCGCCAATGCCGATCAGGTTGATCACCGAGACCAGCACCATCAACAGAATCGGCCAGTACCAGACGCCGGAAAAGACCCGCAATGTCTCGCGCAATGCCGGCTGACTGGTCCGCTGGGCCAGTGGCAGAATCCGGATCATCTGGCCGACTGGCCGGCGCAAGCGAATCACCAGCAGGCCGAAAATGATCGACGCCGACACCCCGGTAAACACCGCGATACTGCTGGTGAGGTTGTCGCCCAGGCGGTGGGCGATCTGCGGGCTGGTCAAGGCGTCGCTGAGGGCAACCAGAAACCCCATCAGGAACAACGGTCTTGGGCAGTGCTGGCGAACGATCCGCACCGCACTCCGTTTGTGCCCGACGTTGAACAGCACCACCAGCGACAACAGCAGCGAAGCCGCGAACAGGCCGGCACTGGTGGCGTAGGCCAGGCACAGTGCCAGCGCCCGACCGGCCGAGGCTTGCAGAAGCAGGCTGATATAGAGCGTCACGGGCAGGCTGACCGCGGCCGGCAAGGTGTAGCCCAGCAAGTAGTCGAGCAACGCCCGGCCGCGTTCGCGGGCACGCAATATGCGTGACGTTGCAAGGCGCTTGGCCAGCATGCCCCCCAGCAGTCGCAGCAGCGCAAAAAGACCGATCCACACACAGGTCAACAACACGAAGTCGCCAGTCACGCGCCAGCTCGAACGAGGCGACGGCTCGTTGACCAACTGGTCCACCTCATCGACTGCCCGGTCCGCCCGCTCGCGCCAGGCTTCGACCAGGTGCTCATTGAGATCGAGTTTTTCCTGTGCGTCATCGATGCTGTTACTGATTGCCCCGAGCAGACCGCCCTGCACGATCGGTTCGGGTGCCGCGGTTGTCGCGGTCCCCTTCACGGCCGCCAGCCCGGGCAGTGCCGCCTCCGACCATTGGGGGCTGGCGATGCACAGCAGTAACGCGAGCCAGATCGCAGTCTTGAGATGAGCCAAAACGCGGCGCTCCTATTGACGATGAGTGGTGAACACAGAAGATCGCAGCCTTGAGCGGTTGCTACAAGCGTAGATGCCCATCGGCGCTCTGACACCCGCGCATTTCCCTCCCTATACCGTCCGTAGCCCCATCGAAACTTTCTTGATGACCCGGCGGTCATCAACAAACAGGGGCAGCTCGAAGACTATTCGGCGGGAGGACACATGGCGGCGTTTGACTGTGGAAACGGTGAGTACGCGTGTCAACCGGACGGACTGATCGAACGCCCCGCCAGCGTGCGCCGTTTCACTGTGCTGACGGTCAATACCCACAAGGGCTTCGCCGCACTGAACCGGCGCTTCATCCTGCCTGAATTGCGCGACGCGGTGCACAGTGTGTCCGCCGACGTGGTGTTTTTGCAGGAGGTCCATGGCACCCACGAGCTCCATTCCCGGCGCTACAGCCGCTGGCCGAGCATGCCCCAGTACGAGTTCCTGGCCGACAGCCTGTGGCCGCAGTTTGCCTACGGGCGTAACGCGGTGTATCCGGAAGGTGACCACGGCAACGCCCTGCTGTCGAAATTCCAGATCATTGGCCATGACAACCTCGACATATCCATCAGTGGCCACGAGGGCCGAGGCCTGCTGCATTGCGTGCTGTGCCTGCCGGGTGACAGCCAGTACGTGCATGCCATCTGTGTGCACCTGGGCCTGCGTGAAAGCCATCGGACTCAACAGCTCGCACTGCTGATCCAGCGTCTGGACGGCTTGCCGGCGGAGGCGAAAGTGATTGTCGCCGGCGACTTCAACGATTGGCGCCAGCGCGCCGACACCCTGCTCAAACCCTGGGGACTGCGCGAAGTGTTTGCCGAACACCACGGCAAACCGGCGCGCAGTTTCCCGGCACGGCTGCCAATGCTGCGCCTGGACCGCATCTACGTGCGCAATCTCAAGGCTCATCGCCCGCAGGTACTGGCCGCGCGCCCCTGGTCACACCTTTCCGATCACGTCCCGCTGTCGGTGGAGATCGAGCCATGAGCAGCGCCCCCCTGGAAAAAACAGGGCTCAGGCCCACCACCGGGACACCGGGCCCGGCCCTCAGCGACCCTGCTCTGTGTGACCTCGATTATGGCTGGCACGGCAGTAACCGCGTCGAATTGCTGGAAAACGGCGAGGCCTACTTCCCCAAGGTGTTCGAGGCATTGCGTCAGGCCAAGCACGAAATCCTGCTGGAGACCTTCATCCTGTTCGAGGACAAAGTCGGCAACGAATTGCAGCAGATTCTGATCGAGGCCGCGCAGCGGGGTGTGCGGGTCACCGTCAGCCTGGACGGCTTTGGCTGCGGTGAAGTGGCCAGTGAATTCCTGCTGGCGATGTGCGATGCCGGGGTTCAGTTGCAACTGTTCGACCCGGCACCGCGACGCCTGGGCATTCGCACCAACTGGTTCCGTCGCCTGCACCGCAAGATCGTGGTGGTGGATGGCGCCATCGCGTTTATCGGCGGGATCAACTTCAGCGCTGATCACCTGGCCGACTTCGGCCCCGAAGCCAAACAGGATTACGCCGTCCTGATCGAAGGACCGGCGGTGGTGGATATCCATCACTTTGTGCTGGTGCAAAACGGGCGCCGTGCCAGGGCCCGCTATGGCTGGCGGCGCCGCAAGCGCCAGCGTACGGAATTGGCGCTCAACGATCACGGTGGCCAGGTGCGATTGGTTTACCGCGATAACCGCGATCACCCGCGGGACATCGAAGACGCGTACTTGCAGGCGCTACGCAGTGCCCAGCGCCGTGTGCTGATCGCCAACGCCTACTTCTTTCCGGGCTATCACCTGCTGCGCGAGATTCGCAACGCCGCCCGCCGTGGTGTCGAGGTGCGCCTGATTCTGCAAGGCCAGCCAGACATGCGGGTGGCCAAACTCGCGGCGCGCCTGACCTATGACTACCTGCAAAAATCCGGGGTGGCGATCTACGAATACTGCGACCGCCCGCTGCACGGCAAAGTGGCCCTGGTGGACGAAGACTGGAGCACCGTCGGCTCCAGCAACCTCGACCCCTTGAGCCTGTCGCTGAACCTTGAAGCCAATGTGCTGATTCGCGACCGGGCGTTTAATCGCGAACTGTTCGAGCGCCTGGATCAACTGAGCCACGAGCATTGCACCGTCATGCCCGTCAACCCGTCACCCCGCGGGTTGCTGTGGCGCATGACCATCGGCTTCCTGGTCTTTCACTGCCTGCGCCATTTTCCTGCCTGGGCCGGCTGGCTACCGGCGCACAAAGCCCGCCTGCAGCCATTCACAGCGCCCACCCAGCCCGCCGGTGAACCCCATGAACCGCCCTGAGTCCCATGCCGGACAGTGGCACTCGCGCTGGCATCGCGTGAAGAAACCCCTCACCGCGCTGTTCTTTTTACTGCTGATCGTGCTGTTCACACTGCTCGCCCAACGCATCGACTGGAACGAAGTGTTCGACACCCTGGCCGCGTTCAAAGTGCGCACGCTGATCATCGCCTCGATGTTCACTGTGCTGAGCTTCCTGACCTACGCCTGCTTCGACCTGATCGGCCGCACCTACATCCGCCAACGCCTGAGCTGGCGGCAAGTCCTGCCCGTGGGCGTCATCAGCTACGCCTTCAACCTCAACCTCAGCGCCTGGGTCGGGGGCGTCGCCATGCGCTATCGCTTGTATTCGCGGCTGGGCGTGAGCAAAGGCAATATCGCCAGAATCCTGGGATTGAGCCTGACCACAAACTGGCTTGGCTACATGGCCGTGGCCGGTGCGATCTTCAGCAGCGGCCTGGTGCGCATACCGCCGGGCTGGACACTCAGCAGCGCCGTGCTGCAAGGCGTAGGAGTCCTGTTGCTGTTGGTGAGTACGGGGTATCTGACAGCTTGCCGGTTTTCCGGGCGTCGCGGGTGGGTGGTTCGCGGTGTGGAAATCAACCTGCCCTCTGCGCGCATGGCATTACTGCAACTGGCATTGGGTGCGCTGAACTGGTCGTTGATGGCGGCAGTGATCTTCACCCTGTTGCCCGGCAAGCTCGACTACCCGTTGGTACTCGGGGTCTTGCTGATCAGCGCCATCGCCGGGGTCATCACCCACATTCCCGCCGGGCTCGGCGTGCTTGAGGCGGTGTTCGTCGCACTGCTGCAACACCAGGCCTCGCGCAGCAGCCTGATTGCCGGGCTGATTGCCTATCGGGCGATCTATTTTATCCTGCCACTGCTAATCGCCGTGGGCATGTACCTGCTGATCGAAGCCCGGGCCAGGGCGCTGCGCATCGCGAAAAAACCTGACTGAACCCGATCACTCTCCTCGCTGCAAACAGTTCAGCCTTCAGCTCGACTGAATAATGCTCAGACGCTCACCCACCACCATTTCAGTGATCCAGCCGACCAGGATCGACGTATAGGCCTGCTGCCCCACCGGCTCGCTCAGGGCGTGATCGGCGCCATCGATGATCCGGTGAGTCATGGAATGGGTATGCTGAAACGCCGTGCGATAACTCATCAACGTCGCGTGAGGCACATGCTCATCACTTTGCGACTCCACCAGCAGCACATCGCCGGTAAATTGCGAGCAGGCATGCAACGCTCGATTGCTATCGGCGGGCACCAGTCGACTGCGGTAATCCAGCAGATCCTGTTTGTCGAGGTCACGCTTGGGGGCGTCCCACCGCTCGTCGCGGTACAGCGCCGGGACTCGCAACGCCAGCCAACGCACCGGACGCAACGTGCTGAGGATGGCCGCCAGGTAGCCGCCATAACTGGTCCCCACCACCGCCACCGCCGAGGTATCGATGGCCGGGTGTGCGAGCAAGCGGTCATAGGCCGCCAGCAAATCCCTGAGGTTGTCTTCACGGGTGACACGGGACAGGGGAATGCCCGTGCCACCGGTGTGCCCGCGCAGGTCGAAGGTCAGGCACACGCAGCCAAGGCCGGCGATGCCCTTGGCCCGCTCCAGGTCCCGCTCCTGGCTACCGCCCCAGCCATGCACGAACAACACGCCAGGCACCCTGGATTTGGGGGTGAGGAAGGTCGCGCTCATGCATTCGCCGTCGATCTCGATGTCAATGGTTTCACTTTTGGCCGTCATAGGGTTTGACCGTTACGTACTTGAGCAGGCATTCACTGTTTGCTGCCGGGCCGCGATAGACCTCGATGGCGCCTGCGGGCAAGGGGCGGTCACTGTAGGTTTCCACCGCCGACACGCAGACCGCGTCCACCGCCGGGTGATTGACGAAGCTCTGCAAGGCCGCCACCTCCGCACTGCTGGCACCGCCCACGCGCCAGGACTGCTCGAGTACGCCGCTACGCTTCTGGCCATGGGCGTCCAGCCCCTGGGCAATATCGTAGTTGCGGCGCGAGGCATAGAACCCGGGGTAGGACTCGTCCGCCGCGCTGTCGAACACCTGCGCCTGCTCGATCGCCAGACGTACGTCATCGGCCAGCGGTAATTTGAGCAGGTCGTCGTAGTAGCCCTGCACCACCAGCAAGTCCGAACCGCCATAGACCTTCTCGCCCTGCCCGTCCTCGGTCAGGTGTTGCTGGCCGCAATAGCTCAGGACCCTGTCGCCGATGAAGCTCTGGCCCACGCTGTGGGTCACGACGTTTTTCAGCTCCTGTTCCAGCACCACCCCGGCGGCGAACAACGCGTCGGTATCGGGACGGGTGAGGATCTTTCTGAAGAAGTCGAGGTTGCGGATCACCTCTTGGCCACGTCCGGCGCAGGCATGAATCGGCTTCAGGCGGATCGGACCGTGCTCGAGCAACTGCTCGGCCGCCAGCCGCGCGTCCGCCAGCGAAAACACGCTGATGCCCTCGAGCACCACCTTGCGCACCCGCTCGGGGAACAGCGCGACCCAGCCTTCAGGCGCCAGCGCATCCCGGTTCAATAAACCGTGAACAATCGCCTTGGTGCAGATGAAAGCATGGTCAACGTAGCCGCCCCACAGATCCTCCGGCCCCTTGACCCCCAGTTGCCGGGCCTCGGCAGCGCCGACCAGGGTCTGGCTGGGCAGCAGGTAGAGGTCGCGCCCGCCATGCAGGTCCGGGTCAAAGCTGCCGCCGTACGGCCAGCCGAGAATCTGCGCCAGCCATTGGGCCAGCGCACGGTTGGTCTCGACTTCGTGAAGCGGCGCCTCGGCTCGGGTCGAGTGGGCAACCACCAGCTTTTTGCGATTTGTCGGGGTCATGCGTCCCCCTGCCATATGCGCTCGATGAATGTCGCTGAAGGGGAGCAGGGATCAGGCCAACCCCACCGACAGCCCGACACGGGCAACCTCCACCCGCTGTTACAACAGTAGTGGCTGCGGCTGCGTTTTATTCTGCACGACGACGACCGGCACTCCGGCATGCTGCACGATCAACTCGCCCCCCCTATCGCGACACGACTGGCGAAGGGCTCACACCGAACCGGGCGCGGTAATCGCTGGGCGTCAACCCGGTGATTTTCTTGAACGTGGCGCGAAACGCTCCGGGATCCGCATAACCCACGCTCCAGGCAATGTGATCAATGGTGCCGTTGCTGAATTCAAGCATCTCCCGGGCCTTGCCGACTCTCAGGTGCTGGCAGTACTCAGTGGGTTTCAAACCCGTCGTCGCCCGAAAACGCCGCAGGAACGTCCGTTCCTCAAGCCCGGCCTGCTGCGCCATCACGCTCAGTGAAACCTCCACCGCGCCATTGCCTTGCAACCAGTGCTGAACCTTGAGAATCGCCGCGTCGCCATGGCTCAGGATCGGCGCAAAGTTGCTGCCGCACTGACTGGCGCTGTCACTGTGCTCGACCACCAGGAAACGCGCGGTGCCAGTGGCGATGCTCGGCCCCAGCAAGCGGTCGACCAGCCGCAACCCCAGCTCGGACCAAGCCATCAGGCCGGCAGTGGTGATCAGGTCGCCATCGTCGACGATGGGCTTATGGGCATGGAGTTTGATCTTCGGGTAACGCGCGGCGAACGGCTTGGCCGAGGTCCAGTGGGTGGTGGCGCTGCGACCGTCGAGCAGACCGCTTTCGGCCAGCAGGATCGAGCCTACACACACGCCCCCCAAGGTCGCGCCAGCAGCGTGTTGCTGACGTATCCATTCGATCAGCGCGGGTGATGCCTGGCCTTCGGAAAAACCGCCAATCGACGGCGGGATCAACAGTGCCACCAGCGCCCCTTCGGGACCGGGATGACTGTCGTAGGTACGTCTGGGTGCTTGGTCGGCATCCACTTGCCAGTGGCTGATCCGCAACAGCGGCAGTTGCGCGCTCCGATGCTCGGTGGCAATGCGGTTGGCAACGCCAAACAGATCGGTCAAGCCGTGTACCGCGGCCAGCTGTGCGCCGGGATAGATCAGCACGCCCAATTCGGCGACTGCGCGAGCCATGCCCATTGTCAGTTTTCCCCCTGCTATTGTCGGTGCGGCCAATCCTCGAAACGCCTGCCAAACCCGATACTTCGTGCCACATCCAACCGTTCGAGGAAACACCCATGGCCAAGCAAGCACTCATCGTAGTCGATATCCAGAATGACTACTTCCCCCAAGGCAAATGGCCGCTGGTCGGTGCAGACGCCGCCGCCGATAACGCGGCGAAACTGATCCAGGCCTTTCGCGAGGCCGGTGATCAGGTGGTGCACGTTCGCCACGAATTCAATGCCGACGCGGCACCGTTTTTCACCCCGGGCTCCGAAGGCGCGAAGCTGCACCCCAAAGTCCTCAACCGCCCTGACGAATCGGTGGTGCTCAAGCACTTCGTCAACTCGTTCCGTGAAACCGAACTACAGTCAATCCTCGACCAGCAAGGCATCGAGAGCCTGGTGATCGTCGGCAGCATGAGTCACATGTGCGTCGATGGCATCACTCGAGCCGCGGCCGACCTTGGCTACACCGTGACGGTCATCCACGACGCCTGTGCGACCCGTGACCTGGAGTTCAACGGTCTTGTTGTGCCGGCCGCCCAGGTCCATGCCGCGTTCATGTCGGCCCTGGGCTTTGCCTACGCCAATGTGGTGTCCACCGAAACGTTTCTGGCTGCCCACCACTGAGCCTCACCCACCTGAGCATTCATTGGAGACGAAAGACATGGCTACTCTCACGACTCGCGAAGGCAACACCCTGTATTACAAGGACTGGGGCCACGGGCAACCAGTGGTGTTCAGCCACGGTTGGCCACTGAGCGCCGACAGTTGGGAATCGCAGATGCTGCACTTTGCCAACAACGGCTTTCGCGCCATCGCCCATGATCGCCGCGGTCACGGGCGCTCGAGCCAGCCGTGGGATGGCAACGACATGGATCACTACGCCGACGACCTCGCCGAGCTGATCGAACACCTGGACCTGAACAACGTGATCCTCTTCGGCTTCTCCACCGGCGGCGGTGAAGTCGCGCGTTACATTGGCCGCCACGGCACCCGGCGCCTGGCCAAGGCCGGGCTGATTTCCGCTGTACCGCCCTTGATGCTCAAAACCGAAACGAACCCCAAGGGTCTGCCGATCGAAGTCTTCGACGGCATCCGCGCCGGCTCCATCGCCGACCGCTCGCAGCTGTACAAGGACATTGCCGGCGGCCCGTTCTTCGGCTTCAACCGCCCAGGCGCGACATCATCCCAAGGGCTGATCGATTCGTTCTGGATGCAAGGCATGATGGGCGGTCACAAAAACACCCTCGACAGCATCAAGGCGTTTTCGGAAACCGACTTTCGCGAGGATTTGCAGAAGTTTGATGTGCCGACGCTGATCATCCATGGCGACGATGACCAGATCGTGCCGATCCAGGCGGCAGGGCTGGAGAGCAAGCGATTGATCGAGCACGCCGAACTGATCGTCTATCCGGGGGCACCCCATGGGCTGACGGATACCCATAAAGAGCAGGTGAATGCGGATATGTTGCGCTTCGCGCAGCGTTAAGCGGCAAGCTTTTAGCGACAAGCAAAAGCAAAAAAACCGCGCTTCGTGGACCGAAGCGCGGTTTTTTTTAGCTTGCAGCTTGTGGCTTGAAGCGTGTTGCTGCCTTAGAACGGAATATCGTCATCAAAGCTGTCGAAATCCGCAGCCGGCTGCGGTGCGGCCTGTTGCTGTGGCGCTGGACGCGACTCACGCTGCGGCTGTTGTTGCGGTGCAGGACGCGGAGCCTGCTGGCGCGGAGCGGATTGCTGGTAGTTGTTACCGCCGCCCTGGCCTTGTTGATCGCCCTGTGGACGGCCGCCCAGCAACTGCATGGTGCCTTGCATGTCGACCACGATTTCGGTGGTGTAACGCTTGATACCGTCTTTTTCCCACTCGCGGGTCTGCAGCTTCCCTTCGATGTAGACCTGCGAACCTTTACGCAGGTATTCGCCGGCGATCTCTGCAACCTTGCCGAACATCGACACACGGTGCCATTCGGTCTTTTCGACTTTCTGACCGGTTTGCTTGTCGGTCCACTGTTCGCTGGTCGCCAGACTCAGGTTGGTCACGGCATTACCGTTAGGCAAGTAGCGAACTTCGGGATCCTGGCCGCAAGTGCCGACCAATATGACTTTGTTAACCCCACGGGCCATAACGTTCTCCTAGGCTTCGCACGCTGTCGGCGCCGGGTTGTTGACCAGGCGCTCGAGGGTGGTGCGATCCAATAGTTCGGTGTCCAATTTGATGTAGATCGCCGCTTCATCGGCGACTACAACGGCATCTGTTACCCCTACAACGGCCAAAAGGCGCTCGACCAGACCGGCTTCGCGGACCGCTTCAGGCGATAACGGCAAGCGCAGGCTCGTCACATAGGGAGGTTCACGCATGGTAACAGCAAAGGCCAGCCAGAGGGCAGCCAGACCTGCGCATCCGAGGAACACAACCGACAGACCGCCATGCTGGAACATCCAGCCACCCATGATCCCGCCGAGTGCCGAACCGAGGAACTGGCTGGTGGAGTAAACCCCCATCGCCGTGCCCTTGCCGCCTGCCGGTGAAACCTTGCTGATCAGCGACGGCAACGAAGCTTCCAGCAGATTGAAGGCGGTAAAGAACACCACCGTCCCGATCACCAGAGCCCGCAAGCTGTCGCCGAACTGCCAGAAGAATAGCTCAGTGAGCATCAGCGTCACGACGGCACCGAGTAAAACTCGTTTCATTTTGCGTTTCTTCTCGCCGTAGATAATGAACGGGATCATGGCGAAGAAGGAAATCAGCAGCGCGGTCAGGTACACCCACCAGTGCTGCTCCTTGGGCAGCCCGGCCTTCTCGACCAGCGCCAGCGGCAAGGCGACGAAGCTCGACATCAACATCGCGTGCAACACAAAAATACCCAGGTCCAGGCGCAGCAGGTCCGGGTGCTTGAGCGTCGGCATCAGGGCCTGGCGGGCCACGCCGGATTCGCGGTGCTGCAGGGGGCCGGTGGAGCGCGGCACCATGAACATCACGATCAGGATGCCGATCAGCGCCATGCCACCCGTCGCCAGGAACAGCCCGGACAGCCCAAATGCGCGGGTCAGCAACGGCCCGACCACCATGGCCACGGCAAACGACAGGCCGATGGTCATGCCGATCATGGCCATGGCCTTGGTGCGGTGTTGTTCGCGAGTCAGGTCGGACAGCAAGGCCATGACCGCGGCGGAGATCGCCCCGGCGCCTTGCAGGATGCGTCCGGCGATCACGCCCCAGATCGAATCGGCATTGGCAGCCAGCACACTGCCCAGGGCGAAGACGATCAGCCCCAGGTAAATCACCGGGCGCCGACCGATACGGTCGGAAATCACCCCGAACGGAATCTGGAACAGTGCCTGTGTCAGGCCATAGGCACCAATCGCCAGGCCGATCAGGGCCGGGGTCGCGCCTGCCAGGTCCATGCCGTAGGTCGCCAGTACCGGCAACACCATGAACATGCCAAGCATACGGAACGCGAACACCAGGGCCAGACCGCTTGCCGCGCGGGTCTCGCTACCACTCATGCGTTCGCTGTGGGGATCGTGCATGGAATTACCTCATGTGAACCGGCGGCGATTCTACCAGTCCCATCGGTTGACGGGGTATAGGGTGACGCTTTGACGCGCACGGATGACAGACTCTTCATGTAAGGCTGCGCCGAGCTCATTTGACAGTGTGCATCCATCCAGTATTTGGCCGTATACTCTTGGGTTTTCGACGCCCGCCAAGCGAGGCCATCTTGGACAAGATCCTGATTCGTGGGGCTCGAACCCACAACCTGAAGAACATCGACCTGACCCTGCCACGGGACAAGCTGATCGTCATCACCGGCTTGTCCGGGTCCGGCAAGTCTTCCCTGGCATTCGACACGCTGTACGCCGAAGGCCAGCGACGCTATGTCGAATCGCTGTCGGCCTACGCCCGACAGTTCCTGTCGATGATGGAAAAGCCTGACGTCGACACCATCGAAGGCCTGTCGCCCGCGATTTCCATCGAACAGAAATCAACCTCGCACAACCCGCGCTCCACCGTCGGCACCATCACCGAAATCTACGACTATCTGCGCCTGCTTTACGCCCGCGCCGGTATTCCGCGCTGCCCGGATCACGATATTCCACTGGAAGCCCAGACCGTCAGTCAGATGGTCGACCTGGTCCTGGCCCAACCCGAAGGCAGCAAGCTGATGCTGCTGGCCCCGGTGATCCGCGAGCGAAAAGGCGAACACCTGTCGGTCTTCGAAGAACTGCGCGCCCAGGGCTTTGTCCGGGCCCGGGTCAACGGCAGGCTCTGCGAGCTGGACGAACTGCCCAAGCTGGATAAACAGAAGAAGCACTCGATCGACGTCGTGGTCGACCGCTTCAAGGTGCGCGACGACCTGCAACAGCGCTTGGCCGAATCCTTCGAAACGGCGTTGAAGCTGGCCGATGGCATTGCCCTGGTCGCTCCGATGGACGACGAGCCAGGCGAGGAGATGATCTTCTCCGCGCGCTTCGCCTGCCCGATCTGCGGCCACGCCATCAGCGAGCTGGAGCCCAAGCTGTTCTCCTTCAACAACCCGGCCGGCGCCTGCCCGACCTGTGACGGCCTGGGGGTCAAGCAGTTCTTCGACATCAAGCGCCTGGTCAACAGCGAACTGACCCTGGCCGAAGGCGCGATACGCGGCTGGGACAGGCGTAACGTCTATTACTTCCAGATGCTCGGCTCACTGGCCTCGCATTACGGCTTCAGCCTGGAAGTGCCGTTCGGCCAACTGCCGGCGGACCAGCAAAAAGTCATCCTGCATGGCAGCGGTACGCAGAACGTCGACTTCAAATACCTGAACGACCGTGGCGACATCGTCAAACGCTCACACCCGTTCGAAGGCATCGTGCCGAACCTGGACCGTCGCTACCGCGAAACTGAATCCGCTTCGGTACGCGAAGAGCTGGCCAAGTTCCTCAGCACCCAGCCGTGCCCGGACTGCCGTGGCACCCGCCTGCGTCGCGAAGCGCGGCACGTATGGGTGGGCGAAAAAACGTTGCCGGCCGTGACCAATCTGCCGATCGGTGATGCGTGCGACTACTTCGGCACGCTGAGCCTGCCCGGTCGCCGCGGCGAAATCGCCGACAAGATCCTCAAGGAAATCCGCGAGCGCTTGCAGTTCCTGGTCAACGTCGGCCTCGACTACCTGTCGCTGGACCGCAGCGCCGACACCCTGTCAGGCGGCGAAGCACAACGCATTCGCCTGGCCAGCCAGATCGGCGCCGGGCTGGTGGGCGTGCTGTACATCCTCGACGAACCGTCGATTGGCCTGCACCAGCGGGACAACGACCGCTTGCTGGGGACCCTCAAGCATCTGCGCGACATCGGCAACACCGTGATCGTGGTCGAGCACGACGAAGACGCCATTCGCCTGGCCGACTACGTGGTGGATATCGGCCCGGGCGCGGGCGTGCATGGCGGGCATATCGTCGCCGAAGGCACACCCGCCGAAGTCATGGCCCACCCGGACTCGCTGACCGGCAAGTACCTGTCCGGCCGGGTCAAGATCGAAGTGCCGGCCAAGCGTACGCCACGCAACAAGAAGCTCTCGCTGTCGCTCAAGGGTGCCCGGGGCAACAACCTGCGCAATGTCGACCTGGATATCCCGATTGGCCTGCTGACCTGCGTGACCGGCGTATCCGGTTCCGGCAAGTCGACGCTGATCAACAACACCCTGTTCCCTCTTAGCGCCACGGCACTGAATGGCGCGACCACTCTGGAAGCCGCCGCTCACGACGGCATCAAGGGCCTGGAACACCTGGACAAGGTGGTCGACATCGACCAAAGCCCGATCGGCCGTACGCCACGCTCCAACCCCGCCACCTACACCGGGTTGTTCACGCCGATTCGCGAACTGTTTGCCGGCGTTCCGGAATCCCGTTCCCGGGGTTATGGCCCGGGGCGCTTCTCGTTCAACGTGAAGGGGGGACGCTGCGAAGCGTGCCAAGGCGATGGCCTGATCAAGGTCGAGATGCACTTCCTGCCGGACATCTATGTCCCGTGCGACGTCTGCAAGAGCAAGCGCTATAACCGTGAAACCCTGGAGATCAAGTACAAGGGCAAGAGCATCCACGAAACCCTGGAGATGACCATTGAAGAGGCGCGGGTGTTCTTCGATGCGGTTCCAGCCCTGGCGCGCAAGCTCCAGACGTTGATGGATGTCGGCCTGTCATACATCAAGCTGGGGCAATCGGCGACAACGCTGTCGGGGGGTGAGGCACAACGGGTGAAGCTGTCCCGCGAGCTGTCCAAACGCGACACCGGCAAGACCCTGTACATCCTTGATGAGCCGACCACCGGCCTGCACTTCGCGGACATCCAGCAACTGCTCGACGTCCTGCATCGCCTGCGCGACCACGGTAATACCGTGGTGGTGATCGAACACAACCTGGATGTGATCAAGACTGCCGACTGGCTGGTGGACCTGGGTCCGGAAGGCGGTTCCAAGGGCGGCCAGATCATTGCCGTGGGCACGCCTGAAGAAGTGGCGGAGATGAAGCAGTCCCATACCGGGTACTACCTCAAGCCGCTGCTGGAACGTGATCGGGCTTAACACTGCCTCATGAAAAATGTATGGTCAGCCCATCTCCTGCAACCTCTTTGGCTGTTTTCGGTAAAGCTGGCTTGCGCTAATGTATCCGGGCTCATGGTGAGCGCTGTGGCAACAGCGCTCGGCCCTCGATGAGTAGCCGC
>NZ_FYDM01000008.1:110287-252510 GCF_900187415.1 Pseudomonas sp. Irchel s3b6 | reverse complement strand
GCGGAGTAACTTGTGATGCTGATAATCTTGTTGACTATCAGTCTGACTGCACAAGCACCCACACGAATTGCTTGATTCAGTTGTTAAAGAGCGGTTGGTTAAGATCTTTCATCTCAACCGAGCGGCGCATTCTACAGCAGCCTCTGTTGCTGTCAAGTGGTTATTTTCAGAAGTTTTCAAAGAATCCTTTGCAACTTCAACCACTTGCGCTTTCGATCTCTCGTCAGCGGGAGGCAAATTCTACAGCGTTACACGCCGCTGTCAACACCTCTTTTTCAACTTCCTTTTGGCTTCGATGACCTGAAGCAACCTGCTGCCGAAAACTGCGTAACTCGTTGTTTACCAAGGAGTTTTCCGTTTCGACTGCGCCGGAAGTGGGCGGATTATAGACAGATAAAATTCGCCGTCAACTGCTAATTCAGGGTTTCTATCAGAAAGCCGTCAAAGCCCCAAAAACCTGCCTGAAAAGGCGCTACTCGCACAAAGACTGCGCAGTATATTGCTCATTTCATATTAGTTAAGCATGATGTGCGCTCTCTCGCCTCCTGATTCCGGAAGACTCCACGCAATGAATGACCACCCCCGCAGTCTGGCTTCGACTCTGCTCCCGGTCGGCCTGCTATTAATAGCCATGGCCTCGATTCAGTCCGGCGCGTCCCTGGCCAAAAGCATGTTCCCGGTCGTGGGCGCCGAAGGAACGACGACCCTGCGACTGATCTTCGCCAGCGTAATCATGGTCCTGTTGCTGCGCCCCTGGAAAGCCAGGCTCACTGCCAAGTCATTGCGTACCGTGATTGTCTATGGCGTGGCGCTGGGCGGCATGAACCTCCTCTTCTATATGTCGCTGCAAACCGTGCCCTTGGGCATCGCCGTTGCATTGGAGTTCACCGGCCCGCTGGCAGTGGCGATCTATGCCTCGCGCAGGGCCATCGACTTCATGTGGATCGGCCTGGCCATCGTCGGCTTGCTGCTGCTTATCCCGACGGACGCGGCAAGCGCGAGCATTGACCTCGTGGGTGCCGGTTACGCACTCGCAGCCGGCGTCTGCTGGGCGCTGTACATTCTCTTCGGCCAGAAGGCCGGGGCAGACAATGGCGTGCAGACTGCCGCGCTCGGGGTGATGATTGCCGCCCTCTTCGTTGCGCCTTTCGGAATCGCCCATGCTGGCGCTGCGTTGCTGACGCCGTCGCTGATCCCCATTGCGCTTGGCGTGGCGATTCTGTCCACCGCCCTTCCTTATACCCTCGAAATGGTCGCCCTCACCCGCATGCCCGCACGCACCTTTGGCACGCTGATGAGCATCGAGCCCGCTGTCGGGGCCTTGTCCGGACTGCTGTTCCTGCACGAGTACCTGTCCCTGGCGCAGTGGATGGCCATTACCTGCATCATCCTTGCCTCCGTGGGCGCAACCATGACCATGCGCAGCGAATCCAAGCCCCTGATAGCGGCAGACTGAGTTTCATTCTGACGAAGGTCTGGTATTTAGCGCTCAATTAGGCCATTTTAGCCCCGACTCGACATAGGATATCGACAGCTCGGGTAGGGATGTCATCGACAAGAAATGAAAGCGCACGCTGTCAGGCTTGGGCGCCAGACCCGAGACCGTATTAGGGAAAGGAATGAAACGATTTTTGGTACTTATTGCAGTACTGGCTATTGCCGGATGTGCCGCGACCTCTAACACCGAAGTTAAGCGTGGGAAAAAAGGCCTTCACATCAACTGCTCCGGCCTTTCGTCCTCTTGGAACAAGTGCGACGCAACCGCCGTCCACGCGTGCGGACCAAAAGGCTACAAGGTGATCGCCAAGTCCGGTGACAGCGTCGAAGACCCGGGCGACTATCCGTTTGGCTTGAACCCTGCCGGGTATACCAGCCGCAGCATGATTATCATCTGCAAGTAATCCGTGCGTTCCTGTCAGACTTTTCGAGTGGCTATCTGCAGTCCGATTTCCTCGTAGCCTGACTGCAATACGCTGCGCTGGACCTCAGGACTCACCAGCATCCGCGCAACCACCAGCGCCCCGACACATTGCGACAGGATGGCCCAGGCCAGACTGTCACTCTCCAGAATAGCTGCCCAGCTTTTGTGCAATCGACATATCCACTGCTCCGCTTCCTGGCGAACGCGGACATCGGAGCGTGCAATCTCGGCCCCCAATGCGGGCAGTGCACACCCGGTCCCGGGGTGCTCGACATGAGCCATGCTCAGGTAGAGCTTGAGACAACGCTCCAGCCTGTCTCGACTCAAGTCCCCCTCGCCACTCAATCGCTCAAGGCTGTGACGCAACTCGCGCTCGACGATCGATACGAAAAGTTCGTCCTTGGAGGCGAAGTGGCTGTAGAACGCCCCGCCGCTGAGCCCAATGGCTTTCATCAATCCATCGACACCCACGGCGCTGAAACCTTCGGTCTTGGCCGATTCCGAGCTGCTTTCCAGCAGTTTCTGCCTGGTTTCCAGTTTGTGACTGGCTGAGTAGCGCATGCTTTTCCCCGAACATCCATCAGCTTGACGTATCCGCAATCGTAGCATAACGTTCGTTTAGTTAACGACCGTTTACCAAAGAGCGATCACTATGACCACCGCTATCAACAACAAGAAAGTCGTACTGGTTGTCGGGGCTGGCGATGCCACCGGCGGCGCCATTGCCAAGCGTTTTGCGCAGGAAGGCCTGATTGCCTGTGTCACCCGTCGCAGCGCCGACAAGTTGCAGCCATTGGTCGATGCCATCAAGGCCAACGGTGGCGAGGCCCACGGTTTTGCGTGCGATGCCCGCAAGGAAGAAGACGTGATCGCGCTGGTGGAACAGATCGAAAGCCAGATAGGCCCGATCGAGGCCTTCGTCTTTAACATTGGTGCCAACGTGCCTTGCAGCATCCTTGAGGAGACGGCCCGCAAATATTTCAAGATCTGGGAAATGGCCTGCTTCTCGGGCTTTCTGAACGCCCGTGAAGTGGCCAAGCGCATGGTGACCCGCCAACGCGGCACGATTCTGTTCACCGGGGCCACTGCCGGTCTGCGGGGCGCCGCCGGGTTTGCCGCGTTCGCCGGCGCCAAGCATGGCATCCGTGCCCTGGCCCAAAGCATGGCGCGGGAACTGGGGCCCATGAACATCCATGTCGCCCATGTGGTGGTCGATGGCGCCATCGACACTGACTTTATCCGCGAGAGCTTCCCGGACAAATATGCGCTCAAGGACCAGGACGGCATTCTTGACCCCGCGCACATTGCCGAAAACTACTGGTACCTGCACAGTCAACCACGGGATGCCTGGACCTTCGAACTGGACCTGCGCCCCTGGAATGAACGCTGGTAAACACTGCCCCAGAACAATAATCAGAGCGTAGCGAACATGAGCAAAACCCTGGAGTTCTACTTCGACCTCGGCAGCCCCGCCACTTACCTGGCCTATACCCAGCTGCCGCGCCTCTGCGAACAAACCGGCTGCCAACTGATCTACCAGCCGATGTTGCTGGGGGGCGTGTTCAAAGCCACCGGCAACTCCTCGCCGGCGACGATCCCGGCCAAGGGACGCTACATGTTCCAGGACCTGACGCGGTACGCCAAGCGCTACGGCGTACCGTTCAAACTCAACCCACACTTCCCCATCAACACCTTGCTACTCATGCGGGCCGTCACCGGCATCCAGCAGCAACAGCCCGAACGCTTCCTCGACTTCATCGATTGCCTGTTTCAGGCGATCTGGGTGGATGGCCGCAACCTCAATGATCCGGCAACCGTCGCCGCCGTGCTCAGCGAACACGGCTTTGATCCCGATACCGTGCTGGCGTTAACGGCGGACGAAGACGTCAAGACCGTGCTCAAGGACAACACCGAGCAAGCGATCAGGCGGGGAGTGTTTGGTGCGCCAAGCATGTTCGTCGATGACCAGTTGTTCTTCGGTCAGGACCGACTGGACTTCGTGCGCGAGGCGTTGAGCTGAATCCGGGTCAAGCCGTGCGCCGTCAGCCCTGGCTGACGGCGCACGCTTGAGTCAGATAGCGGCAGTGCGGATGTTCAGCCAGGCCAGGGCAGCACCATCGAGCAGAGGGCTCAGGCGCTCGCGGACTTGTGCGTGATAGTCGTTGAACCACTCGCGCTCATCCTGGGTCAGCAATGAAGTGTCCAGGCAGCGGGTGTCGATCGGGCACAGGGTCAGGGTTTCGAACCTGAGGAACTCACCGAACTCACTGCTGCCCGCCTCACGGTTCAACACCAGGTTCTCGATCCTCACCCCCCAGCGCCCCGGACGATAAGTACCCGGCTCGATCGAGGTGATCATCCCCGGCTGCATCGCGGTTTGCGGCGCTGGCGCGGCTTGATAGGCAATGACTTGCGGGCCTTCGTGAACGTTCAGGAAGTAACCGACGCCATGCCCGGTGCCATGGCCGTAATCAACGCTTTCGGCCCAGATCGGTGCCCGTGCAATCGAATCGAGCAACGGCGAGAGAATGCCGCGCGGGAACTGCGCGCGGGACAAGGCAATCATGCCCTTGAGGACCCGCGTGCAGTCACGCTTCTGCTCTGCGGTAGGCGTGCCCACCGGCACCATGCGCGTAATGTCGGTGGTGCCGCCCAGGTATTGACCACCGGAGTCGATCAGCAACAGGCCGTCGCCCTCGATCACCGCATGTTCTTCTTCGGTGGCGTGATAGTGCGGCATCGCACCATTGGCATTGTAGGCCGCAATGGTGTTGAAACTCAGCGACACATAACCCGGACGACGGGTACGGGCAGCCGTCAGATGCTCGTCAATGGTCAGTTCGGTGATGCGCTCACGCCCCAGGGCGTCGTCCAGCCAGGTGAAAAATTCGCACAGTGCTGCGCCGTCCTGCTCCATGGCCCGGCGAATGTGCTCGGCATCGGCGAGGCTTTTCTGCGACTTGGCCAGGGTGGTCGGGTTCAGGCCTTCAATCAGCTTCACCCCACTGTCCAGGTTACCCAGCAGACCGGCCGTCACCCGCGCCGGGTCGACTTGCAGGCTTGCACCGTTGGGCACCGCCGCCAAGGCCTGGGCCACTTCGTCGTAGTCACGCAAGGTGACGCCGTCTTCTTCAAGGACCGCGCGCAAGGATGCATCCACTTTGCTCAGTGCGACAAACAGCGTGGCCTGCTCCTGGTTGATCAGCGCAAAGGACACGAACACCGGGTTGAACGACACGTCGCCGCCACGCAGGTTGAACAGCCAGGCGATGTCGTCGAGGGTGGCGATGAAGTGCCAATCGGCACCGCGCGCTTTCAGGGCTTCACGCAATTTGGCGAGTTTTTCGCCACGACTCACAGTGGCCTGTGGCGGCAAGTGCGGGTAGATCGGTTGATCCGGCAGGCGCGGGCGATCGCTCCAGACCTCATTCAACAGATCGATGTCGGTACGCAGCCGGGCGCCACGCTCTTCAAGCTTGCTGCCCAGGGTCCGCGCCGAAGCCACGGCCATGACCGCACCATCCACCGCGACCACGCCACCCTCAGGGGTTTGCTCAGCCAGCCACTCCAGCGGGCCGGGTTGTCCCGGTTGCAGCTTGACCAGCTCGATACCGCTGCCCTTGAGCTCCTTGGTCGCCTGCTCCCAGTAACGGCTGTCAGCCCAGACGCCAGCGAATTCCTGAGTGACGATCAGCGTACCGACCGAGCCATGAAAGCCCGACAACCACTGACGCCCCTGCCAGTAACCCGGCAGGTACTCCGACAGGTGCGGATCGGCCGACGGCACCAGCAGGGCGTGAATGCCCTCCCGGCTCATCAGCTCGCGGGTGAGCGCCAGGCGCTGGGGAACCGTTCCTTGGGTCAAAGGCTGCGTACTCATCATGTCTCCTGCTAACCACTGGGTATTGTTATAGGGCGCTGACTTCTGGTCGGCGCATCAGGGTTGGGCGGTAGCCCAGAACGCCGGTGCACTGGCGCTTGCTGCCTTGATCAATTGTGCCGCCTGATCAATGTCCTGCTCGGTGGTGAAACGTCCCAGGCTCAAGCGAATCGTCCGCCCGGCCGCCCGTGCGTCGTGGCCCAGTGCCAAGAGCACATGGGACGGCGCATTGTTTGCCGAGTTGCAGGCCGAAGTGGCCGAGAAGGCAATCGAAGCACTCAAGGCCTGGGAATTGAACTCTCCCTCGTTGAAGGTCAGGCTCAGGGTATGGGGAATGCGTTGCGTCGGGCTGCCGTTCAAACGCAGGCCGGCAATGCCGTCGAGTTGCTCAAGCAAGCGCTCGCGCAGCCGGCTGATGGTGGCCCCCTCCTCGGCAAAGTGCTCGGACGCCAGGGCGAAGGCGGCGCCCATGGCCGCGATCTGATGGGTGGCCAGGGTTCCGGAGCGCAAGCCCCCTTCATGTCCTCCACCATGGATCTGTGCCTGTAAGCGCTGTTCGGCGCGCGGGCCGACGTAGAGTGCACCGATGCCCTTGGGGCCATAGACCTTGTGCGCGGAAAACGACATCAGGTCGACAGGCCACTGGGCCAGGTCAATCGCTACTTTGCCCGCGCCCTGCGCCGCATCGACGTGGAACAACGCACCGTGCTCGCGCACCCGCTGGCCAATAGCCGGGATGTCGTTGACGGTGCCCAGTTCGTTGTTGACCAGCATCAGCGACACCAGGAAGGTATCCTCGCGCAGCGCTTCGCTGACCGCTTGAGCGGTGATCAGGCCTTCGGCATCCGGCAGCAGGTAGGTGACTTCAACGCCGGCATCCTGCAACTGCCGTGCAGTGTCGAGGATCGCTTTGTGCTCGATCTGGCTGGTAATGATGTGCCCACCGGTCTGTCCCCGGGCCTGGGCCACGCCCTTGAGGGCGAGATTGTTCGATTCGGTGGCGCCGGAGGTCCAGACGATTTGTTGCGCCTGCGCCCCCACCAGATCGGCAACTTGCTGGCGGGCCTGCTCGACCGAGCGGCGGGCCTGCTGGCCAAACGCGTGGGAGCTGGACGCCGGGTTGCCGAAGTTACCACTGAACCCCAGACAGTCGATCATCACCTGGATGACCCGCTCATCCACCGGCGTGGTGGCGGCGTAATCAAAATACAAAGGACGCTTATTCATAAAAGACTCGCAGAGCTGGTTCCGGGATCAGGTACATGGGCTCATTGCCGCGCCACGCTCAGGGTAGCGCGCGAATGACAGGCGCTCAGCAATACCTGATCGGATGCCGTTAAAGAAAGACGACTTCATTTAAAAGTGCGTAGGAACGCTCCTAAAGTCGAGCTTAACAGGCATCGGACATCCGGTCGAAGCACCCGTCAGTTGAAGCTCTCCTGCAGCATCGGGTACAAGGAAGCCACCAGCAACAGCGCCATGCCCCAGTTGAACATCCGCAACCAGCGTCGGTCACGCAGGACATTGCGTAACAGACTGCCGCACACCACCCAGAGACTGACACTGGGCAGGTTGATCAAGGCGAACACGGCGGCGATGACGATCACGTTGGTGAAGTAGCCCTGCAAGGGGGTGTAGGTGCTGATGGCACCAATGGCCATGATCCAGGCCTTGGGATTGACCCACTGAAACGCCGCGGCCCCCAGGTAACTGATCGGCCGGGCCTGATCGTGCCCGGTGTCGGACACCGGCCCCGAGTGGGCGATTTTCCACGCCAGGTACAGCAAATAGGCCGCGCCGATAAAACGCAGCACGCTGTAAAGCAAAGGGTAAGTCTGGAACACAGCGCCCAGGCCAAACCCGACCGCCAGCACCAGGCTGAAGAAACCGCAGGTAATGCCAAGCATGTGCGGAATCGAGCGGTTAAACCCGAAATTGACCCCCGAGGCCAGCAGCATCGTGTTATTCGGGCCAGGGGTAATCGACGTTACCAGGGCGAACAGGGCAAAGCCCAGCAGTAAATCCAGTGAGAGCGTCATGGCGCATTCCGTCGGTGTCAGTCAGATACCGACCCTATCGCAGCCGCGGTCTGCCGCCCATGGACAGTTGGGTAAAACTTCAAGCAGTACAGTGCCTCAACTGGAGCGACCGTGAAGCGTCACGCCCCGCTCGGCGTTCATCTCACCGTGCCGGTCGAAACCGAAGGCCTTTTGCGGTTGGCCAAGCAGTTCGGCTTTTTTGGCCTGGTATTCATCAAACGACAATCCACGGCGATTCAGGGCTTCCAATGCCAGCTCCCGGCTTTCCTCGGCGGTGTAGGGGCGCAACTCGGGCGCGGACTGGCTGGCACAACCGGCGAACACCGAGGTCATCAACAACAACGAAGAAACGAGCAAAACGTGCATGAGGGCGATTCCCGGGAGCTGGCCTGAAACAATGGACACAGGCTACCCCCGCCCCTTTCGGGAGAAAAATCATCGTCCTCGATAGTCATTATTGAGCGCACTGCCGTCTTTCCACGGTTCAGTTCACCAGGCTGCACTGCAACGCATTGTCTGCGCTGCGTTCGATGCTGCGCAGCACCTGGAAGGAGCCAAAGGTGACGCCCTTGGCCTGATGGGCGCGGATCAGTTGCCAGAAATCCTGTTCACCGCTCTCGAAACCGCGGAACGCCGCCTCACCTGCTTCGCGCGATTGCCATTGCAGGTAATTGAGCACGCGCCGGCCGTCATCGCTGGCCTGCACGCTGGCACTGAGAAAACCCTGGTAGTGCTGGGCCAGATGTTCGGTCTGTGCAGACAGCGCCGAGACCAATCCTGGCTGTTGATGGGGTTCGATCTCGAACTCGATCAGTTGGGTAAAACTGCAATTTCTCTCTACTGGCTGCATGAGGATTCCCCCTGGCACGTAAGTCGCGACTTGCGAATGAAAGGTCGGCAGGATAAAACCTCTACTTAAGTAAAGGTCAAGCGGCAATTGAAATGACGATCAAGGAAAACCTGCACAAAGAGTTGAGCGTCGGCCAATTGGCCGAACGCAGCGGCGTAGCGGTCACGGCCCTGCACTTCTACGAGTCCAAGGGGTTGATCAAGAGCAACCGCAATCAGGGCAATCAACGGCGCTATCCTCGCGAAGTACTGCGACGGGTGGCACTGATCAAGGTTGCCCAGCGCCTGGGCATCCCCTTGGCGGAGATCGGCCGGGCACTCAAGTCCCTCCCGGATCACCGGGCTCCGACGGCCACGGACTGGAAACAGCTGTCCGCGCAATGGAGCAAGGACCTGAATGAGCGAATCACTCAGTTGACCTTGCTGCGCGACAAGCTCAACGGCTGCATCGGTTGCGGCTGCCTGTCGATGGAGGCCTGCCCGCTACGCAACTACGGGGATGTGCTCGGCGAACAAGGCGCGGGGGCACAATTGCTGGCGCCGGGAACGGCTGACCCGCAACGGCATGACTGATGGCCCTCTAATTGCCATGCTGCAGTCCGTCGGCCTCTCGGAGAGGTTGAACAGGCTGGCCTATAGTTATCCGACCGGAAACCGGCGAAGGACTTGCACCACCTCATCAACGAAAACAGGGAGAACGGTCATGAGTGTCAAACCCATTCCCGAGGGTTATCGAAGCATCACCCCCTATCTGGGCATCCAGAAAGCCGCTGAAGCCATCGAGTTCTACAAGAAAGCCTTCGGAGCCACGGAAATCATGCGCCTGTCGATGCCCGACGGCGGTATCGGCCATGCCGAACTGCGTATTGGCGACTGCGCGATCATGCTCGGCACGCCGTGTGATCAAGGTCCGCTGAGCAACCCCGACAATTCGCCCTCCGTAGGCCTGCATTTGTATGTCGAGGATGTTGATGCCCGCTATGCCCAGGCGATCAAGGCCGGCGGTATCGTGGTTTCAGAAGTGAAGGACCAGTTCTACGGCGACCGCTCGGGGACCTTGAAAGACCCCTACGGCCACCTGTGGTTTCTAGCGACCCACAAGGAGGACTTGACCCAGGAACAGATCGAGCAGCGAGCCAAGGAAATGTTCACCCCGCAATAATCCCCTCCCCTGCAGGAACCGGTTGGCCAGCGTAGACGGCGTATCGACCCTCATCGCCTCGGCGGCCAGCCGGCTCCCGCAGGTCTGCGCACCCACCGCATCGCCCCACTGAAACATTTTCTTTCATATTGCCCTTCGGGATTTATGATTCTCATTCGTCTTAATTAGATGCAGCGGGCCGCGTAGGCAAAAGCCACGGCAAGCTTTTTTGGGAATCACGGTGTTCCAGCACCGCTCCTCTCATCGATTAAAGACCCCCCATTCATGTCGAAGAAGTCCCGTTCCAAACTCTGGTTCCTGGTACACAGCTGGCTCGCGTTGCCCATCTGGTTCTTTGTCCTGATCGTCTGCGTCACCGGCACCCTGGCGGTGGTCAGCCAGGAGATCGTCTGGCTGGCCAATCCGGACATCCGTGCCAGCCAGCCGTCCGACGACGCCGAACTGCTCAGCTATGATCAGGTCATCGCCGCCATCAAGAAGGCCGAACCGGACACCCTTGTCGAGTCCATCAGTCGCCCGGATGAATCACACTTCGCCCTGTCGGCTGATGTCAGCTACCCCGACGGGCGATCGGTCACGGTCTACGTCAACCCCTATACCGGGGTGATTCAAGGGATCAGCCCGGACTTCAACTTCCAGGCCTTCACCCGCGCACTGCATGGCTGGTGGCTGGTGCCCTTTACCAACGGCTTCAGTTGGGGCTGGTACCTGGTGTCGTTCCTGGGCATTCCGTTGCTGGTGTCCCTGATCACCGGGCTGGTGGTGTACAAGAAATTCTGGAAAGGCTTTTTCAAGCCCACGCTACGGGTTCGCCATGGCGCGAGGATTTTCTGGGGAGACTTCCACCGCCTCAGTGGTATCTGGTCGATCTGGTTCATCGCGGTGATTTCCATCACCGGCATCTGGTTCCTGATCCAGGCGCTGCTGTCCGATTTCCACATTTCCATTTCCAGCGAGCCGGTAATCCCGGTGGTGGCCCGTGAGAGCGTGCCGCTGTCGCCGAGCGGTACGCCAGCGAAAATGATCGACCTGGACAACGCCATCCTGATTGCCCAGGAGAAAATCCCGGGGCTGGAAGCCAGCTTCGTCAGCCTGCCGTCCAACGCCTACAGCCACCTGACCATCGGTGGCCGTGGCTGGTACCCGTTGATGTTCCAGACCGCAACGATCAATCCCTACAACGGCGACATCGACGCCTCGCGCCTGTTGTCGGACCGCAGCGGCCTGGAGTTCGTCACCGAATCCATGCGGCCCTTGCACACCGGTGATTTCGGCGGGCTGTGGATCAAGCTGATCTGGTTCTTCTTCGGCCTGGTGTTGAGCATGATGGTCCTCAGCGGCCTGCTGATCTGGACCAAACGCACGGCCCTGGCCACCGCCAATGCCCTCAAGCGCAGTAACAAGACCGCGCGTCCCGCCAGGGCCGGGCAGCCGGCTCCCGTCATGAACATCGACACGCCGGAGGGCAACCTGTGAGCAACGTCACCGCAGCCGCACCACCGTCGCGCCTGAGCCAGCTATGGCACAAGTGGCGCTTTCACATCAATGTCCTGCTGATCCTGATTCCACTGGGGTTCATGCCCAAGTACTTCGCTGACGCCGCGCTGTTTCGCGGCGACAGCGGGTTGGGCGAGCGTGAAATCGGTGAGGTCCAGGTCGGTCCCTGGAGCCTGCACCTGGCCGAGTTGCGCAATGCCGCGCCGGAAATGTCCGGCCCGGCCGGCTACATGAAGAGCTTCAACGCGGCGCTGTGCAAGACCTGCGCCGAGCAGGTCAAGGCCACCTACCTGCGCATCGGCAAACCCCGCAGCCTGCGCGCCGCCGGGGTGATCTTCTTCGGCACGCCCTACCGCATGGGCGCCATGCTGCCGGTCCCGGAGAAGACCCGCGCCGACGCTGAAATCTGGATCACCATGGAAGGCTGGGACGGCAGCCTGCACCAGGCAGCCGTGCCACTGAACAAGGCGTCCCCGGCGACCCTCGCCTGGCTGAACAAACAAGGAGGCAAACCATGAAGAGCGCCCACCCCATGACCGCTGTCCGCCTGATTGGCAGCACCTTCGCCCTGGCACTCAGTGCAGGCTTCAGCGCCCAGGCGCTGGCCCACAACCCGATGTGCGAGTGCAAGGCCATCGATGCCGAACAGATTCGCTGCACCGGTGGCTTCTCCGATGGCAGCGGTGCCCCCGGTGTCACCCTGGACGTGATCGGTTACGACGAAACCATCCTGGTACCGGGCAAGCTGGGTACCGACTCGACCCTGACCTTCAAAAAGCCGGGGACCGAGTTCTACGTGCTGTTCGACGCCGGCCCAGGGCACGTAGTCGAGATCGACCAAGCGGATATCGAGGCCCCATGAGCAACCCGACGACACAGGTAGTCCGCCCGGCCGGTGCCGGCCATGAAACCCTTTATGTACTGCTCTTGTGCCTGGCGATCCTGACGGTTGCCGCTTCGGTGGTGCTGTGGCGCGGTGAGACGCAGGTGGTCAGCAGTATCGAACACCATCAGTTGGACGCCCGACGCGACCTCAGTGCCTCCGAACAAGGCATTTACGCCGACCTGCGGGTGACCCTCGACGAAATCCACCTGCTGCGCGAAGAACAGCACGTCCCGCCCTCCCCACAAACCCTCGCCGATGAAGGTTTTGCCCCCTTCGCCCAGGACGCCAGTTCGCTCAGTCGCGGCGCTCATGCCTGGCAAATGCTGGTAACCAGCGCCTACTTCGGTCACAGCCAGGCGCCGAGCGTTGCCGGTTCGTTTCTGATGCGCCTGAGCGCTGACGATGAGGGCGAGCCGGACATCTGGCTCAACCGTAGCGCCAGCCTCACTGCCCCCTCCGACCTGGCCGATGCCACGCTCATCAGCGCGGGCTGGCAACAGATCGTCGCCCAATTCGATGCTGGCGTCACCCGCCAGCATCGGCACTGATTTTGCGCATTCACCCGAGAGAAGACCGCTTGCCCATGCCTAGTTCATCTCAACGCTATCCTTTGCTGTCCATTGCCCGGCGCCTGCTCATCGGCCTACTGGCCGTCTTGATCGTGCCACTGGCCAGTGCCGATCAGGCCAAGCGCCTGCGCATCGGCATTACGCTGCATCCGTATTACAGCTACGTGACCAATATTGTCGGCGACAAGGCCGACGTTGTGCCGCTGATTCCGGCGGGCTTCAACCCCCATGCCTACGAGCCTCGCGCCGAAGACATCAAGCGCATCGCCGGCCTGGACGTGATCGTACTCAACGGTGTCGGCCATGACGATTTTGCCGACCGCATGATCGCCGCCAGCGAAACCCCGAACGTCAAGGTGATCGAGGCCAACGAAAACGTGCCGTTGCTGGCTGCCACCGGCGTGGCGGCGCGCGGCGCGGGCAAGGTGGTGAACCCTCACACCTTCCTGTCGATCAGCGCCTCCATTGCCCAAGTCAACAACATCGCCCGGGAGCTGGGCAAGATCGACCCGGACAATGCCAAGGCCTACACCCAGAACGCCCGCGCCTACGGCAAACGCCTGCGGCAGATGCGCGCCGACGCCCTGGCCAGGCTGACCACCGCGCCCAACGCCGATCTGCGGGTGGCCACCGTCCATGCCGCCTACGACTACCTGTTGCGTGAGTTCGGCCTGGAAGTGACCGCCGTGGTCGAGCCGGCCCACGGCATTGAGCCCAGCCCGAGCCAACTGAAGAAAACCATCGACCAACTGCGTGAGCTGGACGTGAAGGTGATCTTCTCGGAGATGGACTTTCCGTCCGCCTACGTCGACACCATCCAGCGCGAGTCCGGGGTCAGGCTCTACCCGCTGTCGCACATCTCCTACGGTGATTACAGCGCCGACAAATATGAAAAGGAAATGACCGGCAACCTCAACACCGTGGTCCGGGCCATTCAGGAGGCCGGCGCATGACGGCCCAGCAAACCCTGACCGCACAACGTGCCGGTCCGGCCCTGAACTTCAACGATGTCAGCCTGACACTCGGGCGCACGACGATCCTCGACCAGGTGAGCTTTGAGGTGCAACCCGGCAACGTGCATGCGCTGGTCGGCCCCAACGGCGGCGGCAAAAGCTCGCTGATCAAGACCCTGCTCGGGCAAATGCCCCATCAGGGCCTTCTGAGCCTGGAATGGCCGGGCGAGCCGGGCACCATCGGCTACGTGCCGCAAGCCCTGGAGTTCGATCGCGGCTTGCCCCTCACCGTCGACGACTTCATGGCCGCCATGTGCCAGCGCCGTCCTGCGTTCCTGGGCATCAGCCGGCACTACAGCGCAGCCATCGGCGAAGCGCTGGAACGGGTCGGCATGCAGGACAAACGCAAACGCCGCATGGGGGCACTGTCCGGTGGCGAGCGCCAGCGCGTGCTGTTGGCTCAGGGGTTGATCCCGGCACCGCAGCTGCTGGTGCTCGACGAGCCGATGTCGGCCCTCGATGAAGCGGGGATCCAGGTGTTTGAACGGTTGCTGGACGATTGGCGCCAGGCCGGGATCACCGTGCTGTGGATCGAGCACGACCTGGAAGCCGTAGGCCGCCTTGCCGATCGCGTCACCGGGCTCAATCACCGTGTACTGTTTGACGCCACGCCGAAACAGGCGCTGACCCCGGAACGCTTACTGAGCCTGTTCTCCACCCACCCACGAACCGCCGGGAGCGCCGCGTGATGAGTTACGAAGCCTTTCGTTTGATGGTTCAGGGCTGGGCCTCTTCGGGTTACTTGCCCGAAGCGCTGGCCTACGGGTTTGTGGTCAACGCACTGCTCGCAGGGTTGTTGATCGGCCCGGTGCTGGGTGGCCTGGGCACGCTGGTGGTGGTCAAGCGCTTCGCGTTTTTCTCCGAAGCGGTCGGCCATGCGGCATTGACCGGCGTGGCCATCGGCATTCTGCTGGGTGAACCCTACACCGGCCCTTATGGCAGCCTGTTCGGCTACTGCCTGCTGTTCGGCATCCTGCTCAACTACCTGCGCAACCGCACTGGCCTTGCGCCCGACACCCTGATCGGGGTCTTCCTCTCGGTTTCATTGGCCCTAGGCGCCAGCTTGCTGCTGATTCTGGCCGGCAAGATCAACGTGCACATTCTGGAGAACGTGCTGTTCGGCTCGGTGCTCACGGTCAACGGCAATGACCTGCTAGTACTGGCCATCGTCGGTTCACTGGTGATGGGCCTGAGCCTGCCGCTGTACAACCGCATCATGCTGGCCAGTTTCAACCCGCAACTGGCGGCGGTGCGCGGGGTTGCGGTCAAGACCCTCGACTACCTGTTCGTGGTCCTGGTCACGCTGATCACCGTGGCCGCCGTGAAAGTCATCGGCGCCATCCTGGTGGGCGCGCTGCTGGTGATTCCGGCGGCCGCGGCACGCCTGCTGAGTCAATCGCTCAAGGGCTTCTTCTGGTGTTCGGTGCTCATCGCCACCGTCAGTACCCTGTGCGGGATTCTGGCGCCGATTGTCTTCGACCTGCCGATTCCGTCAGGGGCCGCGATCATTCTGACGGCCGGCATCGCCTTCGCCCTCGCCGCCATCGCCCGTGGCGTGGTCCCCAGCCTCAAAGGGAATATTGGATAAATGTCATTTTCCATGCGTCAGCTGACCTTGGCCATGGCCCTGTGCGGCCTGGCAAACACCAGCACCTTCGCCACCGACCGCTTCGAACCGATGCGCCTGGCGGCCAATAATGGCATTGGCAACACCGTGCAGCATGCCGCGACCGCGGCCCACACAGTACACGTGCTGGCCTCGCTGCCGATCACCCATGGCCTGGCCGCCAGCCTGACCGAGGGCACCGACATCGTGCTGGAACGTGCGGCTCCCGCCAATCTTCCGGGCTCGCGACAAGCCGCGTACTTCTCCGGACGGGGTGCAGTGGCCCTGCACACCTTGTCGCAGCAAGCGGACGCGGTGATCGGCCTGCGCTCGTTGTGGCCAGACGACCCGCTGTACCCGAACGCCCGACGCAGCAATATCCGTATCGTTGAAATCGATGCCGCGCGCCCGGTGGACGGTGCCTTGCCGGGCGTTGCCTTGCAGCCGGGCAATGTCGACGGGCTGAACAGCCAACCCTGGATGGCCAGCAACAACATGGGACGCATGGCCGACGTGATTGCCGCTGATCTGGTGCGCCTGGCCCCCGAGGCCAAGCCGAGGATCGAGAGCAACCTGGCAACCCTCAAGCAACGCCTGCTCAAACTCAGCGCGGACAGCGAAGCGCAACTGGCCGATATCGACAACCTCAGCACGTTCAGCCTCAGCGATCACTTCACCTACCTGGTCAGCGGCCTCAACCTGGAACAGGTCGGCCTCGACACCCGCGCCGACAACGAGTGGACAGCCGAAACCCTGCAACAGCTGAGCGCAACCCTCAAGGACAACGATGTAGCGGTGGTGCTGCATCACCGCCCGCCATCGGAGGTACTGAAGGCTGCCATCACCGCGGGGGGCAGCCGGTTGCTGGTGCTGCAGACCGACGGCGCCGATCCGGTGGCCGAGCTGTCCGGCAACATCAATCAAGTGCTCCAGGCGCTGAAAAGCCAGTCCTGAAACCTTCCACCTGAAGTCGCGGCCCTACCGGGCCGCGCTTACAAAGTCCCTCAAGAAACCAGGCCGCCCCCCGTGCTAGCGTGCCCTGCGCATGACGCGAACAGACAGGGAAAGGGACTAAACCATGAGCGACTCCATCGCACTGAACAAGGCCAACTGGGACGAGCGCGCACCGTTGCATGCCGCCTCAGCGGAATACGCGACCGCCGCCTTTATCGACGACCCCCGGCATCTATCCGATGTCGTGCGGTTCGACTTGCCACTGCTGGGGGATATTTGCGGACTGCGCGGCGTGCACCTGCAGTGCCATATCGGTACCGACACCCTTTCACTGGCCCGACTGGGCGCACAGATGACCGGGCTCGACTTCTCACCGGCCGCCCTGGCTCAGGCCCGCGCCCTGGCGCAGCAATGCGGAGTGCCCATCGCCTACGTTGAGTCCGAGCTTTATCACGCCACCGAGGTGTTGCCCCGCGCGGCATTCGATCTGGTGTACACCGGCATTGGCGCCCTGTGCTGGCTACCGAGCATCGACGCCTGGGCACGCACCGTCAGCGAACTGCTCAAACCTGGAGGACGGTTGTTCATCCGCGAGGGCCACCCGATGCTGTGGGCGCTCAATGAAGACTGCGAACACGCCCTGTCTGTAGAGCTCCCGTATTTCGAGCGTGAAGCGCCACAGGTGTGGGACGACGACCGCACCTATGTCCAAACAAATGTCTCGCTCAAGGCGACGGTGACCCATGAATGGAACCACGGTCTGGGGGAAATCATCAGTGCATTGCTGGCCCACGGGCTGGACATCACCGGCCTGGTCGAACATCAAAGCATTCCCTGGGATGCTCTGCCGGGCCAGATGGTCAGCGACGCCAACGGTGAATACCGCCTCAAGGAAGCTCCGTGGCGCCTGCCGTTGACCTACACCTTGCAGGCCGTCAAACGCAGTACCTGAAGCCCGGGGACGCAGACGAAAAAGCCCGTTGAACCCAAGGTCCAACGGGCTTTTTGTCAACCGCGCAGTCAGTTGCCGGCGGCGGCCTGCTCGGCCATTTTCTGGCGCAGGCTCAAGGGTCGCATGTCGGTCCAGACCTTTTCGATATAGGCCAGGCACTCTTTCTTGAAGCCGCTTTTACCCACGGTGCGCCAGCCTTGCGGCACGGCCTTGTAGTCCGGCCAGATCGAGTACTGCTCTTCATGGTTGACCACTACCTGAAAGAGGATGTCCTCGCGGTCGAATACTGAAGTCATGGTGAATCTCCATCGCTGTAGGATGGGCTGCACCGCACGTGCAGCCGTTGTGTAGAAGAAACGTATCAAGCCCAGAGAAAATTAGAGTTCGGCAACCGCGGCGCCCAGCGCACGCCCGAAAATCTCTGCCACGCGATCAATCTCGTCGGCAGTGATGATCAGCGGTGGCAGGAAGCGCACCACACACCCGTGACGCCCGCCCAACTCCAGGATCAATCCGCGCTTGAGGCATTCACGCTGAACCCGTGGCGCCAACTGACCGAACGCTGGCGGATGACCCTGCGCGTCTGCTTCACCGGCCGGGTTGACCAGTTCAACACCAAGCATCAGGCCACGGCCACGGATGTCGCCCAATTGCGCAAAGTCCTGCTGCAGAAGACGCAGGTGTGCGGCCAAGCGCTCACCCATGACCTGCGCGTGGTCGGCGACCTTGTGTTCGATCAGGTAACGCATCACCGCGGAGCCTGCTGCCATGGCCATCTGGTTGCCACGGAACGTGCCGGCATGGGCGCCCGGTAGCCAGGTGTCGAGCCAGTCGCGATAGACCACCACCGCCAGCGGCAAGCTGCCGCCGATGGCTTTGGACATCACCACGACATCCGGGATGATCCCCGCATGTTCGAAGGCAAACATCTTCCCGGTACGGGCAAAGCCGCTCTGGATTTCATCGACAATCAAGGCCACCCCGGCCTGCTCGGTGATCCGGCGCAGACCCCGCAGCCAGTCGAGATCGGCCGGAATCACCCCGCCCTCGCCCTGCACGGCTTCAACGATCACTGCCGCCGGCAACTGCACGCCGGCCTCCGGATCGTTCAACAGGTTTTCCAGATAATGCAGGTTGGCCTTCACCCCGCGCTCGCCACCCAGACCGAACGGGCAACGGTAGTCATAGGGGAACGGCATGAACTGCACGCCATTGCCGAGCAACGCCCCCAAAGGCTTCTTCGGTCCCAGGCTGCCCATCAGGCTTAACGCGCCCTGGCTCATACCGTGATAACCGCCCTGGAACGACAACACCGTACTGCGTCCGGTGGCGGTACGTACCAACTTCAAGGCCGCCTCCACCGCATCGGTACCGGTCGGGCCACAGAACTGGATTTTCGCTTCGCCAGCCAGGGCCGCAGGCAGCAGGCCGAACAGGTCCTGCACAAACTGATCCTTGACCGGCGTGGTCAGGTCCAGAGTGTGCAGCGGCAATTCATCGGCCAGGACCTGCTGGATCGCCTCGATCACCACCGGGTGGTTGTGCCCCAGCGCCAACGTGCCGGCACCGGCCAGACAGTCGATAAAACGCCGCCCTTCCACGTCCTCGACATAAAGGCCCCTGGCGCGTTTGAGCGCCAGCGGAATACGCCGTGGGTAGCTGCGGGCATTGGATTCCTGTCGGCTTTGCCGGGCCAGCAGCGGTGACTCGTTGAACTGGTAAAGCACTTCGACCGGCGCCGGTTGCACGTTGACAAGGCTGGTAGCGACTGACATCTCTCGACCCTCGATACGCGGATGATAGTGACCAAAACTGCACACCCGGCAGGTGCGCATTCCGGCTCGGGCGCGCACGTACCGGTTTTCCTGTTCTGGAAACGCATCAGGGATATGAGGATTTAGACCGGTCGCTGGTTTTCTATGCGCGGGGCACAAAAATGCGGTGAGGATGCTGGGTCGAGGGGGTGGCGAATATCGCTTTCGCTGGCAAACAGAACTCCGCCCGGCCCGGTCCCACAACGTGCGCGTAGGCGCCCATGCCATCCAATCAAGCGCGAACGCCACCCCGTGGCGAGCTCGCCACGGTCATGCTGTTCAGTTAAGGAGATAAGACCGCCTTTGTAGGAGCAGCCGGTCGACGCTCGAGTGCTCGCGATAATCGTGAGAGCGACGTGGGGTGTCAGGGAACACGCGTTATCGTTAGCGACCATCGCGAGCACGCTCGCTCCTACAACGGGGCATGCGCTCGGCATCCCTGTTCCGTTGAACAATGTCAGGACTGCAACGGCATGGTCAGTTCGACCCGCAAACCGTCATCACGACTCTCGAAATGCAGCACGCACCCGCAGCGCTGGACGATCGCCTGGACAATCGCCAGGCCCAGGCCGCAACCGGTGCTTGAACCGTTACGCCAGAAGCGTTGAGTCAGGTGTTGCAGGTCCTCGTCGGCTATCCCCGGGCCGTGGTCGCGCACCTTAAAGCGCACGCGATTGCCGGTGGTTTCCAGGCTCAGCTCCACGGCCGCGTCCGCCGGCGTGTGGCGCAAGGCGTTATCGAGCAGGTTGCGCAGCGCGGCAATCGACAACACCGAGGGCATCTGCACCGGTGCCTGGGAATAACTGGCCGGCAGGTGCAGCTTGATCCGGCTACGGTCACCACTCGCCGCGTCCTGAATCGCCAGGCGGGCGACCTGTTCGGCGCTGCACTGCACACCATCGTCGAACGACAGGCTGCCCTCGACCCGGGCCAGCAACAGCAGTTGCTCCAGGGTCCGGTGCAAGCGGTCGGCGCCCTCTTCGGCTCGGGCCAGGGACTGGTCACGGGCAGCCCCGTCGGTCATGCGGGCCACTTGCAGATGGGTCTTGATGGCCGTCAACGGGCTGCGCAGTTCGTGGGCCGCGTCACCGGTCAGCCGACGCTCGCGCTCGATGGTCTTGCCAATGCGCTGGAACAACTGGTTCTGGGTTTCCAGCAACGGCTGCAATTCACTGGGCAACGGCTGGATCTGCAGGGGTTCAAGGGAATCGGCGCTACGGCGCATCAAGGCGTCACGCATGCGGTTGAGTGGCGCCAGCCCCTGGCCGATGCCCAGCCACAGCAAGCACAGGCAGCCGAGCAAGGCCACGCCCACCGGCACCGACGCGGCCAGCAGTATCGACAGGTTCAACGCTTCGCGCTCCACTTGCCGGTCGGCCGTGGTGATCCGCAGGTCGCCACGGGCCAGGGTGAAGCTGCGCCAACGGGCGCCGTCGATCATCTGATCGTGAAAGCCCAGCTTTTCGGCTTCCAGGGTTTGCTCGGGCGTCGCATGACTGCGGGCCAGGATTTCACCGCGCAACGAGCTGACCTGACAGGCCATCCCCCCCGGAACATTCAACTGTTCGGCACTGAAGTGGGTGCCCTCGCCCTTGCTCGGCAAGGGCGGCAGCTGCTCCAGCAGCCCGGCCACCATGCGCGCCGACGCCACCAGCCGCTGATCGAGGGAGAACATCATCTGGTTACGCA
Source organism: Pseudomonas sp. Irchel s3b6 (assembly GCF_900187415.1). Taxonomy (NCBI): domain Bacteria; kingdom Pseudomonadati; phylum Pseudomonadota; class Gammaproteobacteria; order Pseudomonadales; family Pseudomonadaceae; genus Pseudomonas; species Pseudomonas sp. Irchel s3b6. Next base: position 231,679 of record NZ_FYDM01000008.1, on the reverse strand, counting down.
GGTCGCTGAGCATCCAGGCCGCGGCCAATGCCCAGATCATCGCGAAAGCCGCGCCGAGGGTCAGGCTCAGGCGCACGCGCAAACTCATCACTTCGATTGCTCTCCAGCGTCCGCCGGCCCCAGGCGATAACCCAACCCCCGCACGGTCTCGACAATGCCATTGCCGAGCTTGCGCCGCAGGTGATGGATATGAACGTTGAGGGCGTTGCTTTCCAGTTCATCGTTGAAGCCGTACACGCTGTCCTTGAGTTGCTCGGTGGACAGCACCCGGCCACGGTTGTGCAGCAGGGCCTGCAGCAGCGATTGCTCGCGGCGCGACAGGTCCACCGGCTGGCCGGCCAGCAAGGTTTCCCGGCTGCTGGGGTCGTAGGTCAGGGCCCCGTGTTCGATCAAGTTGACGCTGCGACCCGCGACCCGACGCAACAGGGTGTGCAGGCGCGCGGCCAGCTCGCGCAAGTCGAAGGGCTTGAGCAGGTAGTCATCGGCACCGGCTTGCAGGCCATCGACACGGTCAGTAACCGAGTCGCGAGCGGTGAGAATCAGCACCGGAATCTCCAGGCCTTGCTGGCGCAGTTGCTGAAGCAGTTTCAAGCCGTCTTCATCGGGCAGCCCCAGGTCGAGCACCATCACCTCGAACTCGGCGACCTTGAGCATCGCCCGGGCAGCCGACGCCGTGGCCACATGTTCCACGGTCATGCCCTGAGCCGTAAGGCCGGCAACAATACCGCTGGCGATCAGCTCATCGTCTTCACAGACAAGTACGTGCATGGTGAGACCTGTAGAAAAGTGTTGATTAAGAAGGCACCGGATTAAGCCGACATTATGCCCCAGCTGTCATCGCCACAAGGATAACGCGGTTAATCATCGGTTAATCGCGACCCTTCATGGTGCACCCTACTTGCACCGGTATAAGGTCTACCCATGCGTCGTCTGTTTCTATTCATGCTGTTTGTTTTCGCAGGCCTGGCCCAGGCCGCCGCCAACCCGTTTGAAACCAAACCTGATTTCCTGCCGGTGGGCAAGGCCTTCACCTTGACCTCCGAACGCCTGGAATCCGGGGAAACCCAGCTGTTCTGGCAAATTGCCGACGGCTACTACCTGTACCAGAAACGCCTGAGTTTCAACGGTCTGCCAGAGGCCCAAGCCCCTGCGCTGCCCGAGGGTGAAGCCCACAGCGACGAATTCTTTGGTGATCAGCAGGTCTATCGCCAGGGCCTGGAGCTGAAGATCCCGGCCGACGCCACGGGCCGGATCAAAGTGGGTTTCCAGGGCTGCGCCGATGCCGGCCTGTGTTACCCGCCCCAGACCCAGGTGGTTGACCTGGGTGGTATCGTGCCTGCCGTCAACACCGTAGAAGCACCGGATCAAGCCTTGGCTAGTGGTCTGCAACAGCAGGCGCTGGGCTGGAGCTTGCTGGTGTTTTTCGGCTTGGGCCTGCTGCTCGCATTCGCCCCTTGTTCGTTGCCCATGCTGCCGATCCTCGCCGGCTTGATCGTCGGCAGTGGTGCCAGTGCCAAGCGCGGCTTCGCCCTGGCCGGCAGCTATGTAGTGAGCATGGCGCTGGTGTATGCGGCACTGGGTGTGCTGGCGGCATTGCTGGGGGCCAATCTGCAGGCATGGCTGCAGAATCCCTGGCTGCTGGGCAGTTTCGCGGTGATCTTTGTACTGCTGTCGCTGCCGATGTTCGGCTTCTTTGAACTGCAATTGCCGGTGGCCGTGCGTGACCGTCTGGAAAACGCCAGCCGCAAACAGGGGGGTGGCAGCCTGCTCGGGGCTGGTGCGCTGGGGGCGTTATCCGGTTTGCTGGTAGGCCCGTGCATGACCGCGCCACTGGCCGGTGCCTTGTTGTACATCGCCCAGAGTGGCAATGCGCTGCATGGCGGGTTGATCCTGTTCACGATGGGCATCGGCATCGGTTTGCCACTGTTGCTGCTGGTGACCGTCGGCAACCGTTTCCTGCCCAAGCCCGGCACCTGGATGAACCTGCTCAAGGGCATCTTCGGTTTCCTGTTCCTCGGCACCGCGCTGATCATGCTCCGGCCGGTGCTGGATGAGTCGCTGTGGGTCGGCTTGTGGGGCGCGCTGTTGCTGATCATTGCCTACAGCGCCTGGCGCCAGACCGGCGGGTTCGGTCGTGCCGCCCATGTGTTCGGTGGCCTGGCACTGCTGTCCGGGTTGTGGGGCAGCATGTTGATGATTGGTGCTGCCGGCGGCAGTGACGACCTGTTCAAGCCCTTGCAGGTCTATCGCGCACACGCCTCCACTGGAGTGGCCAGCCCTACGGCCCACGACGCCTTCATCACGGTCAAGGACGCCACCGCGCTGCAACGTGAACTGGACACGGCACGCGCCCAGGGCCAGTGGGTGCTGCTGGACTACTACGCCGACTGGTGCGTGTCGTGCAAGATCATGGAGAAACAGGTGTTCGGCAAACCCCAGGTGCTGGAGGCGTTGAAGGATGTGCGCTTGCTGCGCCTGGATGTCACCGCCGACAATGCCGACAGCCGTGAACTGCTCGACCGTTACAAAGTGCCCGGGCCGCCCAGCCTGTTGTGGATCGGCACCGACGGCGAAGAACGCCGCAGCCAGCGCATGACCGGAGAGGTCGATGCCGCCGGTTTCCTCCAACACTGGAACATCGTCCGGAACGCTCTTTGATGCTGACCTTTACCCTCGGCACCTTTGCCATTGCGCTCAATCATTTGCTGCTGATCAGCGCCCTGGGACTGGCCACCCTGGTCGGTTGGCGTGTGGCCAAGCGCGGAGGCGAGAACCCCGAGTCGGTGCTGTTCGGGTTATTCATGCTGGGCCTGCTTGCCGCCAGAGCGGGATTCGTGGTCGCCTACTGGCCTCACTACCGCGGTGACCTGTGGCAAATCATCGACCTGCGCGATGGCGGTTTCCTCGCCTGGCCGGGGGTGATCGTGCTGCTGCTGGCAACGGTGGCGTGGGGCTGGCGTCGTCCGCCCCTGCGCAAACCACTGGGGTATGGCGTGGCCAGCGGTCTGTTGTTCTGGCTGCTGGCGAGCCTGTCCCTGAATCTGTATGAACAAGGCACCCGCCTGCCGGAAATCACCTTGCACAATGCCGCCGGCGAAACCGTGCAACTGGCCGACTATCAGGGCGGCCCCCTGGTGATCAATCTCTGGGCCACTTGGTGTCCCCCCTGCCGACGGGAAATGCCGGTGCTGGAGAGTGCCCAGCAACAACGACCCGACCTGACCTTCCTGTTCGTCAACCAGGCTGAAAGCATGCAGAGCGTCAGCACCTTCCTCGCCACCCAGGGCCTGAGCCTGTCGAACGTCCTGTTTGATCGCGGCGGCCGGTTGGGCCAGGCCGTCGGCTCCATGGCATTGCCGACGACGCTGTTCTACAGCGCCGAGGGTCGCCTGCTCGGCAGCCACCTGGGCGAGCTTTCCGAAGCCAGCCTGGCCCGCGCACTGGAAAATTTCGATACACCCTCCACCCCCATTCAGGCCACACCGCCAAGGAAACTGCCATGCCCCGCTTCCGCCATCTGCTGACGATGACCCTGGGCGCAGCCCTGCTGCAAAGCCCCTTGCTCCACGCCGAAGAACTGCCTGCGGCAATCCGCAAGATCGAAGAAAAAGGCGCGAAGATCATTGGCAGCTTCGATGCACCCGATGGTTTGCGCGGCTATGCAGCGCAATACCAGAACCGAGGCATGGCCCTGTACCTGACGCCCGACGGCAAGCACGTGTTGCTGGGCAACCTGTATGACGCCAATGGCAAGGACCTGACCGCCGAGCCGTTGCAAAAGCTGGTGTACGCGCCGATGGCCAAGGAGGTCTGGGCGAAGATGGAGTCCAGCGCCTGGATCGCCGACGGCAACAAGGACGCCCCTCGAGTGGTGTACCTGTTCAGCGACCCGAACTGCCAGTACTGCACCCTGTTCTGGGAACAAGCCAGGCCCTGGGTGAAGTCCGGCAAGGTGCAACTGCGGCACATCATGGTCGGCATCATCCGTGAAGACAGCCCGGGCAAATCCGCCGCCCTGTTGGCCAGCAAAGACCCGAGCAAGGCCCTGGACGACCATGAAAAGGCCGGCAAACAAAGCGCACTCAAGGCGCTGCCAACCATTCCCAAAGAGGTCCAGGACAAACTCAATGCCAACATGGCATTGATGGAAGAACTCGAACTGTCCGCCACCCCGGCGATCTTCTACCTGGACGCCAAGGGTGACCTGCAACAGCAACAAGGTGCACCATCGCCTGACAAACTAGCGAAGATACTCGGACCTAAATAACGACGACGGGAGCAGCCGAGCGCCGCCCGGCTCTCTCCCGCAATTGATCCGCGCATTGAACCAGCCTCCCCACTCCTTGTGGGCAACTCCATGCTTGAGCTCCCAAGCATGGAGTTTCGTGGATTTTGGCTTTGGCTTCTCAAGCCAAACATCACCCAGGCCGGCCTACCCGCGATTGCAATGGCTCAATCGCTGAAGATCAAGCCACCACCCCCGCGTCCGCCCGCAGCCCCAGCGCCTCGACGGCATTGATCGCACACTGCTCATCGACATCCGACAGGTCACCGCTGATCCCCACGGCGCCCAGTACATTGCCTTCCTGATCCCGAATCAGCACCCCGCCCGGTGCGGGGACCACGCTGCCCTGCCCCAGGCTGTTCAACGCCGCGATAAACGCCGGACGCTGTTGCGCGTCCAGTGCCAATAGCCGCGAGCCCTTGCCCAGCGCAATCGCCCCCCAGGCTTTGCCGACTGCAATGTCGGGGCGCAGCAAGCTCGCGCCGTCTTCGCGCTGCAGAGTGATCAGATGCCCGCCGGCATCCAGTACCGCAATGGTCAGGGGGGCTGCATTGATTGCTCGCCCGGCGGCGATGGCCTCGTTGACCAGGCTGACTGCGACTTTCAAGGTTAAAGCGCTCATGGGTGCCGTCCTTATTTTGTTATGGGAAAGCCGTTGGGCTCTGTTTTTTGAGAAGCCCGATGCAGCAAATAGAACACAATGAATTATATTTTTGTATACAATAATTATCGAAAAGCGCTTCACGCGACGAAACGCCACAGTATTTATGGGCTTCCGACGAATGAAACAAGCGCTTGAGAAAATGGATTGACCTGCGCCATCCGCCGTGAATACACTCTGCGCAAAGCCACTTGTATACAATTACAAAACGTAAAGAGGCACAAAACCATGAGCAAAATGAGAGCAATCGAAGCCGCCGTTCTGGTGATGCGCCGTGAAGGGGTTGATACCGCTTTTGGCATCCCGGGTGCTGCCATCAACCCGCTGTACTCCGCCCTGCAAAAGGTCGGCGGCATCGATCACGTCCTCGCTCGCCACGTTGAAGGCGCCTCGCACATGGCCGAGGGCTACACCCGCACGAAAGCCGGCAACATCGGCGTATGCATCGGGACGTCCGGCCCTGCCGGTACCGACATGGTCACCGGGCTCTACAGCGCCTCGGCCGACTCGATCCCGATTCTGTGCATCACCGGGCAAGCACCCCGCGCCCGCATGCACAAGGAAGACTTCCAGGCCGTCGATATCACCACCATCGTCAAGCCAGTGACCAAATGGTCGACCACCGTCATGGAACCGGGCCAGGTGCCTTACGCGTTCCAGAAGGCCTTCTATGAAATGCGCTCTGGCCGCCCAGGCCCGGTGTTGATTGACCTGCCGTTCGACGTGCAGATGGCCGAAATCGAATTCGACATCGACGCCTATCAACCGCTGCCATTGGCCAAGCCGAGCGCTACCCGCGTGCAGGTGGAAAAAGCCTTGGCCATGCTCGACCAGGCTGAACGCCCGTTGCTGGTGGCCGGTGGCGGCATCATCAATGCCGATGCCAGCGACCTGCTGGTGGAGTTCGCCGAGCTGACCGGCATCCCGGTGATCCCGACCCTGATGGGCTGGGGCACGATCCCGGACGATCACCCGTTGATGGTCGGCATGGTTGGCCTGCAGACGTCGCACCGCTACGGCAACGCCACCATGCTCAAGTCCGATGTGGTGCTGGGCGTGGGTAACCGTTGGGCCAACCGTCACACCGGCTCGGTCGACGTGTACACCGAAGGCCGCAAGTTCATCCACGTCGACATCGAGCCGACCCAAATCGGCCGCGTGTTCACCCCGGACCTGGGCATCGTTTCCGACGCCGCCGCCGCGCTGACCGTATTCATCGAAGTCGCTCGTGAATGGCAGGCTGCCGGTAAACTGAAAAACCGCAGCGCCTGGTTGCAAGACTGCCAGCAACGCAAAGCCAGCCTGCAGCGCAAGACTCACTTCGACAACGTACCGGTCAAGCCGCAGCGCGTGTACGAGGAAATGAACCAGGTGTTCGGCAAGGACACCTGCTACGTCAGCACCATCGGTCTGTCGCAGATTGCCGGCGCGCAGTTCCTGCACGTCTACAAGCCGCGCCACTGGATCAACTGTGGCCAGGCGGGCCCGCTGGGCTGGACCATTCCGGCAGCACTGGGCGTGGTCAAGGCTGACCCGAGCCGCAAGGTTGTGGCACTCTCGGGCGACTACGACTTCCAGTTCATGATTGAAGAGCTGGCGGTGGGCGCGCAGTTCAAACTGCCGTACATCCATGTCGTGGTGAACAACTCGTACCTGGGCCTGATCCGTCAGGCGCAGCGCGGTTTCGACATGGACTACTGCGTGCAGTTGTCCTTCGACAACCTCAATGCACCAGAGCTCAACGGCTACGGGGTTGACCATGTCGCCGTGGCCGAGGGCCTGGGTTGCAAGGCACTGCGCGTGTTCGAGCCGGCCGACATCGCCCCTGCCCTGCGCAAGGCCGAGGAGCTGATCGAGGAGTTCAAGGTTCCGGTGATCGTCGAGATCATTCTGGAGCGCGTGACCAACATTTCCATGGGCACCGAGATCAACGCCGTCAACGAGTTCGAAGACCTGGCGCTGGTCGGCAACGACGCACCGACTGCGATTTCGATGCTCGATTGATTGCGTTTAGATGATCGTTCCCACGCTCCGGCGTGGGAATGCAGTCCGGGACGCTCCGCGTCCCAACAGCGGACGCAAAGCGTCCAATGAGGCATTCCCACGCAGAGCGTGGGAACGATAACTCTTAAGGGAGACCACCATGCCGCGTTTCGCAGCCAACCTGTCCATGCTGTTTACCGAGCAGGATTTTCTTGCCCGCTTCGAAGCGGCCGCCAAGGCCGGCTTCAGTGGTGTCGAATACCTGTTCCCGTACGATTTCAGCTCCGCCGAAATCAAGGCGCAACTGGATGCCAACGGCCTGACCCAAGTGCTGTTCAACCTGCCGGCCGGTGATTGGGCCAAAGGTGAACGCGGGATCGCCTGCCACCCTGATCGCGTGGAAGAGTTCCGCGCCGGCGTGAATCTGGCCATCGCCTATGCGCAAGTACTGGGCAACACCCAGGTCAACTGCCTGGCCGGTATCCGTCCACAAGGCGTCGACGATGCCACGGTAGAAAAAACCTTTGTCGCCAACCTCAGGTTCGCCGCCGACAAGCTGCAAGCGGCCGGCATCAAGCTGGTAATGGAAGCCATCAACACCCGCGACATCCCGGGCTTCTACCTGAACAACACCACGCAAGCCCTGTCGATTCGCGAACAAGTGGGCAGTGCCAACCTGTTCCTGCAATACGACATCTACCACATGCAAATCATGGAAGGTGACCTGGCGCGCACCATGGCCACGCACCTGGGCGAGATCAACCACATCCAGCTGGCCGACAACCCCGGCCGCAACGAACCAGGCACCGGAGAAATCAACTACCGCTTCCTGTTCGAACACCTGGACCGCATCGGTTATCAAGGCTGGGTGGGTTGTGAATACAAGCCGCTGACCACCACCGAAGCCGGTCTTGGCTGGTTGAAAACCCATAACGCAATTTGACCCATTACCTGTAGGAGCGAGCTTGCTCGCGAAGAACGATCAGGCGCCGCGTTTACTCAGGCAGCACGCGTTTTCGTTGAGGTTTTTCGCGAGCAAGCTCGCTCCTACAGAAAGCACAAAACAAGAGGATTTTCTCATGGCTAAAATCGGATTTATCGGCACCGGCATCATGGGCCACCCAATGGCGTTGAACCTGCAGAAAGCCGGTCACAGCCTGTTCCTGTCGGCACACCACGACCCAGCCCCGGCAGACCTGGTCGCCGCTGGCGCGGTGGCGCTGGCGAACCCGAAAGAAGTCGCCCAGGAAGCCGAATTCATCATCGTCATGGTGCCGGATACCCCGCAGGTTGACGACGTACTGTTCCGCGCCGATGGCGTCGCCGCTGGTGTTGGCCCTGGCAAAGTCGTGATCGACATGAGCTCGATCTCGCCGACCGCGACCAAAACCTTCGCCGCCAAAATCAATGAAAAAGGCGCGCAGTACCTCGACGCCCCGGTATCCGGTGGTGAAGTCGGCGCCAAGGCGGCCACCCTGAGCATCATGGTCGGCGGCGACGCCAACGCCTTCGAACGCGCCCTGCCGCTGTTCCAGACCATGGGCAAGAACATCACCCTGGTTGGTGGCAATGGCGACGGTCAAACCGCCAAGGTAGCCAACCAGATCATCGTCGCGCTGAACATCCAGGCCGTTGCCGAAGCGCTGTTGTTCGCCTCGAAAAACGGTGCCGACCCGGCCAAGGTACGTGAAGCCCTGATGGGTGGCTTTGCTTCATCGAAGATTCTCGAAGTCCACGGCGAGCGCATGATCAAAGGCACCTTCGATCCGGGCTTCCGCATCAGCCTGCACCAGAAAGACCTCAACCTGGCGCTGGCCGGTGCTCGCGAGCTGGGCATCAACCTGCCGAACACCGCCAACACCCAGCAAGTGTTCAGCACCTGCGCGGCCATCGGTGGCAGCAACTGGGACCACTCGGCGCTGATCAAGGGCCTGGAACACATGGCGAACTTCTCGATTCGCGACAAGAAGTAAGCCCTGCCCGGTACTGATCGTTCCCACGCGCAGCAAAGGAACGATCATTAGCTCTGTTCCAAAAACAATAAGATTGGGAGCCCGCCATGTCGGTCGATCCGCAACAATTCCTGCGCGACCTGTTCGCCACCGCCATCGACGCGGCCCATCCGCAACAGGTCCTCGAAGCCCATTTACCCAAAGACCGCAGCGGTCGGGTGATCGTCATCGGTGCCGGCAAGGCTGCCGCGGCCATGGCGCTGGTGGTCGAGCGCTGCTGGCAGGGTGAAGTGTCCGGCCTGGTCGTCACCCGCTACAGTCACGGCGCACCGTGCGAAAAAATCGAAGTGGTCGAAGCCGCCCACCCGGTGCCCGACGCCGCCGGCCTGGCCGTGGCCAAGCGAGTCCTGGAACGGGTCAGCAATCTCAGCGAAGACGACCGCGTGATCTTCCTGCTGTCGGGGGGTGGTTCAGCCTTGCTGGCCCTGCCCGCTGCCGGTATCACCCTGGCCGACAAACAGGCGATCAACAAAGCCCTGCTCAAGTCCGGTGCGACCATTGGCGAGATGAACTGCGTGCGCAAGCATCTCTCGGCGATCAAGGGCGGACGCCTGGGCAAAGCCTGCTGGCCCGCGACGGTCTACACCTATGCCATTTCCGATGTCCCGGGCGACCTCGCCACGGTGATCGCGTCCGGCCCGACCGTGGCCGACCCCAGCACCTCGGCAGACGCGCTGGCCATTCTCAAACGCTACGCCATCGATGTCCCGGCATCGGTACGCAGCTGGCTGCAAAACCCCGAATCCGAGACCGTGAAACCTGGCGATCCATGCCTGGCACGCAACCATTTCCAACTGATTGCCCGCCCCCAGCAATCCCTGGAAGCGGCCGCGGTAAAAGCCCGTCAAGCCGGTTTCAGCCCGTTGATCCTTGGTGACCTGGAAGGCGAGTCCCGCGAAGTGGCGAAAGTCCACGCCGGGATCGCGCGCCAAGTGGTGCTGCACGGTCAGCCCCTGGCGGCTCCTTGCGTAATCCTGTCGGGTGGTGAGACCACCGTCACCGTACGCGGCAATGGCCGTGGCGGACGCAATGCCGAGTTCCTGCTCAGCCTGACCGATAGCCTCAAAGGCCTGCCGGGTGTCTACGCCCTGGCCGGTGATACCGACGGCATCGACGGCTCCGAGGACAACGCCGGCGCCATCATGACCCCGGACAGCTACGCTCGCGCCACGGCGCTGGGCCTGAGTGCCAGCGATGAACTGGACAACAACAATGGCTACGGCTACTTCGAGGCACTCGACGCCCTGATCGTCACCGAGCCAACGCGCACCAACGTCAACGACTTCCGTGCCATCCTGATCCTCGAGAACCCTAAACATGACGCCTGATAAAAAGGTCAAAATCCTCGCCACCCTGGGTCCCGCCACCGACGGGATCGACACCATTCGCGAGCTGGTGCAGGCCGGGGTCAACATCTTCCGCCTGAACTTCAGCCACGGCGAACACGCCGATCACGCCCAGCGCTATCAGTGGATCCGCGAAGTCGAACGCCAGCTCAACTACCCGCTCGGCATTCTGATGGACCTGCAAGGCCCGAAACTGCGGGTCGGCAAGTTCGCCCAGGGCAAGGTGCAACTGGTCCGGGGACAGGCCTTGCGCCTGGACCTGGATACCACACCGGGCGATGAACGCCGGGTCAACCTGCCGCACCCGGAAATCATCGCCGCCCTGGAACCCGGCATGGACCTGCTGCTGGACGACGGCAAGCTGCGCCTACGGGTGGTGACCAAGTACGCCGACGCCATCGACACCACAGTGCTCAATGGCGGTGAACTGTCGGACCGCAAGGGCGTCAACGTGCCGCAAGCGGTACTCGACCTCAGCCCGCTGACCGAAAAGGATCGTCGCGACCTGAGTTTCGGCCTGGAGCTGGGTGTGGACTGGGTGGCCCTGTCGTTCGTCCAGCGTCCTGACGACATTCGTGAAGCCCGTTCGCTGATCGGCGACAAAGCCTTCTTGATGGCGAAAATCGAGAAGCCATCGGCCGTTGAACAGTTGCGCGAGATCGCCGAGCTGAGCGACGCGATCATGGTGGCCCGTGGTGACCTGGGCGTGGAAGTCCCGGCCGAGAGTGTGCCGCAGATCCAGAAAGACATCATCAGCACCTGCCGCCAGCTCGGCAAGCCGGTGGTGGTGGCGACCCAGATGCTGGAGTCGATGCGTTTCTCTCCGGCACCGACCCGTGCCGAGGTCACCGATGTGGCCACGGCCGTGGCCGAAGGCACTGACGCGGTGATGCTGTCGGCGGAAACCGCCTCCGGCGACTACCCGCTCGAAGCGGTGCAGATGATGAGCAAGATCATCCGCCAGGTCGAAAGCGGCCCGGATTATCAGGCACAGCTGGAGGTCAGCCGACCGAAAGCCGAGGCCACTACCTCGGACGCCATCAGTTGCGCCATTCGCCGGATCAGCAACATCTTGCCGGTGGCGGTGCTGGTGAACTACAGCGAGTCAGGCACCTCGAGCTTGCGGGCCGCTCGCGAGCGTCCTTCGGTGCCGATCCTCAACCTGACCCCCAACCTGTCGACCGCGCGGCGCCTGAGCGTGGCCTGGGGCGTGCACTCAGTGGTCAACGATCGCCTGCGCCAGGTGGATGAAGTGTGCTCTACCGCGCTGGAAATCGCCCAGGCGCAAGGCATGGCCCAGCGTGGCGACACGTTGTTGATCACCGCCGGTGTGCCTTTCGGTCAACCCGGGTCGACTAACTCACTGCGAATAGAGACATTGATCTAACGAACTGCCCTTGTGGCGAGGGAGCAAGCTTGCGCTCGACTGCAGAGCAGTCGTCTTTCGGCATGACAGTTTCCACAGAAAAACCGCGCTCATCGATTTTAGGGCCGCCTTGCGGCCCAGCGGGAGCACGCTCCCTCGCCACAGGGTTTTATGCAACTCCCCGGTAATGATCTTCATGCCTGCCAACCACTTCAACACCCATTGCCCCGATTGGGCCACTGCCCTGCTCAACGGCTTCAGCCAGATTTTCCTCCAGCGCAACCCGTTGTGCGGCCTGCTGTGCCTGTTGGCCATCCTCCTGACGGCCCCGGCCTTGCTCGGCGGCGCCCTGCTGGGTGGCGTTGCCGGCTTGCTCACCGCGCAACGTCGTGGCTATGCCAAGGCGGATCGCCAGGCCGGCCTGTTCAGCTACAACGGGGTATTGATCGGCCTGTTGCTGAGCCTGGCCTTCAGTTGGTCGGCCATGTTGCCGCCCCTGATCCTCGCCTGCGGCGGGTTGAGCGCCATGCTCACCGAGCAATGGCTCAAACGCACCCGCAAGCAGCGCTTTCTACCCGCCTATACCGCGCCCTTCGTGCTATTGGGCTGGTTGCTCCTGAGCTTCGCCGCGCCCACCCCTGCAACGCCCGACCCCGTGGCCGAACTCACGGCCTTGAACCTGCTGGGCGCCGGACTCAAGGGCCTGGGCCAGGTCATGTTCCTCGACCATCCGCTGGCGGGTGTCCTGATCGCCGCCGGTCTATTGCTCGCCGATCGCCGTGCCGCCCTCTGGGCGCTGGTGGGCTCAGCCGCCGGCCTGACCTGCGCCCTGTGGATGAACGACACCTCAGGCGCCTTGATCGGCCTGCAGGGCTACAACCCGGCACTGGCAGCCCTGGCCCTCAGCCAACAACGCCGCCAACCCTGGCTGCCGCTGCTGGGTATCGCGCTGGCGATCCTGCTCACACCGGCCTTCGCCGCCATGGGCCTGGCAACGCTGACCGCGCCCTTCATCCTCGCCTGCTGGTTGCTGCGTGCCGGTATTCGCCTGCTGCGCCGCACACCCCGCGACCGTTCGCCTTGCCAAACCCCGGAGAATCAACCTAGGCTGCGCTGATTTACAGCCAAGGCGATGTGAATGGACAGCAGGGACACGTGGCGCAATCGCCTGTACGTGATTATTTTCCAGACCGACACACCGGCGGGACGGCGCTTCGACACCAGCTTGCTGCTGATCATCTTCGCCAGCCTGGTGGTGGTGATCCTGGACAGCATCGATGACGTCCATCAGAACTACGCCGGCCTGCTGGCCGCCATAGAGTGGGGCTTCACCGCGATTTTCCTGCTCGAGTACGGCCTGCGCCTGTACTGCTCCCCCAAACCGCTGCGCTATGCGTTCAGCTTCTATGGGCTGGTGGACCTGCTGGCGATCGTGCCGGGAATCCTGGCGCTGTATTACAGCGACGCCCAGTACCTGTTGATCATCCGGGTGATCCGGATGCTGCGGATCTTCCGCGTGCTCAAGCTCGGCCCCTACCTCAAGCAGGCCCATTACCTGCTCGACGCCTTGCGCGGCAGCAAACAGAAAATCCTCGTGTTCCTGCTCAGTGTCTGCACCCTGGTCACAGTGTTCGGCACCCTGATGTACGTGGTCGAAGGCCCGGAACATGGCTTTACCAGCATTCCCAAAGGCATCTATTGGGCAATCGTGACCCTGACCACCGTCGGTTACGGCGACATCGTGCCCAAGACCATATTGGGCCAGATCATTTCGTCGATGGTGATGATCACCGGTTACTCGATCATTGCCGTGCCCACCGGGATCTTCACCGCGGAGCTGGCCAACGCCATGCGCGGGGAAAAGCTGCAACACGACTGCCCGGTGTGCAGCAAAGACAACCATGAACACGGCGCGTCATTCTGCTCACGCTGCGGCAACGCGCTATTCAAGAAAATCGAATAAGCAAAGCACTTTTTAGTATTTAAAGAGCTATAGAGCTCCCGCTATAGTCGACGGCAAATTGCCTTCACTCTCTCGAACAAAAGGAATGTGCAGTGAAAAAAATCTTTGGCGCTTCACTTCTGGCCGCTGGCCTGACCCTCGCTAGCATGGCTCAAGCCGCACCGACCCTGCTCAACGTTTCCTACGACGTGATGCGCGATTTCTACAAGGACTACAACACTGCCTTCCAGAAACACTGGCAAGCCGAGCACAACGAAAACATCACCGTGCAGATGTCCTTCGGCGGCTCCAGCAAACAGGCGCGCTCTGTGATCGACGGCCTGCCAGCCGACATCATCACCATGAACATGGCCACCGACATCAACGCGTTGGCCGACAACGGCAAACTGGTCCCTGAGAACTGGGTCACCCGCCTGCCGAACAACAGTGCACCGTTCACCTCGGCCACCGTGTTCATCGTCCGCAAAGGCAACCCCAAAGCCCTGAAAGACTGGCCAGACCTGCTCAAGGATGGCGTCCAGGTCATCGTGCCAAACCCGAAAACCTCGGGTAACGGCCGCTACACCTACCTGTCGGCCTGGGGCTACGTGCTGAAGAATGGTGGCGACGAGAACAAGGCCAAGGACTTCGTCGGCAAACTGTTCAAGCAAGCCCCGGTGCTCGACACCGGTGGCCGCGCCGCCACCACCACCTTCATGACCAACCAGATTGGCGACGTGCTGGTGACTTTCGAAAACGAAGCGGAAATGATCGCCCGCGAGTTCGGCCGCGACCAGTTCGAAGTGATCTACCCGAGCGTCTCCGCCGAAGCCGAGCCACCGGTGAGCGTGGTCGACAAGGTCGTCGACAAGAAAGGCACCCGCGCCGCCGCCGACGAGTACCTGAAATACCTGTGGTCCCCACAGGGCCAGGAAATTGCCGCCGCCAACTACCTGCGCCCGCGTGACCCGGCCATCCTCGCCAAATATACCGACCGCTTCCCGACAGTCGATTTCCTGTCGGTGGAGAAAACCTTCGGTGACTGGCGCACCGTGCAGAAAACCCACTTCAACGATGGCGGTGTTTTCGACCAGATCTATAGCGGCCAGTAACCGCTGAGCGAGGCCTTACAAAGGCGACCTTCGGGTCGCCTTTTTCATGGGGCGTATTTATCTCGTGCTACGCAGGCATCACCTCCAGTTCAACCCGCCATTGCGCCAGCGAAAGAATCACTCACCAGCACCCGCGAAGACTCAGGTGGACTGCTCGAGAGAAATAACACAGAGAAACACCATCCAGCATTTTCGTTTATTGCGATTTTCGTTTATTTCGAATAACCTCAAAAAACACACCATTAAGCATTCTGGAACACCGTCATGCCTTCAGTTATCCCCCCACCCATCAGCCTACCCATGGAGCGTGAAATCAAAGCAGCCATTGAAGGCCAACGTGCATTGGTGGCGTATCTTTCGACTCACTTTGAAACTCAACAGATTCAAATAATCGATGAGCAAAATGAAGCCCACAACGTCGAGCTTCCCACCTCGGCACTGCGGTTGCTGGTCGACATCCTGGCGGAGCTGGCAGCAGGCAATGCGGTCAAGGTCGTGCCGGTACATGCGGAGCTGACCACTCAGGAGGCCGCCGACTTGCTCAATGTCTCGCGCCCACATCTAATCAAGCTGCTGGAATGCGGGGAACTGTCCTACCACAAAACAGGCAAGCACCGTCGTGTGCGCTTTGCCGAACTGATGGACTATAAGCACAAGCGCGATGCAGCCAGCGAACACGCCATGGCATTGCTCGCAGAACAGGCTCAGACGCTGAGGTTCGGATACGAGTGAGGCACTCCTCTTTCACCGTTGTGTATGACGCCTGCGTGCTCTATCCCGCCCCATTACGCGACTTCCTGATGTGGCTTGCCCTTTCCGGGCGATTCCGCGCCAGATGGACACAGCAGATACACAATGAGTGGAAAAGAAACCTTCTGAAAAATCGGCCCGACCTCACAGTAGAACAACTGGATCGCACCTCCACTCTGATGGACCAGGCCGTTCCTGATGCCTGCGTCACCCGCTATGAAAACCTGATCGAAGGGCTGTCGCTACCAGATGCCGATGATCGTCATGTCCTGGCGGCCGCCCTGCGCTGCGGTGCCGGTGTCATCGTGACCTTCAATCAAAAGGACTTTCCTGCCAGCACATTGGGGCCTCTGGGTGTCGAGGCACAGCATCCCGATGAGTTCATAGACAACCTGTTCGATCTCGACCCCGCAGCAGTCATTGCAGCAGCCCAGCGCCAGCGTGCTCATCTGAAACTGCCATCAATGGATGTCGACAGTTATCTGGCGCTGCTGCAGCGACAAGGACTCGTCCAATCTGTCAAGGAACTCACCCACTACCGAGCCATTCTCTGAATGCTGAAACGGCGCCCCAAGGCGCCGTTTTCATTACTGCCCGTACTGCCGGCCCAACCCCGACGGCACGCCATGGATATCGGTATCCTCCCATGGCCCCTGCGGGCTGATGCTGCGGCTCCAACCGTTGTTCCAGCGGTAATAGGTGCGCTGGCGGTAGAAGACGTTGGTCTGGTCGTCGAGAACATAGACGCCCAACTTGGCGTCCCAGTGGCTGTTACCGCCAGGAGGCGGGGCGAAGCTTGCCGAGGTGCGCGGCAGGGGCTTGCCCGGTTTGTTCGGGGTCACCGGCTTGCTGGGCGCGGTGGAGGGTCCAGGCTTGGTCGTCGGGCCCGATGGCGGGCTCGGCGGCAATGGCCGGGTATCCGGTAATGGCTCCTGGACCGCACAGGCGCTCAACCCCAAAACCAGACTGAGCAGAGTGATACGGGCGAATACGGTCATTGCGGTGTTTCCTGGTTATTTGTCCGGACTGTCGATGGTCAGTTTTTGCGGCGCGGTGGTGCTGCTGGCCAAAGGCTGGCTGCGACCGATCCATTCGCCGGCAGTCGGTTGACCGGCACGGGACACGCGCGCAACCAGTTGGACTTCAGGAAAGTTGGACAGTTTCAACTGCGGCATCATTGCGTCGGCATCACCCAGCTCAACGGTCACAGGCAGGTCGGCAACGGTCAGGCGCTTGGCTGCCAGGGGGGCCGGCGGGCCGGACGTGGCGCGCGCAAAGATGAACACGCTGTCACCCGGCAAGACCTTGGCCTTCAGGTCAGCCGCCAGGTCGACGGTCACCTTCAGCAGCGCCGCGGGCTTGGCCGCGGCGACCGGAGCCTTGGCCACGGCACCGCCGCTTTCCTGCAGTTTTTCGCTCGCCCGTTGAATGCCGCCCTGCAGGGCGCTGCGCGAATTGTCCTCGGCGGGCAGTTGCGCCAGCAGGCGATTCCAGTAGTCGATGGCCTCCTGGTAACGCTCGCCTTCGAAGGCCGCGATGCCCAGCAGGCCGAGGCTGGTGACTTCTTTCGGATCAGCCTTGAGCGCTTCGTCGGTCAACGCCTGGACCTTGTCCGACCACTTCTTGTTGTCGGCAAAGTACTGGGCCTGGGCCCACTGGCCGAGCAACTCGGGCTGACGGCCGGCAATGGCCACGGTGCGTTCGAACATCTTCGCGGCGTCCGCCGGACGGTCCTGGGCCATATAGGTACGCCCCAGGAAGTACAGGCCTTCGGCAGAGTCCGGCTGAGCGGCAACGGCCCGTTCCAGGCGCAGGGTCATCTCTTCCATGGTCTGCGGCGCCTGGGCGAATTCGCGGGTCAATTCGACCTTGTCGCTGGCACCAAAATGCAGGTACAACCCCAGCCCCAACACCGGCACCAGGATCGCGGCCAGCAACGGCAGCGGCTTGCCCAGGCGGGAAACCCGACCGGTATCGGCACCTTCGGTGTCGGCCAACAGCTCACGGGCGGCTTCGTCACGACCGGCGCTCATCTGCGTCGCATCGAGCACGCCTTCGGCCTGCTGCGACTGCAACTCGGCCACGCGCTCTTGGTAAAGCGCCACGTTCAGCGCGGTACGATCCTCTTCGCGCTGGGCGCGACGGCCCCGCAGCACCGGGATCAACAGAAAACTCAGGGCAACCAGTAGAAGCAGACCTGCAGCGAGCCAGAAATCAATCATTCTTGGTTTTTATCCAACAGTTGGTCGAGGCGCTTGCGCTCCTCGTCAGTAAGCGTGTCCTTGCCAGCGGCACGCTCGACGCGCCGACGACGGACGATCAGGGCAATCACCACCACACCCCCGAGCAACAGCCCGGCCGGGCCAAACCACAGCAGCGCGGTCTTGCCGGTCAGGGCCGGCTTGTAGCGCACGAAGTCGCCGTAGCGATCGACCATGAAGTCGATGATCTGCTGGTTGTCCTTGCCCTCGCCGAGCATGCGGAAAATCTCTTTGCGCAGGTCAGCGGCAATCGGGGCGTTGGAGTCGGCAATGTCCTGGTTCTGGCACTTGGGGCAACGCAGCTCTTTGGTCAGCTCGCGAAACCGCTCGCGATCGCCTTCCTTGGCGAACTCGTAGGTGTCGATGGCCGCATGGGCCACACCCGCGATGCTCAAGCCCAGTACGGCAGCGGCAATCCAGCGCTTCATGGCTTGGCCTCGTCGACCAGCGCCTGGTACTTGGGCGCCAGTTGCTCACGCCAGACCACTTCGTCGATCACCCCGACGTATTTGTCGCGAATGATCCCCTTGGCGTCGATGAAGAAGGTTTCCGGGGCACCGTAGACACCCAGGTTCAAGCCCAGGGTGCCCTCCTCGTCACGGATGTCCAGCAGGTACGGGTTGTGGAACTCGGCCAGCCACTTCAGGGCGTCGGCATTGACGTCCTTGTAGTTGACGCCGTAGATCACCACGCCCTGCCCGGCCAGCTTGTTCAGCACCGGGTGTTCGACCCGGCAGGAAATGCACCAGGTCCCCCAGACGTTGACCAGTGCCGGCTTACCCAGCAGGTCGGCGCGGGTCAGGGTCTTGTCGCCCTGCACCGTGGGCAGGGTGAACTCCGGGAACGGCTTGCCGATCATCGCCGAAGGCAACTCGGCCGGGTTCAGGTACAACCCCCGATAAAGAAACACGGCGACCACCAGGAACAGCGCCAGTGGCAACACCATCAACCAACGTTTCATGCAGTCGCTCCCGTCATGCCCAGCGCTTCACGCACACGGCTTTTCACCTTGACCCGATAACGCCGGTCCATTGCCGCCAGCAAACCGCCAAAACCGGTGAGCAGGCCGCCGAACCAGATCCAGCGCACGAACGGCTTGACGTGCACGCGCACGGCCCAGGCGCCATCGCCCAGGGATTCACCCAGGGCCACATAGATGTCCCGGGTGAAGCCGGCATCGATCCCGGCTTCGGTCATGACCGAGTTCTGCACGGTATACAGGCGTTTTTCCGGGTGCAGAACACTGACTTCCTTGCCATCGCGGATCACCCGCACGGTACCCTTGTCGGAGGTGAAGTTCGGGCCTTCGAAGTGCTTGGCCCCCTCGAACACGAAGTGATAACCGGCCAGCTCCATCGACTCGCCCGGGTCCAGGCGCAAGTCGCGCTCGGCGCTGTTTTGGCTCGACAGC
Organism: Pseudomonas sp. Irchel s3b6; assembly: GCF_900187415.1. NCBI lineage: Bacteria > Pseudomonadati > Pseudomonadota > Gammaproteobacteria > Pseudomonadales > Pseudomonadaceae > Pseudomonas > Pseudomonas sp. Irchel s3b6. Next base: position 212,550 of record NZ_FYDM01000008.1, on the reverse strand, counting down.
ACCACGCCCAGCGCGCACACGGCAATACCAAAATGCGCGATCTGCATGCCCCAGTAGCTGCGGGTCAGGGTCGGCAGGCCCTTGATCAGGCCCTTGTGACGGGTTTTATCGAAGATGTCACGCACACCGGCCAGCAACACCCAGGCCGCGAGCATGAAAGTCGCCAGCACCGCCCAGTTGAAATCGCCGTAGGCGATCCCGGCCACCACGGCCAGCGCGGCGCTGCCCAGGAGCACCGGGGTCAGCATGCCCAACAACCATTTCACCGGGGTGTCTTTCCAGCGCACCAGCACGCCCACCGCCATCACCACCATCAGCAATGCCATCAATGGAATGAACAGGGCATTGAAGTACGGCGGGCCCACCGACAGCTTGGCGCCGGTCAGGGCGTCCAGCACCAGCGGGTACAAGGTGCCCAGCAGAATCATCGAGGCCGCCACCACCAGTACCAGGTTATTGCCCAGCAGCAGGGTTTCCCGGGACCACAGGTTGAAGCCCACATGGCTCTTGACCACCGGCGCACGCAAGGCAAACAGCGTCAGCGAACCGCCCACCACGAACAGCAGGAAGATCAGGATGAACACGCCACGCTCAGGGTCCGAGGCGAACGCGTGCACCGACGTCAGGACGCCGGAACGAACCAGGAAGGTGCCCAGCAGGCTCAGGGAAAACGCGGCGATGGCCAGCAACACGGTCCAGCTCTTGAACACACCCCGCTTTTCAGTCACCGCCAGCGAGTGGATCAGCGCAGTACCGACCAGCCAGGGCATGAACGAGGCGTTTTCCACCGGGTCCCAGAACCACCAGCCACCCCAGCCGAGTTCGTAGTAGGCCCACCACGAGCCGAGGGTGATGCCGATACCCAGGAAAGCCCAGGCAACAATGGTCCAGGGACGGGACCAGCGGGCCCACGCCGCATCCAGGCGACCGCCCATCAGCGCGGCAATGGCGAAGGCGAAGGCCACCGAGAAGCCGACGTAGCCCATGTAGAGCATCGGCGGGTGAACGATCAGGCCGATGTCTTGCAGCAACGGATTGAGGTCGGCGCCATCCGTCGGCATTTGCGGCAGGATGCGCTCGAAGGGGTTCGAGGTAGCGATCAGGAACAGCAGGAAACCGGTGCTGATCATGCCCATCACCGCCAGTACCCGGGCTAGCATGACCTGCGGCAGTTGCCGGGAGAACACCGACACCGCGAAGGTCCAGCCACCGAGAATCAGTGCCCACAACAACAGGGAACCTTCGTGGGCACCCCACACGGCGCTGAACTTGTAGTACCAGGGCAATGCACTGTTGGAGTTGTTGGCCACATAGGCGACCGAGAAGTCATCGGCCATGAAGGCGTAGGTCAGGCACCCGAAGGCGAACGCCAGAAAGGTGAACTGGCCCCACGCCGCTGGCTGGGCCAGGCCCATCCACAGGCGATCGCCGCGCCAGGCGCCGAGCAACGGCACAATGGCCTGCACGACGGCAAAGCACAGGGCGAGAATCATCGCCAGGTGGCCAAGCTCGGGAATAAAGAGACCGGAAGTCATGGATCAACCCTCCTTCGCGGGTGTGGGAGCGGATTGACCACTGTCTTTGAGCGCCTTGGTCACTTCGGGCGGCATGTACTTCTCGTCGTGCTTGGCCAACACTTCGTCCGCCACTACCACGCCATCGGCGTTCAGCTTGCCCAGCGCAACGATGCCCTGCCCTTCGCGGAACAGGTCCGGAAGGATGCCGCGGTAGGTGATGGTCACGGACTTGCTGAAGTCGGTCACCACGAACCTCACGTCCAGCGAATCGCCGGAACGTTGCAGGGACCCGGCTTCGACCATGCCGCCCGCGCGGATGCGCGTGTCTTGCGGGGCTTCGCCGTTGGCGATCTGGGTCGGCGTGTAGAACAGGTTGATGTTCTGCTGCAGGGCGCTCAAGGCCAGGCCGACGGCAGCGCCGACACCGACCAGGATCGCGAGAATGATGACAAGACGCTTTTTACGCAGCGGATTCACTGGCTGTTCTCCCGGCGCAGACGACGCGCCTCTTGTTGCAGATAACGCTTGCGGGCCAGGATCGGCGCGGCCACGTTGAGGGCCAGTACCGCCAGGCAGATGCCATAGGCCGACCAGACATAAAGACCGTGATGGCCCATGGCGAGGAAGTCGCCAAATGAAGCGAAACTCATGACGCGGCCTCCAGGCTGTTTTGCACTTCGGCTTTCACCCAGCTGGCACGCGCTTCGCGCTTGAGTACTTCAAGGCGCATGCGCAGCAATAGCACCGCGCCGAAGAAACAGTAGAAACCCAGCACCGTGAGCAACAACGGCAGCCACATTTGCGCCGGCATCGCCGGTTTTTCGGTAAGGGTGAAGGTGGCGCCCTGGTGCAGGGTGTTCCACCACTCCACCGAGTACTTGATGATCGGGATGTTGATCACGCCGACAATCGCCAGCACCGCGCAGGCCTTGGCCGCGCTGTCGCGATTGCTGATGGCATTGCCCAGGGCAATGAGACCGAAATACAGGAACAGCAGGATCAGCATCGACGTCAGCCGGGCATCCCAGACCCACCACGAGCCCCAGGTCGGCTTGCCCCAGATCGCCCCGGTCACCAGCGCCACGGCTGTCATCCAGGCGCCGATCGGCGCGGCGCATTGCAGGGCCACGTCCGCCAGTTTCATCTTCCACACCAGTCCCACAATGCCGCAGACCGCCAGCATCACATAGATGGACTGGGCCAGCATGGCGGCCGGCACATGAATGTAGATGATCCGGAAGCTGTTGCCTTGCTGGTAGTCCTGCGGCGCGAAGGCCAGGCCCCAGACGGCACCGATGCCGATCAGCAGCAACGCGGCGATACTCAGCCAGGGCAGCATTCTACCGCTGATGCCGTAAAACCACTTGGGTGAGCCGAGTTTATGAAACCAGGTCCAGTTCATTACTGTTTCCATCACGGTTGTTTTTCGTTGTCACGAAAAGCCAGGGCCTTTACTGATTAAAAAATAACCAGGCCTCATTATTCGCCGACGCTGATCTTCAGGCCAGCGGCTATTGCAAAGGGTGTCAGGGTTATCGCCAGGGCGGCCAGGCTACCCAGCCACAGCAGATAACCGGTTGTCGGCATACCCTGGAGCGCCGCCTGCAAGGCACCACTGCCCAGGATCAACACCGGGATATACAACGGCAAAATCAACAGCGCCAGCAGCAAGCCACCACGCTTGAGACCCACTGTCAGTGCCGCGCCGACCGCACCGAGCAAGCTCAGTACCGGTGTACCCAGCAACAGCGACAAGAGCAAAACCGGCAGACAGGCGGCAGGCAAACCGAGCATCAACGCCAGTAACGGCGCAAGCAATACCAGTGCCAGGCCGGAAAACACCCAGTGTGCCAGTACTTTTGCCAAAACCAGAAGAGGCAGGGGGTGCGACGAAAGGACCCACTGCTCAAGGGATCCGTCCTCGAAATCACTGCGGAAAAGCCCGTCCAGCGAGAGCAAAACCGACAAAAGGGCCGCTACCCAGACCAGGCCCGGCGACAAGGTTTGCAACAATTGTGTCTCAGGTCCGACCGCCAGCGGGAACAATGCAACGACGATGGCGAAGAATACGAGAGGGTTGGCCAGTTCTGCCGGACGACGACACAACAAGCGCGCCTCACGGGCGACCAACAGCGCAAAGACACTCATACGGCCCACCGCCCCAGATCAATGTCGCGGTAACCGGCCGGCATCCGGGTCAGGGTGTGGTGAGTGGTCAAGACCACCATGCCACCCTGCTCGCAGTGTGCGGCCAGGTGTTCTTCCAACTGGGCGACACCTTGTTTGTCGAGCGCGGTAAACGGCTCGTCGAGAATCCACAGCTTCGGGCTGTCCAGGTACAACCGCGCCAGGGCGACCCGGCGTTGCTGCCCGGCGGACAGGGTGTGGCAGGGAACATCTTCGAAACCACGCAGTCCTACCGCTTCCAGCGCCCGCCAGATGGCCTCATGGGTGGCCGGTCGATGCAAGGCGCACAACCAACTGAGGTTCTCCTCAGGGGTCAGCAAGTCCTTGATGCCTGCGGCATGACCAATCCACAGCAGATTGTGGGCCAGCTCCGTGCGCTGGTGATTGAGTGGCTGGCCATTGAGCAACACCTGGCCGCTGGTGGGCTGCATCAACCCGGCGAGCAGGCGCAGCAGGCTGGTCTTGCCGCTGCCGTTGGGGCCGCTGATCTGCAACATGTCACCGCTGCCCAGCTGCAATTCGAGGTGCTCGAAGAGCATTCGCAAGTCTCGCTCGCAGGCGAGCGCTACGGCTTGTAGTCGAGGGATGGTCAAAAGATCGCGGGCCTTTACGGTTCAAGTCGGCTGTGGATCGGCCGTTAACGTGGTGCAGCATAGAGGCATTGACGGCCTGTTCCAGAGAGCTGGGTCAAACAATTGCGATGTTTTCGCGAGGTCTCCGAAGACGGGCCGCATTATACATGCGATGTCCTACTCTAAAGAGGGCAATTTCGACAGGGTGTGACCTGATGACCGGTGAGATCAACATTCTTCCACTGCCCCCCACCGCGGCGGTCCCGTCGCGCCAGCAGGTCAGTGGCGAGTTGCTCAAGCTGCTCACGCCCATGGACGGTCTGATCGCGGCCGGCAAAAGTGCCGACGCGCAAGTCCTGTCGCTCAAGCAGAACGACCAGATCTTCCAGCTCCTGCTCAAAGTGACGCTCGACAGCGGCCGCCAGACCACGGTGCAGGCCACCAGCAATCTGCCGCTGCCCCAAGGTACCAGCCTGACCCTCACTCAACCCTCGGCCAGCAACCTGGCGATCACGGCGCAACAGGTCCAGGCCGCGAACATTGCCGCCCTCACCCGCCTGGACACCTCACAACTGCCGGTTGGCACGCTGTTGCAGGGTAAAGTACTGACCCAACAGGCGTTACCCCAAACCCCGGGGCAACCGGCGGTGTACCGCTCCATGGTGAGCCTGCTCAACACGGCGCTCAGCGGCAGTACCCTGAGTATCGACAGTGCGCAGCCGCTGCGCATCGGCACCCTGCTCAGCGCCCTGGTCCAGGACTCGCAGACCCTGAGTTTCGTGCCCCTCGCCAACCGCCAGGATCAACTGGCGATCGCTCAACAGCTGATCAACCAGCAGCACCGTCAAGGCTCGCTGGAGGGTTTGCTCAAGGCCTTGCAAAGCCTGCCCGCCGGCACCCAGCCCGCGCAGGTGCGCGCCACCGTCGAGCAACTGCTGGCAAGCCTGCCCGACGCGCAACAATTGAGCTCCAGCAAAGGGCTGGCGCTGGCGCTGGCCAACAGCGGTCTGTTTCTGGAAAACAAGCTGCTCGCCGGAGCGCCTCCCGACCTGACCCAGGACCTGAAAGGCAACCTGCTACGCCTGGTGGCACAGCTGGCACCGGGGTTGCCGGCCAACACCAGTTTCAATGCCGCCATTGCGGCCAACACCTTGGCCCAGGCCCTGCCAAGTTTCGTGCGCAACGCCCTCGGGACCCTGGGCCAGGTCAGTGCCAAACCGCACCCCGGCAGCTTTCCCCTGCCCTCGCGCCTACTGCAGAGCCTGGACGGCGAAGGCGACCTGGAGCACCTGCTGCGCCTGGCGGCAGCTGCCATCTCTCGCCTGCAAAGTCATCAGCTGGCGGGCCTGGAACAAACCGGCATGACCGAGGAGGGTCGGCTGCAAACCACCTGGCAATTGGAAATCCCCATGCGCAATGGGCAAGACATTGTGCCGTTGCAGGTCAAACTCCAGCGTGAAGATCCCCCACCCCGGGAGCACAAGGATCAACCCGCCGAACGCGAAATCCGGCAACCGCTGTGGCGGGTTGACCTGGCCTTCGACCTGGAGCCGCTGGGGCCGCTGCAAGTCCAGGCGCAACTGGTACGCGGCAGCCTGTCCAGCCAGCTCTGGGCCGAGCAGCCCTACACCGCGAGCCTGATCGAACAGCACCTGGGCAGCCTGCGTGCGCAACTGCTGGCCGCTGGGCTGAACGTCGGCGAGCTGGATTGCCACCTCGGCAAACCACCCCAGGGCTCGCAAACCCGTCTCGAACAACGCTGGGTCGACGATACCGCATGAAAAACCCCAACCCGCCCCGCCAGGCCATCGCCCTCAAGTACGACGGCAGCCACGCCCCCACGCTGACCGCCAAGGGTGACGAAGCGCTGGCCGAAGCCATCCTGAAAATCGCTCGCGACTGTGAAGTGCCGATCTATGAAAACGCCGAACTGGTGAGACTGCTGGCGCGGATGGAATTGGGGGACAGCATTCCGGAGGAGTTGTATCGAACGATTGCCGAGATCATTGCGTTCGCCTGGAAACTCAAGGGCAAGTTTCCCGCCGAGCAGCATTCACAGACAGCGATGGAAGAGAGGGATGTGACTGTTAGGGGCAGTTGTGAGCTTTAAGCTGCAAGCCATAGCACGTTGCTTTCACTTGCAGCTTGCGGCTAGAAACCTCTAGCTGCCCTTATGCATCTTGCGCATCAACTCCGCCTCGGCCTGGGTCAGGCCGCAGGACTGAGTGAGTTCATCGACGCTGGCGCCCATCCCCACCAGCCGCGCCGCCTGGGCGAACGACAGGCTCGTCGGGTCGCGCTGCTCGAGCTGCGCCAGTTTGTCCGGCAAGGGCCCGACCACCGCACGCAACTCATGCAGGTCTTCGCCCATGCGCACGTTACCGTCCTGGTAGTTGTCGACGCGTCTGGCCAGGTCCTTGAGGCGTTGATCGCGCAACGCATCCGCCTTGGCCTGCTCCACCGCCAGCTCGCGCTGCTTGCGGGTGTAGGCCAGACACATCGCCAGGGTGCCGATCCAGAGCAACCCCAGCACAATGACAGCAACCTCGAGAATCAATCAGATACTCTCCAGTTCCGACCACTCTTCTTCGCTCATCATCTTGTCCAGCTCGACCAGGATCAGCAATTCGTTGTTCTTGTTGCACACGCCCTGAATGAACTTGGCCGACTCGTCGTTACCGACATTCGGCGCGGTCTCGATTTCCGACTGACGCAGGTAAACCACTTCAGCCACGCTGTCGACCATGATCCCGACCACTTGCTTGTCGGCCTCGATGATCACGATCCGGGTGTTGTCGCTGACTTCCACCGTCCCCAGGCCGAAGCGCTGGCGAGTGTCGATCACCGTGACCACGTTGCCGCGCAGGTTGATGATGCCCAGCACATAGCTTGGCGCACCCGGAACCGGAGCGATCTCGGTGTAACGCAGGACTTCCTGAACGCGCATCACATTGATGCCGTAGGTTTCATTGTCCAGCTTGAAGGTTACCCATTGCAGGATCGGATCTTCGGAACCCTTTGCAGACGACGCCTTATCATTCATACCCTGACCCCTCGAAAAACCGCCCATGGCGGTGTGTGTTCTGCCTGGCCGCACGGTGCATGCGACCCGCTGTCTGTTATGTCGGTCAATTGACCGGTTTCAAATTGCCCATGTGCCTGGCGCCACCACTGGCGATCAACTCCGCCAGTTCCGAGACGTCCAGCAACGCACACATGTGTTCAATCACGGTGCCTGCCAACCAGGATCGTTGACCACGGTGGCTGCGCCATTTGATTTCGTTCGGATCCAGGCGCAACGAGCGGCTGACCTGATGCACCGCCAGCCCCCACTCATAACCCTGAACCGAGATCACGTATTGCAGGCCCTGGCGAAAATCGTCGCGATAGCGATCGGGCATGACCCAGCGCGCGGTATCCAGCACCTTCAGGTTGCCGGCCTGGCTCGGCAAAATCCCGAGGAACCACTCCGGCTGCCCGAACAACGGTGTCAGCTCGTGCCCGGCCAGCGGATAGATCGAACCCAGGCACACCAGCGGCACGGCCAGGGTCAAACCGGCGACGTCGAACAGCAGGCATTCGAACGGCTCCGCGGCCCAGCTCGGCCGGCCATCGCCCTTGAGCGGAGGTGGTGTCTGGCTGGGCGGCAAGTGCACTTCAGCCACGGGCTCAACCAGTGCCTGCTGTAAAGGAGCAACCAAAGACACAGGTGCCAGAATCGGTGCAGGGGCTTCCAGTGCAGGGGCCTCCAGCACCGGCACCACGACAGGTTCACTGGTCATCGCCGGGGTGAGCGGCTCGGCCACCACCACGGGGGCCTGCGCGTCACGCGCCTGTTCTTCGAGTACCGCGGCCTGGAACTCGTCCAGCGCGTCTTCAACCTCGATCACCTCGAGGACTTCAATGACCTGGACCACTTCGGGTGCCAACTCTTCAGTCGCGTCTTGCAGCAATCCATCCAGATAGGACTGCAATGCCAATTGCGGGCGAGACGCGATCTGTACCGGCCGATTCATCTCAAGCCACCTGCGCGACAAGTTGCTGGGCCAGCAAGTGCTTGAGCAACGAACGATAGGCCAGCACGCCACGGCTCTTGCCGTCGAACTGCGAAGGCGTCAGCCCCGCCCGGCTGGCGTCGCGCAGCCGGGTATCGACCGGGATATAGCCTTGCCAGATTTCATCCGGGTACAGGTCGCGCAACACCCTCAAGGTGCCAAGCGAGGCCTGGGTGCGACGGTCGAACAGGGTCGGCACGATGGTAAACGGCAACGCCTGCTTGCGTGAGCGGTTGATCATCGCCAGGGTATTGACCATGCGCTCCAGCCCTTTGACCGCCAAGTGCTCGGTCTGAACCGGGATCACCAGTTGCTGGCTGGCCGCCAAGGCATTGACCATCAGCACACCGAGCAACGGCGGGCTGTCGATCAGTGCGTAATCGAAGTCTTGCCACAGCTGCGCCAGACTCTTGGCGATGACCAGGCCCAGGCCACTCTGCCCCGGCGACTGGCGCTCAAGGGTGGCCAGCGCGGTGCTGGAGGGCAACAGGGAAATGTGTTCATCGCTGGTCGGCAACAGCAACTGCCCGGGCAACCCCTGGGGCACGCTGCCCTTGTGCAAGAACAGGTCGTAGCTGCTGTGCTCCAGGCTATCGGGGTCGTAGCCGAAGTAGCTGGTCATGGAGCCGTGGGGGTCCAGGTCGACCACGACCACACGCTTGCCCGCCTCGGCCAGTAATCCGGCTAAAGCGATGGAGGACGTGGTTTTACCAACACCACCCTTTTGATTGGCAACTGCCCAGACTCTCATTCAGTTCGTTCCTCCCGGTCGTACAGGGGCAACCGAGAAATAGCTCAACGTGTTAAGCCGGGTGACGGAGAATTGACGGCACTCGCGTTGCCCGGCGACTTGACAGGCGTCGGTGCAGTTTGTGTGCCAGCACGCTTCAAGGCGGCGTCCGGTTGCGCATGGGCGGCTCCGGTGGCGGTCAGGCTGCGCCGCACATCGAGATTGCGCGACACCACCAGCACCACCCGACGGTTGCGTGCGCGGCCTTCGGCGGTGGCGTTGTTGGCCACCGGCTGAAACTCACCGTAACCCACCGAGGCCAGCCTCCCAGGGTTGACTCCCTGCATGGCCAGCATGCGCACGATGCTCGCCGAACGGGCCGAGGACAGTTCCCAGTTGGTCGGGTACTGCGCGGTGCGGATCGGTTGATCGTCCGTGAACCCTTCAACGTGAATCGGGTTGTCGAACGGTTTCAGAATCGCCGCGACCTTGTCGATGATACTGAACGCGATATCGCTGGGCATGGCGTCGCCGCTGCCGAACAGCAAGCTGGAGTTCAGTTCGATCTCGACCCACAACTCGTTACCGCGCACGGTCATCTGGTTGGAGCTGATCAAGTCACCAAACGCCGCGCTGATGTCGTCGGCAATGCTCTTGAGCGGGTCGTTGCTGGCCTGGGCGAGCCCCGCGTCGATCTGCTCGGCATCCTTGACCAGCGGCTGGGCTGGGGTCACGGTGCGCGGACGCTCGTCACCAATCGGGATCGGCTTGAGGGCACGATCCGAATCGGTGAACACGCCGATCAAGGCTTCGGAGATGACCTTGTACTTGCCTTCGTTGATCGAAGAGATGGAATACATCACCACGAAAAAGGCGAACAGCAACGTAATGAAGTCAGCGTAGGAAACCAGCCAGCGTTCATGGTTGACATGCTCTTCAGTGTGGCGACGACGTGCCATGGTCAATCCCCTAGTCCATGAAGCCCTGTAGCTTCAACTCAATGGAACGAGGGTTTTCACCTTCAGCGATCGACAACAGGCCTTCGAGCAACATTTCCCGGTACCGGGACTGGCGCAAGGCAATCGCCTTGAGCTTGGCGGCAATCGGCAGCAGCACCAGGTTGGCACTGGCCACCCCGTAGATGGTCGCAACGAACGCCACGGCAATGCCGCTGCCCAGTTGCGACGGATCGGCCAGGTTGCCCATGACATGAATCAGGCCCATCACCGCACCGATGATGCCGATGGTCGGCGCATAGCCGCCCATGCTTTCAAACACCTTGGCCGCTTCGATATCGCGGCTTTCCTGGGTATAGAAATCCACCTCCAGGATGCTGCGGATCGCTTCCGGCTCGACGCCATCGACCAGCAATTGCAGGCCCTTGCGCGAATAGCTGTCCGGTTCGGTGTCCGCCACGCCTTCCAGGCCGAGCAGGCCCTCCTTGCGCGCGGTGAGGCTCCAGTTGACGACACGGTCGATGCCGCCGGCCAGATCGATACGGGGCGGGAACAGGATCCACGCGAGGATCTGCATGGCCCGCTTGAAGGCACTCATCGGCGACTGCAACAACGCCGCGCCAATGGTGCCACCCAGCACAATCAAGGCCGCCGGGCCATTGGCCAAGGCTCCCAGGTGCCCGCCTTCCAGGTAGTTGCCGCCGATAATGGCGACAAACGCCATGATGATCCCGATGAGGCTTAACACATCCATCAGATGCACGCCTCGACCAGGTGCTTGCCGATCGCGTCCAGGTCGTAGATCGCGTCCGCCAGGTTGGCTTTGACGATCGCCATCGGCATGCCGTAGATCACGCAGCTGGCTTCATCCTGGGCCCAGATCGAACTGCCGCCCTGCTTGAGCAGGCGTGCACCTTCGCGACCGTCGGCGCCCATGCCGGTGAGCACCACCGCCAGAACTTTGTCGCCATAGGACTTGGCCGCCGAACCGAAGGTGATGTCCACGCACGGCTTGTAGTTCAAACGCTCATCGCCCGGGAGGATTTTCACCGCGCCACGGCCATCGACCATCATTTGCTTGCCGCCCGGCGCGAGCAAGGCCAGGCCGGGACGCAGGATGTCACCGTCCTCGGCTTCCTTGACGCTGATCCGGCACAGCTTGTCCAGACGCTCGGCGAAAGCCTTGGTGAAGGCCGCCGGCATGTGCTGAACCAGCACGATCGGGGCCGGGAAGTGGGCGGGCAACTGCGTCAGCACACGCTGCAAGGCCACGGGCCCGCCAGTGGACGTACCGATGGCCACCAGCTTGTAGGATTTGCGCTTGGGGGCCGGCGACGACGGGCTGGCGACCGCAGCACGGCTCGGCACGGGCAGCGGGGCCGGGCGTACTGACGCGCTGCTGCCGTAGCTGCTGACACTGGCAGGTGCCGGCGCTGTCGGCGCGGCAACCGGTGCCGGAGCACTGTAGCCGCTCATGCGACGGTTGCTGCGTGAAAGGCTGTGAACCTTCTCGCACAACAGTTGCTTGACCTTCTCGGGGTTGCGCGAGATGTCTTCGAAATTCTTCGGCAGGAAATCCACCGCGCCGGCGTCCAGCGCATCGAGGGTCACCCGGGCGCCTTCATGGGTCAGCGAGGAGAACATCAACACCGGGGTCGGACAGCGCTGCATGATGTGCCGCACTGCCGTGATGCCATCCATCATCGGCATCTCGTAGTCCATGGTGATCACGTCCGGCTTGAGGGCCAGGGCCTGATCGATCGCCTCTTTACCGTTGGTGGCCGTCCCGACCACCTGGATATTCGGATCGGCCGAAAGAATTTCCGAGACGCGGCGGCGGAAAAAACCCGAATCATCCACCACCAGGACCTTGACTGCCATAAACACTCCATTAGACGGAGCGAGGCTCAGTCGCCCCGCCCCATCAGAATCAAATACGCCGTGCGGCGTAACGCTTGAGCATGCTCGGAACATCGAGAATCAGGGCAATGCGGCCGTCACCGGTAATGGTGGCGCCGGACATCCCCGGGGTTCCCTGGAGCATTTTGCCCAATGGCTTGATGACCACTTCTTCCTGGCCCACCAGTTGATCGACGACAAAGCCGATTCGCTGGGTGCCCACCGAAAGGATCACCACATGGCCTTCGCGCTGCTCTTCATGAGCGGCGGAACTGACCAGCCAGCGCTTGAGGTAGAACAGTGGCAGCGCCTTGTCGCGCACGATCACCACCTCCTGACCATCGACCACGTTGGTGCGCGACAGGTCGAGGTGGAAGATCTCGTTGACGTTGACCAGCGGGAAGGCGAACGCCTGGTTGCCGAGCATGACCATCAGCGTGGGCATGATCGCCAGGGTCAGCGGGACCTTGATGACGATCTTCGAACCCTGGCCCTTGGTCGAGTAGATGTTGATCGAACCGTTGAGCTGGGAAATCTTGGTTTTCACCACGTCCATGCCCACGCCGCGCCCGGACACATCGGAGATCTCGGTCTTGGTCGAGAACCCCGGGGCAAAAATCAGGTTGTAGCATTCGGTGTCGCTCAGTCGGTCGGCGGCATCCTTGTCCATCACGCCGCGTTTTACCGCGATCGCGCGCAGGACGTTCGGGTCCATGCCTTTGCCGTCATCGGAGATCGACAGCAGGATGTGATCACCCTCCTGCTCGGCCGCCAGCACCACCTTGCCACCACGGGCCTTGCCCGAGGCCTCGCGTTCTTCCGGCGATTCGATACCGTGGTCGACCGCGTTGCGCACCAAGTGGACCAACGGATCGGCCAGCGCCTCGACGAGGTTCTTGTCCAGGTCGGTTTCTTCACCGACCAGTTCCAGGTTGATCTCTTTCTTGAGCTGACGCGCCAGGTCGCGAACCAGGCGCGGGAAGCGCCCGAAGACTTTCTTGATCGGCTGCATCCGGGTCTTCATGACGGCCGTCTGCAAGTCAGCCGTCACCACATCGAGGTTCGACACAGCCTTGGACATGGCTTCGTCGCCACTGTTGAGCCCCAGGCGAACCAGACGGTTACGCACCAGCACCAGTTCGCCGACCATGTTCATGATTTCGTCCAGGCGCGCGGTGTCCACACGGACCGTGGTCTCGGCTTCACTGACCGGCTTCTCGGCAGGCGCTGGCGTTGGTGCACGGGTCGGCGCGGCGACTGGCTTGGACGCTTGAGCCTTGGCGGGCGCTGGCGCTGGCTTGACAACCGGCTGTGCCACAGGCACGGCAACCGGAGCCGCGGGAGTAACCGTAGACCCGGCACTGCCGACGTCTTGGCTGAACTTGCCCTTGCCGTGCAACTCATCGAGCAAGGATTCGAACTCGTGATCGGAGATCAGATCGCTGCCAACAGCCACTGCGGCGGGCACGGCCGCTGCCGGAACAGAGGCAATGGCCGACTCCAGCGCTTCGACGGCAAAGTTGCCCTTGCCGTGCAACTGATCGAGCAGTGCTTCGAATTCGTCATCGGTAATATCGGTGTTCTCGGCCGCTGCGACAGGCGCAACAGGCTCGGCCGGCGCCGCGAGTGCATCGACGGCGAACTGGCCTTTACCGTGCAACTGATCGAGCAACGACTCGAACTCGGCATCGGTTATCTCATCGTTGCCGGCAGCCACCACTGGCGCTGGCGCAACGGGTGCCTCGGCTTGCGCCTTGACGGCGTTCAGCGAGTCGAGCAACTGTTCGAATTCATTGTCGGTAATGTCGCCCGAGTCGCTTTGCGCTTCAGGCTCGGCCACCGCTTCTACCAATGGCGCGACTTCATCGGCCGACTGCGGTTCGGCCAGGCGCGCCAATGCCGCCAGCAGTTGCGGGGTGGCCGCCGTGATCGGCGCCCGCTCACGGACTTCGCCGAACATGCCATTGACGGCGTCCAGCGCTTCGAGAACCACGTCCATCAGCTCTGAGTCGACGCGACGCTCACCCTTGCGCAGGATGTCGAACACGTTCTCGGCGATGTGACAGCATTCCACCAGCTCGTTGAGCTGGAGGAAGCCGGCGCCCCCTTTTACAGTGTGAAAACCGCGAAAAATTGCATTGAGCAAATCCGCATCATCCGGTCGGCTTTCCAGCTCGACCAGTTGCTCGGACAGTTGCTCTAGAATCTCGCCGGCCTCAACCAGGAAATCCTGAAGGATCTCTTCATCGGCGCCGAAGCTCATTAATGGGTGCTCCTAATGGTAAGTCCTGATGACGGTCAATGCCGGACCGGCATTCACCGTCTCCACGACCTGTGACCTAAAAACCAAGACTGGAAAGCAAATCGTCCACATCGTCCTGACCGGACATCACGTCATCACGTTTATCGGCATGAATCTGCGGACCTTCACCCTTAGCCAGATGTTTTTTCGGATCTTTTTCAGCCAGGATCGATTCGCGGTCATGTTCGATGCCCGCAAAGCGGTCGACCTGACTGGCCATCAGCACGAGCTTGAGCAGATTGCTTTCGACTTCCGTGACCAGTTGCGTCACACGCTTGATCACCTGACCGGTGAGGTCCTGGTAATCCTGGGCCAGCAGAATGTCATTGAGGTGGCCTGATACGACCTGGGTCTGCTCGGCGCTGCGCGTCAGGAAACCGTCGACGCGCCGGGCCAGTTCGCGGAACTCTTCGGCCCCGATTTCGCGACGCATGAAGCGCCCCCAGTCCGCGCTCAAGGCCTGGGCATCGGTGCCGAGGGCATTGACCAGCGGTGTGCTGCTCTCGACCAGATCCATGGTGCGGTTGGCAGCGGCCTCGGTCAGCTTGACCACATAGGACAGGCGCTCGGTGGCATCCGTGATCTGCGACACTTCCTCGGCCTGCGGCATGTGCGGGTCGATCTGAAAATTGACGATCGCGCTATGCAGCTCACGGGTCAGCTTGCCGACTTCCTGGTACAGGCCGCGGTCACGGGTCTGGTTGAGCTCATGGATCAGTTGCACGGCGTCGCCGAACTTGCCCTTTTCAAGGCTGTCGACCAATTCGACCGCGTGTTTTTTCAGGGTCGATTCAAAATCGCCCTGTGAAATCTCTCTATGCTCCATAGCTCCCCCGTGGCGCAGTGGCACCACCTATCAACCGATGCGTTCGAAGATTTTCTCGATCTTCTCTTTCAACGCCAGGGCCGTGAACGGCTTGACCACGTAGCCGTTGACGCCGGCCTGAGCCGCTTCGATGATCTGCTCGCGCTTGGCTTCAGCGGTCACCATCAACACCGGCAGGTGCTTGAGTTTTTCGTCGGCGCGCACGTGGCGCAGCAAATCGATGCCGGTCATGCCAGGCATGTTCCAGTCCGTTACCAGAAAGTCGATGCTGCCGCTGTTGAGCACAGGGATGGCCGTTGTGCCGTCGTCTGCCTCGACCGTGTTGGTGAACCCGAGGTCACGCAACAGGTTTTTAATGATCCGCCGCATCGTTGAGAAGTCATCAACGATGAGGATTTTCATGTTCTTGTCCAATTCGACCTCCAAGCAGTCTTAAACGCGCCCAGCACCTGGACACGCCATTCAATCAATCAGGCGTAACACTCAACGACTGTCTGGAGCACAACGGATTGAAGCCTGTGCGGCTGCACGCCACACCGGTCTCGTTCGCAGTGTCCCCACACTGCTGTCAACGCGCTCGCCACTCTCCCAAACGCCCCCGCAAACGGGCCGCGCACTGGCTGTGTAACTGGCTGACCCGCGATTCGCTGACCCCCAGGACCTCACCGATTTCCTTGAGGTTCAGCTCTTCGTCGTAGTACAGCGCCAACACCAGTCGCTCACGCTCCGGCAAATTGGCAATCGCGTCCGCCAGCGCGGCCTGGAAGCGTTCATCTTCCAGGTCACGCGACGGCTCAAGATGAGCACTCGCGCCATCCTCGTGCAGCCCTTCGTGTTCGCCGTCCTGCAGCAGGTCGTCGAAACTGAACAGGCGGCTGCCCAAGGTGTCATTCAAAATCCCGTAATAATCATCGAGACTCAATTGGAGTTCGGCCGCAACCTCGTGATCTTTAGCGTCACGTCCGGTTTTAGCTTCAATTGAGCGAATCGCGTCACTGACCATCCGGGTATTACGGTGGACCGAACGTGGCGCCCAGTCCCCCTTGCGCACTTCATCGAGCATCGCGCCGCGGATACGAATCCCGGCATAGGTCTCGAAACTTGCACCTTTGCTCGCGTCGTATTTGGTCGACACTTCAAGCAACCCGATCATCCCCGCCTGGATCAGGTCTTCCACCTGCACGCTGGCCGGCAGACGCGCCAGCAGGTGATAGGCAATACGTTTTACCAGTGGCGCGTAACGCTCGATCAGCTCGTACTGCGCGTCACGCGCCGACTTCTTGTACAGGTTGTAACCGCTGGCTGTCATAACACCGGACCCGCCGTTTGTTGCACCAGGCGCTCGACGAAAAACTCCAGATGCCCGCGCGGATTGGCGGGCAACGGCCAGGTATCGACTTTCTGCGCGATGGCCCTGAAGGCCAATGCGCACTTGGAGCGGGGGAAGGCTTCGTACACGGCGCGCTGTTTCTGCACGGCCTTGCGCACGCTTTCGTCGTAAGGCACCGCGCCGACATATTGTAAGGCGACATCCAGGAAGCGATCCGTGACCTTGGTCAACTTGGCGAACAGGTTGCGCCCTTCCTGCGGGCTCTGCGCCATATTGGCCAGCACGCGGAAACGGTTCATGCCGTAGTCGCGATTAAGCAGTTTGATCAGTGCGTAGGCATCGGTGATGGAGGTCGGCTCGTCGCACACCACCAGCAGCACTTCCTGGGCGGCGCGCACAAAGCTGACCACCGACTCGCCGATACCGGCAGCGGTGTCGATCACCAGCACATCGAGGTTGTCACCGATGTCGCTGAACGCCTGGATCAGACCGGCGTGCTGGGCCGGGCTCAGATGCACCATGCTCTGGGTGCCCGAGGCGGCCGGCACGATACGAATGCCGCCCGGCCCCTGCAGCAACACATCGCGCAGTTCGCAACGGCCCTCGATCACGTCGGCCAGCGTGCGCTTGGGGGTGAGCCCCAGCAACACGTCGACGTTCGCCAACCCCAGGTCGGCGTCCAGCAACATCACTCGCCTGCCGAGCTCTGCCAGAGCCAGGGACAAGTTCACTGACACGTTAGTCTTACCGACGCCACCCTTGCCGCCGGTCACCGCGATCACCTGTACGGGATGCATGCTGCCCATGTGCTTTCTATACCTTGTCGTCTTAGACGCGGGCTACATGACTGGCTGCGCGTTCAATACTGAACAATGCATGGCAGGCCATCGATGTAGATACAAATCTAGTCATTGTTACCTCAGCCAACCCGCTTGGTCGGACTGTGGTAGATATCAGCGAACATATCAGCCATGGCTTCTTCGCTGGGTTCTTCCTGCATCTGCACACTCACGGCGCGACTGACCAACTGATGGCGGCGCGGCAAATGCAGATCATCCGGGATCCGCGGCCCATCGGTCAGATAGGCCACCGGTAATTCGTGACTGATCGCCAGGCTCAACACTTCGCCCAGGCTCGCCGTTTCATCCAGTTTAGTCAGGATGCAGCCCGCCAGGCCACAACGCTTGTAACTGTGGTACGCGGCGGTCAGCACCTGCTTCTGGCTGGTGGTGGCCAGGACCAGATAATTCTTCGACTTGATCCCGCGACCGGCCAGGCTTTCCAGCTGCATGCGCAACGCCGGATCACTGGCTTGCAGGCCGGCGGTGTCGATCAGCACCACGCGCTTGCGCAACAGTGGATCCAGGGCCTGAGCCAAGGACTGCCCCGGGTCGACATGGGTGACCGAGACATTGAGGATCCGCCCCAGGGTCTTGAGTTGCTCCTGGGCGCCAATGCGGTAGCTGTCCATGCTCACCAGCGCAATGCTCTGCGCGCCGTACTTGAGCACGTAACGCGCGGCCAACTTGGCCAGGGTGGTGGTCTTGCCCATGCCGGCAGGGCCGACCATGGCAATCACACCGCCCTCTTCCAGTGGTTCGATCTCGGGGGTCACGATCATCCTCGCCAGATGCGCCAACAGCATGCGCCAGGCCTGACGAGGCTCTTCAATGTCCGTGGTCAACGCCAGCAGGTCGCGCGACAGCGGGCCGGACAGGCCGATGCGCTGCAGACGACGCCACAGGTTGGCCTGTTGCGGGCGGCTGCCTTGCAGTTGATTCCAGGCCAGCGAACCCAGCTGCACTTCCAGAAGCTCGCGCAAGCCATTGAGTTCCGAACGCATCGAATCGTAGGCCCGCACGTCGACAGTGGCCGCTGCCACCGGTGCTGGCGCAGGGCGTGGCGGCTCGGACAGCGTGGGCTCGATCAGCGGTTCGGCCGCCGTCAGTGGCAGGCCGGCAAACAACTGACGGTTGGTGCTGGTGCTTGCCTCGCCATCGCCGCGCAGGCTGAGTTCGGCCTGGGCGGTGACGATCCGCGTCTGGGTCTTGCGCAGCTCGTCTTCGAGTTCCATGTTCGGCACCCGTGGTGCCAGCGCCGACAGCTTGTAATCCAGGGCAGCCATCAGCTCGACACCACCGGCGATGCGACGGTTGCCAATGATGGCGGCTTCAGCGCCCAGCTCATCACGAACCAGCTTCATGGCCTGACGCATATCGGCGGCGAAAAAACGCTTAACTTGCATAAACCACTACCTCAGCCGTTGGGCCCTACTGTCGCCACGATGGTCACTTGCTTGTTGTCAGGGATTTCCTGGTACGCCAACACATGCAACCCCGGGACTGCCAGGCGGCCGAACCGCGAGAGCATCGCGCGGACCGGACCTGCGACCAACAGAATCACCGGGTGACCTTGCATTTCCTGACGCTGCGCCGCGTCGATCAGTGAGCGCTGCAGCTTCTCGGCCATGCTTGGCTCCAGCAAGACACCCTCATCGGCACCTTGCCCAGCCTTCTGCATACTATTGAGCAATATTTGTTCCAACCTTGGCTCCAGCGTGATCACAGGCAGCTCGGACTCAGTGCCTACAATGCTTTGCACGATAGCGCGGGACAAGCCGACACGCACCGCGGCCACCAAAGCGGCGGTATCTTGACTCTTGGCGGCGTTGTTGGCGATGGCCTCGGCGATGCTGCGAATGTCGCGCACCGGAACCTGTTCAGCCAGCAGTGCCTGCAACACCTTGAGCAATTGCGACAGCGACAGCACGCCCGGCACCAGCTCCTCGGCCAGTTTCGGCGAGCTTTTACCCAGCAACTGCATGAGTTGCTGGACTTCTTCGTGGCCGATCAACTCGCTGGAGTGCTTGTACAAAATCTGGTTGAGGTGCGTCGCCACCACCGTGCTGGCGTCAACCACGGTATAACCCAGCGATTGCGCCTGGGAGCGCTGGCTGACTTCGATCCACACCGCTTCCAGGCCAAAGGCCGGATCTTTGGCGGTAATGCCATTGAGCGTGCCGTAGACCTGGCCCGGGTTGATCGCCAGCTCGCGGTCCGGATAAATCTCCGCTTCGGCAAGGATCACCCCCATCAGGGTCAGGCGGTAAGCACTCGGCGCCAGGTCGAGGTTGTCGCGAATGTGCACGGTCGGCATCAGGAAACCCAGGTCTTGGGAGAGCTTTTTACGCACACCCTTGATCCGCGCCAGCAACTGCCCACCCTGATTGCGATCCACCAGCGGGATCAGGCGGTAGCCGACCTCCAGGCCAATCATGTCGATCGGGGTCACGTCGTCCCAGCCCAGTTCCTTGGTTTCCATGGCCCGCGCTGGCGATGGCAGCAGTTCCTGCTGGCGCTTGACCTCTTCCAGCGCCTTGACCTTGACGGTGTTCTGTTTCTTCCAGAACAGGTAGGCACCGCCCGCCGCCACTGCCGCCATGCTGAGAAATGCGAAATGCGGCATGCCCGGCACGATACCCATGATCGCCATCAGCGCGGCCGATACGGCCAGGGCCTTGGGCGAGGCAAACATCTGCCGGTTGATCTGCTTGCCCATGTCTTCGGACCCGGAAGCACGAGTCACCATGATCGCCGCGGCGGTGGACAGCAGCAGTGATGGCAATTGCGCCACCAAACCGTCACCGATAGTCAGCAGCGCGTACACCTTGCCCGCATCACCGAAGGTCATGCCGTGCTGGAAGATCCCCACCGCCATGCCACCGATGAGATTGATGAACAGGATCAACAGGCCAGCGATGGCATCGCCACGGACGAACTTGCTGGCCCCGTCCATCGAGCCGTAGAACTCGGCCTCTTGGGCGACTTCCGTACGGCGGGCCTTGGCCTGGCCCTGATCGATCAGGCCAGCGTTGAGGTCGGCGTCGATGGCCATCTGCTTGCCGGGCATCGCATCGAGGGTGAAGCGCGCGCTCACCTCGGAAATCCGCCCGGCACCCTTGGTCACCACCACGAAGTTGATGATCATCAGAATTGCGAAGACCACGATACCGACCACGTAGTTACCGCCGATCACCACCTCGCCGAAGGCCTGGATCACCTTGCCGGCGGCGGCGTGACCGTCCTGGCCGTGGAGCATCACCACCCGCGTGGAGGCCACGTTCAACGCCAGGCGCAACAGCGTCGCCACCAGCAAAATCGTGGGAAACACCGCAAAATCCAGCGGCCGCAAGGCGTACACGCAGACCAGCAGCACCACGATCGACAGGGCAATGTTGAAGGTGAAGAACACGTCGAGCAGGAACGGCGGGATCGGCAACATCATCATTGCCAACATGACCAACAGCAACAGCGGCACACCCAGATTGCCTCGGCTGAGGTCTGCCATGTTGCTGCGGGCACTGTTGATAAATTGAGAGCGATCCACCGGTATTCCCCGTTCCTTTGAAGCAAACTTTTGACGCCGCAAGCGGGCGCAGGGCGGCTACTGCAAGAAGCCTTCCAACTTTTGCGGAGGTTTGGAATTGAGGGTTTATTGGGGGATTTGGGTTGACTGGACGGGCTTCTTCGCGGGCAAGCCGCGCTCCCACACTGATCTAAGTCGAACGCCGATTTTGCGGCCAGACCCGAGCATTGCCGGAGCCGGGCTTGCCCGCGATGAGGCCGGCACTGCCAGCGAACATCTCGGAAAGTGCGCTGCTGACCAGCCATTCGAACAAACAAACCCAGCAAACCTATCAGTTCTGCTAGTACCCAACCCTTGCAAAGCCGCCAATACTGAACTCCCGCACTTCAGACGTTCGGAGCAACCACCCATGCCATCGCTGCGCGAAACCGTGCTCTGCCATTACCACTACGACCCCCTTGATCGACTGATCAGTCACGCACTGCCAGATATCCCCGAGCGCCAGCGCTTTTACTGCAAAAGCAGGCTGGCCACCGAGATACAGGGGGCGATGCGCTATTCGATCGTCCAGCATGGCGACCAGCTGTTGGGGCAACAGCGAAGTGAGGGTGATGTAACCGATACCACGCTGCTAGCCACTGATCAGCAGCGTTCGGTGTTGCAGACGCTTAAGGCGGATCGTCCACCCCAGCCCATCGCCTATTCGCCCTATGGCCACCGGCCTGTTGAAAGCGGGTTACTCAGCTTGCTCGGCTTTAACGGCGAACGGCCGGATCCGGTGACTGGATGCTATTTGTTGGGGAATGGGTATCGGGCGTTTAATCCGGTTTTGATGAGATTTAATTGCCCGGACAGCATGAGTCCGTTTGGAAAAGGTGGGTTGAATCCGTATGCATACTGCTTAGGAGATCCGACAAACAAGTTTGACCCAAGCGGGAATATTCCAATTACAAATATGATAATTGAGCAACTTACAAAATGGGCTAATCGAGCAAGAAAAAGCATGGCTTATTCGAACTCAAATGCAAAACGCAGGTTACGGTATGTCGCGGATCGCGTGTACTATGATCGCTATAAGCGTGCAGCATTTAATAAGGATTTAAGCATTCTTCGATCTGATGCCAACGCTAACATTATGCCGTCAAACATTAAAGCCTTGGAACGAAAAACATTCCGAGAAGGACCACCGACTGGACAAGACTATAAGCTATTGCTCGAACGAATTGAAATCTTCAAATCCAAACCTTCACGAACCTATGACGCCCGAAAATTAGAGGAAGCCACGAGAGAAAGACTATACGGCAATCACCCAAAAGAACCCGCAACAAGGATATCGGCGGCCCGAGCATACAAAGAAAAAATTGATAACATTAGAGACCCGAAATCAGACGAGTACATGAGCGAGATGGAAATGCTTGAACAAACAATAAGCTCACGAAAACAAACCTGAAAACCGCAGAAGAAAAAAAGAGGACGGCGGACTCAACCGGTCGATGCAGCGTCTCGTTGCATCGACCGGTTGAGCCTGCCACAGATTTATTTACAACATAGCGGAAGCAAAATTACTCGCCCCCACCATGTCGTACAACGCGGCCACAATCGGCAGGTCGTTTTCGCGAATGCAGGTGATTGCTTTGGTTTTATCAGGAGTCCCGCCGCAACTCCGGCGGAATCGGCACCTCATCCTTGAACGGTTCCGGGCGCTTGCCCTTGCCCGCACGGTACTGGCGGATCTGATAGACGTAGGCCAGTACCTGGGCCACCGCCAGGTACAGCCCGCCCGGAATCTCCTGATCCAGTTCGGTGGAGTAGTAGATCGACCGCGCCAACGCCGGTGACTCCAGCAGCAGCACATTGTTGCTCACGGCGATTTCGCGGATTTTCAGGGCCAGGAAGTCGCTGCCCTTGGCGATCAGCATCGGCGCGCCGCCCTTGTCCGGGTCGTACTTGAGGGCCACGGCGTAGTGGGTCGGGTTGGTGATGACCACGTCGGCGTCGGGGATGGCCGCCATCATGCGGCGCTGGGACATTTCGCGCTGCAGTTGGCGAATGCGCTGCTTGACCTCGGGGCGGCCCTCCTGATCCTTGTGCTCGTCGCGAATCTCCTGCTTGGTCATCAACAGCTTCTTGTGGCTCTGGTACAACTGCACCGGCACGTCGACCGCGGCGATCAGGATCAAGCCGCAGGCCATCCACAAGGTGCTCCAGCCCACCAGCTGCACGCTATGGATGATCGCCTGTTCCAGCGGTTCGTGGGCGATGCGCAGCAAGTCGTCGATGTCCGACTTCAGTACCGTCAGCGCCACAAACAGGATCAACAGGAACTTGGCCAGCGCCTTGAGCAACTCGATCACGGCGGTGGAGGAAAACATGCGCTTGAGGCCGTTGGCCGGGTTCATCCGACTGAACTTGGGCGCCAGGCTACTGCCGGCAAACAACCAGCCGCCCAGGGAGATCGGACCGATCAGCGCGGCCAGGAGCAAGGTAATCAGCACCGGCTGCACGGCGATGATCGCAATCTTGCCCGAGTGCAACAGGTATTGGCCCATGGCGCCCGGGCTGAGCAGCACCTCGCGAGGCAGGGAGAAGTTCAGGCGCATGATTTCCAGCAGGTCCAGCGCCAGGCCGCCACCATAGATCAGCAGCCCTCCGGCACCGGCCAGCATCACCGCCAGGGTGTTGAGCTCCTTGGAGCGGGCAATCTCACCCTTCTCCCGGGCGTCCTTTTTCTTTTTCTCCGTGGGCTCTTCGGTCTTGTCCTGACCACTCTCGCTCTCGGCCATGGCTTAGCGCGCCTGTGCCATATCGCGCAGCAACTGCAAGGCTTCAGTGGCCAGCGGTTGATACTGATTGAGAATGTCGCCCAGGCTGATCCAGAAGATCACCAGGCCCAGCACCAGGGTCAGCGGAAAGCCGATGGAGAAGATGTTCAACTGCGGCGCTGCCCGGGTCATGATCCCGAAGGCAATGTTGACCACCAGCAGCGCAGTGATCGCCGGCAGCACCAGCAACATGGCCGCGCCCAACACCCAGCCCAGCTTGTTGGCGATCTCCCAGAAGTGCGTGGTCAACACCGCACTGCCCACCGGCAAGGTAGTGAAGCTTTCAGCCAGCACTTCAAACACCACCAGATGGCCATTCATGCCGAGAAACAGCAGGGTCACGAGCATCGTCAGAAATTGCCCGATCACTGCCGCCGACACGCCGTTGGTGGGGTCGACCATGGAGGCAAAGCCCATGCCCATCTGGATCGAGATGATCTGGCCGGCCACCACGAACGCCTGGAAGAACAGCTGCAAGGCGAACCCCAGCAGGCCACCGATAAGGATCTGTTCGGCGATCAGCAGCAGGCCGCTGAGGTCCAACGGGTTGACCGCCGGCATCGGTGGCAGCCCGGGCATGATCACCACCGTGATCGCCAGCGCGAAGTACAGCCGGATACGCTTGGGGACCAGCGTCGTGCCCACGATCGGCATGGTCATCAACACCGCGCCGACCCGGAACAGCGGCAGCATGAAGCTGGCCACCCAGGTACTGATCTGCGTGTCGGTCAGCGCCAGCAGCGACATGGCTTAGCCGATCAACTGCGGAATACTGCCGTACAAGCGCAGGATGTATTCCATGAAGGTTTGCACCAGCCACGGACCGGCGACGATCAGCGTGACCAGCATCACCAGCAGGCGCGGCAGGAAGCTCAGGGTCTGCTCGTTGATCTGGGTGGCCGCCTGGAACATCGCCACCAGCAGCCCCACCAACAGGCTTGGCACCACCAGCACCGCCACCATCAGGGTGGTCAGCCACAACGCCTCACGGAACAGGTCTACCGCTACTTCAGGAGTCATATCGCCCTACCCGTCCACTCATGGCTACACACCGCCGAAACTGCCCGCCAGGGTGCCGATGATCAACGCCCAGCCATCCACCAGCACAAACAGCATGATTTTGAACGGCAAGGAAATGATCAACGGCGAGAGCATCATCATGCCCATGGCCATCAGCACACTGGCCACCACCAGGTCGATGATCAGGAACGGAATGAAGATCATGAAACCGATCTGGAACGCAGTCTTGAGCTCCGAGGTGACGAAGGCCGGCACCAGGATGGTCAGCGGCGCCTGCTCCGGCGAGGCGATGTCGGTCCGCTTGGACAGGCGCACGAACAGCTCCAGGTCACTGCTGCGAGTCTGCGCCAGCATGAAATCCTTGATCGGCACCTGGGCCTTGGCCACCGCATCCTGAGCGGTCATTTTCTCCGCCAGATAGGGTTGCAAGGCGTCCTGATTCACCCGGTCGAACACCGGCGCCATGATGAACAGGGTCAGGAACAGTGCCATGCCGGTGAGGATCTGGTTCGACGGCGTCTGCTGCAAGCCCAGGGCCTGGCGCAGAATCGAGAACACGATGATGATCCGGGTGAAACTGGTCATCAGCATGACGAACGCCGGAATGAAACTCAGCGCGGTCATGATCAGCAGGATCTGCAGGCTGACCGAATACTCTTGGGCGCCCTCGGCGTTAGTGCCAAGGGTAATGGCCGGAATCGACAACGGATCGGCGGCAAACGCCAACGGCGCGGCCAACATCAGGAGCAGCGTCAGCAGGACTCGCAACGGCATTACTTCTTATCCTTGTCTTTACCCAGCAACTCCATCAGGCGCTGGGCAAACTCGGGGGTGGCCTGCTCGGTGCTCGGCACCGCCACCGGTTCTTTCAGTACATGCAGTGGGGTGATGGTGCCCGGCGTCAGCCCCAACAGGATCTGCTCGTTGCCGACCTGCACCAGCACCAGCCGATCACGCGGCCCGAGGGCACGCGAGCCGATCAACTCGATTACCTGCCCTTTGCCCGCCGGGCCCGCCTGCTGCACCCGACGCAGCAGCCAGGCGAGGAAGAAGATCAACCCCAGCACCAGCAGCAGACCCAGCACCAGCTGGGTCAACTGCCCAGCCACGCCACTGCCGACCGCAGGCGCCGCCACGGCCGTCACCGGTTCGGTAGCCATGACGCTGAACGGCAAGGCCAGCAACACGCCGAGAAACGTCTTCACTCAGCGCAGCTTCTTGATGCGTTCGCTGGGGCTGATCACGTCAGTCAGGCGGATACCGAACTTCTCGTTGACCACCACCACCTCGCCGTGGGCGATCAAGGTGCCGTTGACCAGCACGTCCAGCGGTTCACCCGCCAGGCGATCCAGCTCAATCACCGAGCCCTGGTTCAACTGCAGCAGGTTGCGGATGTTGATGTCGGTGCTGCCGACCTCCATGGAGATCGACACCGGAATGTCCAGAATCACGTCCAGGTTCGGACCGTCGAGGGTCACCGGCTGGTTATTCTTCGGCACGCTGCCGAACTCTTCCATGGGCAGGCGGTTGGACGGCGAGCTCGCCGCATCGGCTGCCAGCAAGGCATCGATGTCGTCCTGTCCGGCGTCACCGGCCTCTTCCAGCGCGGCAGCCCATTCATCAGCCAGCGCCTGGTCGTCCTGGGAATTCATATCGTTAGCCATCATTTGTCCTCGGCGGGCAAAAAACATTTAAAAACAAAGGGGGGGACGAGCGCCGGTCAGCGGCGCTCGATCGGCTCGATCACCTGCAACGCCAGGTTGCCTTTGTGGGAGCCCATCTTGACCTTGAAGGCCGGCACGCCGTTGGCGCGCATGATCATGTCTTCCGGCATCTCCACCGGGATCACATCCCCCGGCTGCATATGCAGGATGTCGCGCAGGCGCAGCTGACGACGGGCGACGGTGGCACTCAATGGCACGTCGACGTCCATCACGTCCTGGCGCAAGGCATTGACCCAACGTTCGTCCTGGTCGTCGAGGTCGGACTGGAAGCCCGCATCGAGCATTTCGCGAACCGGTTCGATCATCGAGTACGGCATGGTCACGTGCAGGTCGCCGCCTCCGCCATCGAGCTCAATGTGGAAGGTGGAGACCACCACGGCCTCGCTCGGCCCGACGATGTTGGCCATGGCCGGGTTCACTTCCGAGTTGATGTACTCGAAGTTGACTTCCATGATCGCCTGCCAGGCTTCCTTCAAGTCAATGAAGGCCTGCTCCAGCACCATGCGCACCACGCGCAGTTCGGTGGGCGTGAATTCACGGCCTTCGATCTTGGCGTGACGCCCGTCACCGCCGAAGAAGTTGTCCACCAGCTTGAACACCAGCTTGGCGTCGAGAATGAACAGCGCGGTGCCACGTAGCGGCTTGATCTTGACCAGGTTGAGGCTGGTGGGTACGTACAGCGAGTGTACGTACTCGCCGAACTTCATCACCTGCACACCGCCGACTGCAACGTCAGCCGAGCGCCGCAGCATGTTGAACATGCTGATGCGGGTGTAGCGGGCGAAACGCTCATTGATCATTTCCAGGGTCGGCATGCGCCCCCGGACGATACGGTCCTGACTGGTCAGGTCGTAGCTTTTGACACTGCCCGGTTCAGCAGCGGTATCGGTCTGTACCAGACCATCGTCGACGCCATGCAACAGCGCATCGATCTCATCCTGGGACAGCAGGTCCTGCACGGCCATGTCGTGTTCCTACTGCAGTACGAAATTAGTAAAGAGCAACTGCTCGACCACTACCTTGCCGACTTCTTTCTGCGCCACTTCCTGCACGCTGGCAGTGGCTTTCTGGCGCAGCATTTCCTGACCGACCGGGGTGGCCAGGGTGTCGAAACTCTGTGCGGAGAACAGCATGACCAGGTTGTTGCGGATCACCGGCATATGCACTTTCAGCGCATCCAGATCGGCCTGGTTGCGCGCCTGCAGGGTGATGCTCACCTGCATGTAGCGCTGACGACCATTGTGGTTGTAGTTGGCAATGAACGCCGGCGCCATGGGCTCATAGATCGCCACGGGCTTGCCAGTGCCGGTCGACTCCGCCACGGGCTCAGGCTTGCTCTGAGCGCTGTGCATGAAGTACCAGGTCGCCCCCACGGACAGGCCGACGGCCAGCAGCAACGCCGCCACAATCACCAGGATCAGCTTGAGTTTGCCTTTCCCGGCGGGGTCTTTTACTGCTGCGTCGCTCTTCGCCATGCCAATAATCCGTCACTATTCGGGTTTTCACAGTCGCACGGCAAGGCAAGAGCAAGTGTTATGCCAGAAGTGTCGGGGCGCACTCATGCGACTCAATAACACATGAAGGCTGCCCTTGTGGCGAGGGCGCTTGCTCGCGCTGGCGTGCGCAGCGCGCCCTGACAAGGTGGTGGCGGTCTATCGGAAAGACCTCGGCGAGGGTTGTGGGGCTGCTATGCAGCCCAGCGCGAGCAAGCTTGCTCGCCACGGGAGTGGGTTCTGCGTTCAGTCAGGCGTAGTAATCGACCGCACTGGTGCCAATCACACTGGCGGTGCTGGCGGCGACTTCGGTCACGCTGACCGAGGGCTCATCGGCGGTCGCGTCCAGGCGCGCACCGCTGGCCGAAGTGCGCCCGCTGTGCCCCTGCTGAGTCTGCTCTTGCGAGCCCCGGGACTGGTCGGACACATTGACGTCGACCTGCCCCATGCCTTGCTGCACGAACATCTCGCGCAACCGATGCATCTGCCCGTCCAGCGCTTCGCGAACCCCGACGTGGGCGCTCATGAAGGTCACCTGGGTCTGTTGATCGGGAATCAGGTTGATGCGGATATCCAGGCGCCCCAGTTCGGCCGGCTGAAGCTGAATCTCGGCGGCCTTGAGGTTGGCACTCGACAGGTACATGACGCGATTGACCACTTCTTCGGTCCAGCCGCTTTGATGCATGGCGATCGGCTGGTTGACCGGTAGCGCATTGGCGGTTTTCGGCGTCGCCGCCTGGGTCAACGCCGCCAGGCGGCTGGCAAAATCGTCGACACGGGTGTCGCTGCTGGCAGCGCCCAGGTCCTTGAGGCCTTCGTCAAGCAGGCCGGTGAAGGCTTTTTCGCCCCCTTGGCCGGTGCTGTCCTTGTCGGCTTGCAATTCAAGCATGCTGGCCATGCCGGCGGAGAAGTGTTGCGCCGGCGTCGGCTCGCCATCGAGCGCAGCCGGGGCCAGCTTGGCCTGGGCCTGCGTGGACGCAGAGACGTGACCGCTCTGCTCCATGGCCAAACGCACCGCGGGCAGCGCATCGAGCGGATCGGCTTCAGGGTCGAATGCCGGCGCGGTGACGGTTTGAACCGAGGCGGCAATGGCAGCCTCGGCAACCGGGTCCGCCGCGACCACGGCCGCTGAGTCAGCAACCGGTGTCGGCGCTGTTGGCTGTGCATCCACCCGCAACGCCGGGTCCAGGGGTAGCGTATCGTCCGTTGCGGCCTGGGCGCCGTCGGGTTTATCGATGTTGTCGGCAGGCAAGGTTTTGCCGCTACCGGCAACCACAGGGGCCGCAGCGGCAGGCGCATCACTGGCGACATCCTTTTTGGCCGGACCTTCGGCAGCCTTGTCACGTGGCGTCTTTGCCACTGCGTCAGCGGTCACGGGGGATTTTCCCCAGGCCTGACCGGCAAACACGCCGACAAAGCTGGCGGCCTTGTCCCCTGGCGCCACGGGCGCCGCCGGGGCATTGGCGGGGCCGGACTGAGGTTTGGCCTTGGCGCTCGCCTGAAGAAGCAGGTGTGGGGAAAGGGGCATGGCAGTCTCCGCTGCACGGGAATCGTAGGTAAAGTCAGTGGAGATGACTGCAAAGGTCGGGCCAGCTTTGCCCGGCGGCGACTAAGAGCGCCGGCGCTCGGCTTCATAAAGCGGCCGGACAATCTCGAACTCACCGTCGATTTCGCCTACCAGTCGCGCAATGACGGCCGGGGGGGTCGTATTTTTTTTGGCACGCTGTTCCAGTTCACCGCAGAACTCGGCCAGGCGCAGCGCTCCCATATTGCCGCTACTGCCCTTGAGGCTATGGGCCACATTGATAATCTGCGCGACGTCGTCCGCCTTGCGCAGTAAGCGCAAACGCTCTTCGGAGTCAGCAAGAAACGCATCCAGCAACAGCGGATACTCTCCCTCCATGACTTCCTGCAACGCACTCAACACGTTGTGATCCAGATGTGTCTCAGTCACTTGTTCGCTCCTTGATCAAGAATGTACGGATTATGCCTGAGCGTCCCAGGAAAACTCCACGCGGGCCCGTCGACCATCGTCCGACCAACAGGCGTTGTGGCTCAATTGACGGATCAGGCTCACGCCTCGCCCCGACAAGCGGCCGACGTCCGACGGTCGGTCCATCACGCGCTGCACATCGAAACCATTGCCGCTGTCTTCAACCTCTATCACCAGGCACCCGCCAGCCCCTTGGGGCACTACCTGCAAATGCACCCGCAGGTAGCCGTCCGCAAGCTGCTCAAGGCGCTGATTGCGCAGCTGATAATAATGCGCAAACCCCGACACGTCGCGCTTGATGCTCGAATCCAGCCCCAGCACGCCATGCTCCAGCGCATTGGAGTAAAGCTCGGCCAGCACACTGTAGAGCGCGCCGCTTTGCGCGCGCAATCCATGCACTTCCAGCAGCAACTGCAGCAGATACGGCAGCGGGTTGAAGCGCTTGAGGGTGGCGGCACGAAACTCGAAGCTCACCGACCAGTCCAGCGGACAGGACTGACCACTGTCGGAATACACCGGCACTGGCGGGCTGACGTGCTCAGGCTCCAGCAGGCTGATCTCGACCATGCTCACGTCATCCCGCGCCCCACCACCAAAGTCGCGCAGCGCCTGCTCGATCTCCTCGAACAACCGCTCTGGCTGACGATTGTCGGCAAACACCTTGTGCAGACGCTCGACGCCGAACAACTGCTCGTCGGCATCGCAGGTATCGATGACCCCATCGGACAACAGGAACACCCGATCCCCCAAAGCCATCGGGAACACGTCAGTGCGATCGTCGAAGGCTTCGGGACTCAACACACCCAACGGCAAATGCCGCGCGGTCAGCGGCCTGCGCTCGCCGGTGGCGATGTCATGCAGGTAGCCATCCGGCATCCCGCCATTCCAGACCTCGACCGAGCCACGCTGAAAACTCAAGGACAGCAAGGTCGCGCAGCAGAACATGTCCACCGGCAGGATA
Organism: Pseudomonas sp. Irchel s3b6; assembly: GCF_900187415.1. Lineage (NCBI taxonomy): Bacteria > Pseudomonadati > Pseudomonadota > Gammaproteobacteria > Pseudomonadales > Pseudomonadaceae > Pseudomonas > Pseudomonas sp. Irchel s3b6. Next base: position 181,798 of record NZ_FYDM01000008.1, on the reverse strand, counting down.
CGCTTGAGTTTGGCATTCATTTCCCGCAGGGTTTCGGCCAGGCCATAGCCCTTGGCGGTCATGCCGTAGAACACTTCAGCCAGTGGCATGGCGCCAACCGCCGCCGGCAACCCATGGCCGGTGAAATCGCCGAGCAGCACCTGCATGTCACCGGATGGGGTGAACGCGGCCAGCAGTAAATCCCCATTGAACAGCGCATAGGGGGATTGCGAGTAGCGGATGTTTGGCGCGCTCAGACACCCCGAATGGGCAACCTTGTCGAACACCGCCTTGGCCACGCGCTGTTCGTTGAGCAAGTAATCGTGATGCCGGGTGATCTGGTCGCGCTGCTCCAGCACCGTGGCCTGCAAACGCCGCAAGCGATCCATGGCCTTGATCTTGGCCGCGAGGATCACCTGGTTATAGGGTTTCGCCAAAAAGTCGTCACCACCGGCCTCCAGGCAACGGGCCAGCGCCTCGCTTTCGGTCAGGGACGTCAGAAAGATGATCGGTACCAGGGTCTCCCCGGCCAGTTGCTTGATCTGGCGCGCCGCGTCAAAGCCGTCCATCACCGGCATCATCGCGTCCATCAACACCAGGTGGGGTCGCTGCTGGCGGTACAGCTCGACCGCTTCGACACCGTTGGCGGCCACCAGCACCTCGTGCCCCTGGCGCCGCACGATACTCGACAGCAACAAGCGATCGGCGGCACTGTCTTCCGCGATCAATACCGTCAGGGACTCCGCCAACGGCGCCATGGCGATCAACTGATGTCGAACAGCTTGTCGAAGTTGGAGATCGCGAGAATCTTGCGCACGTCAGTGCTGCTGTTGACCAGGCGCACGTCGGATTCATCCCCACCGGCATGGTCGCGCAGCAACAGCAACATACCCAGCGCCGAGCTGTCGAGGTAGGTGGCGTCCTTGAGGTCAACCACCACCGAGCTGAGCTGATCATCGAGCTTTTCGTAGGAGTCGCGAAATTCCTGATGCTTGGCGAAATCAAACCGTCCCTTGATCGATATCGTCAGTTTTTGTCCATCCGCTGAGACTTCGGTGATGACTGACATGCTAAAGCTTCCTTGTCATTGGCAATCGTGTACAAGGTTTAGCACCTGCACAGGGCATGTTCAAGGAATGAAATCGACACCCCTCCCCCATCAATACGGACTCTCTCGCGGCAACCGCTGGGAAAGCTCATCCAGCAGCTTCTGCTCGCGCTTGTCTTCAAGCTGGCGGGCCTCATCGATATAGCGTTGCACCAGCTTGCGCAGGCCTTCAACCCGGGCGTACGCCTGCTGCCAGGCGTCCCGCGCCTTGTCCAGGTTGTTCTGGTGCCAGGCCAGGCTCTGCCGCTGCTGGTCGATCGCGGTCCCCAGCTGCACCAGAAACCCTTGGTAACCCAGCAACCATTGCCCGGAAACCCCCTCGCGGCCGCGCTCTACCCAGCGTTCCAGGTATTCCAGGCGAAAGCCGTCCAGGTCGGCCAGCTTGGTTTCCGCCAGCCGAACCTGCCCCTGGAAATACCCCAGGCGCTGGACAGCAGTCTTCTCGGCCTTTTCAGCCATGTCGACCACCGGTGCCAGGCGCGTTGCGCGGCTTTGGGCCATAGCGGTCAGCCCCCGGCCGCCGGCGCGAAGATCGTCTCCAGGTGCGCATCGCTTTCACCCAGGCCGATGTTGTCGTTGAGCCCCTGGCGCAGGTACTTGACCATGGTCGGCTGCAAGGCAATGGCGGTGTCGGTCTCACGGTCACCACCGGCCACATAGGCACCGACGCTGATCAGGTCGCGACTCTGTTGATAACGCGACCAGAGCTGCTTGAAGTACTGGGCACGGCGCATGTGCTCGGGCGAGACCACCGACGGCATGACCCGGCTGATGGAGGCCTCGATGTCGATTGCCGGGTAGTGCCCTTCTTCCGCCAGGCGCCGCGACAACACAATGTGCCCGTCGAGCACGCCCCGCGCTGAGTCGGCAATCGGGTCCTGCTGGTCGTCGCCTTCGGACAGCACGGTATAGAACGCGGTGATCGAACCCCCTCCGGCCTCGGCGTTACCGGCCCGCTCCACCAGTTTCGGCAGCTTGGCGAACACCGAGGGCGGATAGCCCTTGGTCGCTGGCGGCTCGCCGATGGCCAGGGCGATTTCCCGCTGGGCCTGGGCGAAACGGGTCAGGGAGTCCATCAGCAACAGGACATTCTTGCCCTTGTCGCGAAAGTACTCGGCGATTCGCGTGCAATACATCGCTGCGCGCAGGCGCATCAGCGGCGCATCGTCGGCGGGGGACGCGACCACCACCGAGCGCTTGAGGCCTTCTTCACCGAGAATATGCTCGATGAATTCCTTGACTTCACGGCCCCGCTCACCGATCAGCCCGACCACAATAATGTCGGCCTCGGTAAAGCGGGTCATCATGCCCAGCAACACACTCTTGCCCACGCCGGTACCGGCGAACAGGCCCAGGCGCTGGCCACGCCCCACCGTCAACAAACCGTTGATGCAACGAATGCCTACGTCCAGCGGCTGGCTGATGGGGTCGCGATTGAGCGGGTTGATGGTCGGGCCATCCAGCGGCACCCAGTCTTCGGCTTTCATCCCGCCCTTGCCGTCCAGGGCACGGCCGGCACCGTCGAGTACACGCCCGAGCATGCTCATGCCCATCGGCAAGCGGCCGTTGTCGGCCAGCGGCACGACCCGGGCGCCAGGCGCAATGCCGGCGACACTGCCCACCGGCATCAGGAATATTTTATTGCCGGAAAACCCCATGACCTCGGCTTCCACCTCGATCGGGTGATAGCTGTTGTCGTTGATCACCCGACAACGACTGCCCATGGCCGCGCGCAAGCCCTCGGCCTCGAGCGTCAGGCCGACCATGCGCAGCAGGCGCCCTTCGAGGATTGGCTGGCCCGGCAGTTCGACGGCGTCGGCGTAGCCACTCAGGCGCTTGCCGAAACTGGTGCGCTCAAGACGCATCAAGGCAGTCCACTGGCTCTGGCCGGGCAGGCGCTTTCGCGGGAGCGGACAAGTCGATCGACAGGTCCGCCTCGGCCGGGTGCAGCGCCTGCTCGTGCAGTTGATCGAGCAACTGCGCCGTGGCCTGGGTGATCCGGGTTTCCACCGTGGCATCGATGCGGCTGTGTTCGGTCTCGACACGGCAACCGCCAGGCAGCAGGGCTTCGTCCTCGACGATGCGCCAGGTTTCCTCATGACGCTCGCGCAAGGCTTTGACCTGCTCGAAATCCTGCGGATTGATGTACAGGCGCACGTTACCCACGCCCAGCGGCAACAGCTTGAGGGCCTCGCGCATGACGTGTTCGATTTGCGAGGAGTCGATGGCCAGCTCGCGCTGAATCACCTGGCGGGAGATGTGCCGGACCAGGGCCACCAGGCCTTTTTCGATTTGCGTGTCCTGCTCGGCGATGGGCTCGAACAGGTGGCTCATCAGTTGCTCAAGGCTGGCCAGCTTCGCCGCCAAGGCCACTTCCGCCTCCTGGCGGACCTTGAGGGTGGTGCTGTGAAAGCCTTCTTTCTCGCCGGTGGCAAACCCTTCGTTCCAGGCTTCCTGGCGAATGCTTTCAAGCTCTTCGAGGGTCAGCGGCTGGACTTCCTCCAGCGGCACCTCTTCGATTTCCGGCGGCTCGGGTTCAGGCTCGGGTTCGGGCTCCGGGACAAACGGATCGAAACTGGGCAACGACCAGATGTCGAACCCACTGACATCACGCGCACGAATCAGGTCAGTGGGCGACTCATCACTCTTGGAGGCCATAAGGTCAGATCATTTCTTCGCCGCCCTTCCCGCCGAGAACGATTTCTCCGGCTTCGGCCATACGGCGGGCAATGGTGAGGATTTCCTTTTGCGCGGTTTCCACATCGCTGACGCGCACCGGGCCCTTGGCCTCCAGGTCGTCGCGCAGCAGTTCGGCGGCACGCTTGGACATGTTCTTGAAGATCTTGTCCTTGACGCCTTCGTCGGACCCCTTGAGGGCCAGCACCAGCACGTCGGAGGAGACTTCGCGCAGCAACGCCTGGATGCCACGGTCGTCGACGTCGGACAGGTTGTTGAACACGAACATGAGGTCTTCGATCTGACCGGACAGGTCCTCGTCGACTTCGCGGATCGAGTCCATCAACTGGCCTTCGATCGAACTGTCGAGGAAGTTCATGATGTCCGCCGCGCGCTTGATGCCACCCAGGGTGGTGCGCGAGGCATTGGAATTGCCGGAGAACTGCTTTTCCAGAATCTGGTTCAGTTCCTTGAGTGCCGCTGGCTGTACCGTGTTCAGCGAGGAAACCCGCAGGATGATGTCCAGCCGCACCTTGTGGTCGAAATTACCCAGCACTTCACCCGCCTGGTCCGGGTCCAGATAGGCCACGACAATGGCCTGGATCTGCGGGTGCTCGTACCGGATCACGTCCGCCACCGCGCGCGGCTCCATCCACTTGAGGCTGTCCAGGCCGCTGGTATTGCCCCCTAGCAGGATCCGGTCGATCAGGCCGTTGGCCTTGTCCTCGCCCAGGGCCTGGGTGAGCATTTTGCGGATATAGCCATCAGAGCCGACGCCCAGGCTGGTCTGGTCGCCGACGATGTCGACGAACTCGCTCATCACCTGTTCGACCTGCTCACGGTGCACATTACCCATTTGCGCCATGGCCACGCCCACGCGCTGGACCTCTTTGGGCCCCATGTGGCGCAACACTTGCGCGGCATCGGTTTCGCCCAGGGACAGCAGCAGAATCGCGGCTTTGTCGACCCGGCTGAGTTTGGCGATAGCGGCTCGGTTATCACTCATCTGCGTTAATCCACTCTTTCACGACCTGGGCCACACGACCCGGATCTTCGGCCACCAGGCTCTTGATTGCGTTCAACTGTGCGTCATAGCCTTCGCTCGGGCTAGGCAACAGGATGCTTTGCGGACCGCCGAGGCTGACGCGATCGTTACCCAGCTCGCCATCCAGACCGCCCAGGCCGCCGAGCTCGGAATCACTGCCGATACCCGCCAGCTGCCGATCCTTGCCGCCACCGGTGATGTTGTTGAGCACCGGACGCAGCACGCCGAACACCAGCACCAGGATGAACAGCACACCCAGCACTTGCTTGACGATGTCCCAGAACCACGGTTGCGAGTAGAACGGAATATCGGCAATCACCTCGCCGCGCTCGGCGGAGAACGGCATGTTGATCACGCTGACGCTGTCGCCACGGCTGGCGTCGAAACCGACCGCGTCCTGTACCAGGCGGGTGAAGCGTGCCAGTTCATCGGCACTCCACGGCGCCCGGGTGGTTTCGCCGTTGGCCGGGTTGATCTTGACCTGATCATCGACCACCACCGACACCGACAGGCGATTCAAGCGCCCCTGTTGCTGCTTGGTGTGACTGATGGAGCGGTCAAGCTCGAAGTTCTTGGTCGACTGCTGGCGCTTGTCCGCCGGGTACGGGGCCAGCATCGGCTGCCCCGTGGCTGGGTCCATGATCTGCTGGCCGTTGGCATCGAGCAGCGGCTGGCCGGGCTGCACCATACCGGCCGAAGCCGTCGCGCCACCGGTGGTTTGCGGTGCCGAGGCCGGTGCCGGTGGCTGATTGCTCAACGCGCCAGGCACGCCCTGCGGGCCGTTGCTGGCGGTGCGCTGCTCGGACGTCGACTGCTCGCTGCGCAACGCCGGCTGATCCGGGTTGAACTGTTCGGACGTCGACTCGACCGCGCTGAAGTCCACGTCGGCGGACACTTCGGCTTTGTAACGATCATTGCCCAGCACCGGCTGCAGGATGTTGTGCACACGCTGGGTGAGCATGCTTTCCATGCGGCGGCTGTAGTCGAACTGTTTGCCGGCCATGGTCAGCGCGGAGTTTTCCGCCTGGTCGGAGAGCAGGTTGCCCTTCTGGTCGACCACGGTGATTTGCGATTTACTCAATTCCGGAACACTGGTCGCCACCAAGTTGACGATGGCCAGCACCTGACCCGGCTCCAGCGAGCGCCCGGCATAGAGTTCGACCAATACCGAAGCGCTGGGCTTGCGCTCGTCACGCACGAACACCGAACTCTTGGGGATCGCCAGGTGCACGCGGGCGCCCTTGACGTTGTTCAGGCTGGAAATGGTGCGCGCCAGTTCGCCTTCAAGGCCACGACGATAACGGGTCGCCTCCATGAACTGGCTGGTGCCCAGGCCCTGGTCCTTGTCGAGAATCTCGAAACCGATGTTGCCGTCGGTGGGAGTGACACCCGCGGCGGCAAGTTTGAGCCGCGCACGCGGCAGGTCATCGGCCTTGACCAGCAAGGCGCCGGAATTGGGTTCTACGGTGTAAGGAATGTCAGCGGTGGCCAGGGTTTCCATGACCTGCTTGGCATCCATCCCGGCCAGGCTGCCGTACAGCGGCCGATAATCGGGTTGCTGCGACCACAGCACCACGGCAAAGCCAATCGCCACACTGGCGGCCAGGCCGACCAACAGGCCGACCTGACGCAGCATGGTCATCTCGGAGAGGTTTTCCAGGAAGGACAACCCAAAGAGCGGCGGTTTGCCGTCGGTGGGCGCGACCTTGGCCGGAACGTTATCGGCGACTGCTTCTGCCATGACTCAATCTCGTCCTTAAACCGGCATCTGCATGATGTCTTGGTATGCCTGAACCAACTTGTTACGCACCTGGGTCAGTGCCTGAAAGGAGACGCCGGCTTTTTCCTTGGCGATCATCACATCGGTCAGGTCGACACCGCTCTTGCCGATCTCGAACGCGGTGGACAACTGGGTCGACGCCTGCTGGGTTTCGTTGACCTTGTTGACGGCCTGGCCGAGCATATCGGCGAAGCTGCTGCCGGCCAGTTCCGGCACGGCGACGCCAGCCTTGGGCTGAGCCATGGCGTCCATTTGCATGGCCCGCATGTCCAGCATCAACCGGTTGAATTCAATTCCTTGACTCATGGACTACTCTCTCTGACGACCCGCAATTTTTTGACACTCACTCGGCGGATAGAGTGGTGTTAGCAACAAGGGTGCCAGCTCCATGGCGACGCTCGACAAAAGCCCTGCCCGGGCTTTACTCACACAAGGCTCAGGTCGCGAATAAACAGGCCTCGACGTCCATGCCGGCATCACGCATCTGCGCCAGCTTGTAGCGCAGGGTCCGCGGACTGATGCCCAGGCGCTCGGCGGCTTCCTTGCGCCGCCCGCGCTCACTACGCAGGGTGTCGATGATCATCTGGAACTCATGACGCCGCAGGTCATCGCCCAGGACCCCGGCCGACTCTGCCTGGGGCGTCTCGACCTCCAGCACCCGCGACGCCACGTAAGCAGGCGCCAGGACCGGCAATGGCGCACAGGCCACCGGCCCGGACAGACAAAAGTCCTGCGGTTGGATCAACCCGCCCTGCTGCAAGATCAGCGCTCGCTGAATGGCGTTATCCAGCTCGCGCACATTGCCCGGCCAGGGATAACCGATCAGGCAGGCCTGCGCCTCAGGCGAAAGTCTGGCGGCGGCGTGCTTCATTTTATTGACGTGCCGGGCCAGCAGGCGCTCGGCCAGCGGCAGAATGTCGGCAGTGCGCTCGCGCAGCGGGCGCCAGGCCAGCGGGAAGACCGACAAGCGATAATAGAGATCCTCACGAAAACGCCCCGCCGCCACTTCCGCCGCCAGGTCGCGGTTGGTCGTCGCCACCACACGAATATCCAGGGCAATCGGCTTGCGCGCACCCACGCGCTCAACCTCGCGCTCCTGCAACACACGCAGCAGCTTGGCTTGCAACCCCAGGGGCATTTCGGAAATTTCGTCGAGCAGCAGGGTCCCGCCATCGGCCTGCTCGAACTTGCCGGCCTGGGCGGCAATCGCCCCGGTGAACGCACCTTTCTCATGCCCGAACAGCGTCGCCTCGAGCATGTTGTCCGGGATCGCCGCACAGTTGATCGCAATGAACGGCTGCTGGCCGCGTCGCGAGTGCTGATGAATGTAGCGCGCCAGCACTTCCTTGCCGGTGCCGGACTCGCCCGAGATCAACACCGTCGAATCACTGCGTGCCACCCGCACCGCGAGCGCCAGCAACTGTGCGCTGGCCGGCTCGAACGCCACCGGCCCTTCGTCCTCTGCACCGCCCAGGCTGCCCAGGGCGTGGCGCGCCACCAGGTCGAGCAACGCCTTGGGCTCGAACGGCTTGACCAGATAGTCCGCAGCCCCCTGGCGCATTGCATCCACCGCGCGCTCCACGGCGCCATGGGCGGTCATCAGCAGCACCGGCAGGTGCGGGTAACGAACCCGCAGTGCGCCCAGCAACTGGTGGCCGTCCATGCCCGGCATGTTGACGTCACTGATCACCAGATTGAAGGACTCTTCGGCCGCCACGCTCAGCGCCTCTTCGGCCGAGCCCACGGCGCGGTAGTCGTGACCGGCCAGCAGCAGCGTATCGGCCAGTGCCTCGCGCAGCGCGCGGTCATCCTCGACCAGCAGAACCTTGATTGTCATTGACCTCACTCCAGTCCTTGAGCGCTGGAAAACAACGGCAGGTCGACCCGTGCACAGGTGCCGCGACCCGGCCGCGAGCGCAGCTGCAATTGTCCCTGATGAGCCCGCGCCACGGCCTTGACCACGGTCAGGCCCAAGCCGGTGCCGGTGGCCTTGGTGGTAAAAAACGGCTCCCCCAGGCGCTCAAGCACCGAGGCATCGATCCCTTCGCCGTTGTCACTGACGCACAGCCGCAGGGTATTGCCACGGCGATAGGCATGCACTTTCAAGCGCACATCGCCAGCGCTGGCCTGAATGGCGTTTTCAAGCAGGTTCAGCAGTGCGCCAACCAGCGTGTCGCGATTGCACAGCAACTCGCCGGCATGGGTGTCGCACTGCCAACGGATCGGCAAGCCCTGGACGTGAGTCTGGGCCGCCGCCTGCAGCGATTGCATCAGCGCCTTGGGGGTCACGCGATCCGTCAGCGGCAACTCGCCGCGGGCAAACACCAGCATGTCACGCACCTGGTGCTCCAGCTCGTGCAAGCGCTCTTTCAAACGGCCGGCAAAGCGCTGCTGGGTCGCCACCGGCAACGCCTGCTCGGCCAGATGGCTGGCATAGAGCAAGGCCGCCGACAGCGGCGTGCGGATTTGATGGGCCAGCGAGGCGACCATGCGCCCCAGGGATGACAAGCGCTCATGACGCGCCAGTTGACCTTGCAGATGACGGGTTTCGGTCAGGTCGTTGAGCAGCACCAACTGGCCCGGCTCGGCATCCAGAGAACGGGTGGCGATCGACAGGCGTCGACCGTCCTTCAAGGAGACTTCATGACCGTCGTCGTCACGGGGGGCGAAACTGCGCGCAATCACCTGGCGCCACAACTCGCCTTCGAGGGGCAGACCGAGCAATTCCTCGGCGGCCGGGTTGGCTTCGCGCACGATGCCCTGAGCATCGATGACGATGACACCGCCAGGCAACAGATCAAGGAGGTTTTGCAGGCGGTTGGCCAAGCGTTCTTTTTCGGCCAGCTCCTGCATCCGCTGGGCACTGACCACCGCCAGCTCACCCTTGAGTTCGGTGACCCGGGCTTCCAGCATGCTGTAGGAGTCGGTGAGTTGGCTCGACATCTGATTGAACAGCGCGAACGCCTGCTCAAGACCAAGCCGGCTTGCCTGCTCTACGCAGGGCGTGTCGGGGACTGGAGACATCTGGGCGGCGTGGGGCATCGTGCTCTCTCGCTTGGCTGACCGTCAGTTAAACGGAACGTTGCGAGGGATGTAGCAATACCCGTGCCTAAAAAAAACTGCCCATTATTCAATGAGTTGAAAAACAGGCGTCAATCCTCCGTCTGTTCTTCTCCATCACGACGGCTCATGCCGTACTTGCGCATCTTTTCCACCAGGGTGGTGCGGCGAATGCGCAGGCGCTCGGCCGCGCGCGCGACAATCCCGTTGGCATCATCCAGTGCCTGCTGGATCAGCCCTTGCTCCAGGCCACCCAGGTAATCCTTCAGGTCCAGGCCTTCGGGCGGCAACAGGGCGTTGGCCGTGAAGTCCGGGGTATGCCCGTTGATGGCCACCCGCTCTTCCAGATCGCTGCGCAGGTTGTCGACCATTTGCTCGTCTTCGTCGTCGACGTAGCGAAACTTCTTCGGCAACTCGACCACGCCGATCACCCCGTACGGGTGCATGATCGCCATGCGCTCCACAAGGTTGGCCAGCTCGCGGACGTTGCCCGGCCAGCCGTGGCGGCACAGCGACATGATCGCCGCCGAGTTGAAACGAATGGAACCGCGCTTCTCGTGCTCCATGCGCGAGATCAACTCGTTCATCAGCAACGGAATGTCCTCGACCCGCTCGCGCAGGGGCGCCATTTCGATCGGGAATACGTTCAGGCGGTAATACAGGTCTTCGCGGAAGCTGCCGACCTCGATCATGCTTTCGAGGTTCTTGTGGGTCGCGGCAATGATTCGCACATCGACGCTCTGGGTCTTGTTGCTGCCCACACGCTCGAAGGTACGCTCCTGCAACACCCGCAGCAGCTTGACCTGCATCGGCAACGGCATGTCGCCGATTTCGTCGAGGAACAGGGTGCCACCGTTGGCCAGCTCAAAACGCCCGGCACGGCTGGTGATCGCCCCGGTAAAGGCGCCCTTCTCGTGGCCGAACAGTTCGCTTTCCAGCAACTCGGCCGGGATCGCCCCGCAGTTGACCGGCACGAACGGCGCGTCGCGGCGCTTGGAGTGATAGTGCAGGTTACGCGCCACCACTTCCTTGCCCGTGCCGGACTCACCGAGGATCAGCACGCTGGCATCGGTGTCGGCAACTTGCTGCATCATCTGGCGGACGTGTTGAATCGCCCGGCTGGTGCCGACAAGGCTGCGGAAAAGATTGGGTTCACGATGACGACCGCGCTCACGGGCCTGGTCGTACATCTCGCGATAGACCTGGGCACGGTGCAGGGAGTCGAGCAACTTGCTGTAGCTGGGCGGCAGTTCCAGGGTGGAAAGCACCCGGCGGCGCTGTTCATCAGGCAGGTCAACGGAAGAATTATCGCCCATTAACAACACCGGAAGGAACTCATCCCAGGTAGCGAGTGTCTTTAACAGACTCGACAACGTACCAGGAGCACTTACCGTCCCGATGAGGACACAGATGACTTCACGACTGGATGACAACGAACCGACAGCCTGCTGCCAATCATGGCTACCACAGGGTAAATTTTCTTCACCGAGAAAATTTAAAATCACCGCCAGGTCGCGGCGGCGGACGCTATCGTCATCAATCAGCAGAATCTTGGTTTCACGCCACATGCAATAGCAACTTCCCTGGTCAACTCATATGCCCGAACAAAGAGGGCAATCTAGACGCCTGCCGGCACATTAAGCCTGATAGACGCCTGAAAACTCGAATCAGCCACTAGTTAAGTCAAAAAACCGTGCACAGTCAAATTTATGGCGCACTAAAATCGGATTAACTGAACCGTTAACCGAACAGGTGGTAAACCTTTGCCGCTTTTTGCGCCTGATTGATCTGCGACATCTCGTCGACGATTGCCTGGCGTTCGCCTGTCGTCACTTCCAGCAGCTGTCGATAAACCGCCAACAGACTCTCCAGTTTTTCGCGCAAGGCACCTTCATCCGTCGACGCCTCGCTCAGTACCTCATCGATACAGGTGCGGCACGTCTCATCCAGTTTGCCGATGGCATCCCAGTTGCGCTCGAGCAACGCACCGATCAAGGCTTCGCGGGTGTCGTCAATCCGTTGCAGTGCATGGCTCATGACATGTTCCTCAGGCCGAACGGCCTATTCTGCCGCAATAGCATCCCAACCACTCTTGACCGTGATCAGCAAACGCGTCACTTCGTCCATGATTTCGACGTCGTTCTGCAGATTGGCTTCCATCAGCCGGTTGGTCATGTACACATACAGGCTTTCGAGCTGCTGCACATAATCCGGATTATCACTTTTCTCGGCGTCCAGACCATCACGCAAGCCGATAATGATATCGATCGCCTTGCCGAGCATCAGGCCCTTCTCCGCGATGTCGCCACGCGCCAGCGCGCCCTTGGCCTGAGCAATGCGGTCCAGCCCGCCTTCCATCAGCATCTGCACCAGGCGATGAGGGCTGGCTTCAGAGATCTGGGCATGGGAATTGACCTTCTGATATTGGCGAAGGGCTCTCATGGGATTCATGTTTCTACCTCGTGACAGGCGACCACTATAAAGTCGGGTTCTGGTCTTTGTGTCGACTGTGCCGCAAAAAACTTTAGGGTCGACGGACTGCTCAAGAAAAAACCCGGGCGCCTCGCAAGGTCAGCCCGGGCTGCTTAGCCTTGGAACGGATCAGCTGTCCTTGGGATTGTTCAGCGCGTTGAGCGTGGTCATGATGCTGTCGCTCTGTGCACGCAACTTGGCTACCAGGGAGTCCATGGCGGTGTACTTGGACGTGAGGCTGGTTTGCAGAAGCGTCATGCGTTCATCCAGCTTGTCTTGCTGCTTTTTCAGATCATTCAGGCTTTCGCTCAGAGACTTCGAACGCTCGGCCAGCGTCCCGGTGCTTGCCTTGGCGTAATCGTCCGTCACGGCGGTCATGCGCGCGATCAGGCCGTCCTTGCCAGTGAAGATACTGGTGATGTCCGCCGCATTGGTGGTCATCGCCTTGTCCCACTTCTTGTCATCGAGGGTCAACAGCCCTGTCGTCGAGTCAGTACTGATGCCGAACTGCGCCAGGGACTTATAGGTACCCGTGCCTGACAGCGCGTTCAGCTCACTACGAATCGAGTTGACCAAGGTGCGCATTGACGCATCACCAGTCATGGCACCCGCAATCGGATTGCCATCCGCCCCCATGGTGACCTTGGTCTCGGTATTGATCGCTTTCATCAGCGCGTTGTAGGTGTCGACAAAACCCTTGACCCCGGATTTGAGCGCCGAGTTGCTGGTGGTCACGGAAATGGTGGTCGGGGTTGGCTTGGGCGCACCGGCCGCCGTCGGCGAAACCGACAGCAACTTGATGCTGACACCACTGACCGCTTCAGCAATGGTGTTGCTCTTGGACTCCATCGCGATGCCGTCGATGGTGTACTTGGCATTCTGTGGCACGTCGATCACGGTCGCACCGGTGTCGAGGCCAGAGTTGCCGGACAATGTCAGGTCCGAGCCAACGCCCATGGTGGTCGAGGTCAACACCAGCCGTGAACCTGTAGAGTCGGTGAGGATGTTGGCACTCAGGCCAGAGGTGGAAAACTGCGTGTTGATCGAGTCACGCACCTGCTGCAAGGTCGCCCCGGCCGGCACACTCAAATCATAGTTCTTGCCCGACTGTGAAATCGTCAAGGTGGTCGGCGTCGTGCCACTGTTGACCACCGTCGAGGCACCACCGGCATAGGTTTGGGTCGACAGTTTGGAGGCGCTGGCCAACTGCCCGACCACCAGCGCAAAACTGCCGTTGGCGGCGCCATTGCCCGCGGTCATGGTGGCGACCTTCTCGTCCGAGGAGGACGTGACCAGGCCACGGAAACTGTTGTCCGTGCCCATGGTGGTCAGGGCGCCACGGAAAGCATCCAGCGCCGCCTGAATCTTGCCGATCGACGACAGCGAGGTGGTTGCTTTCAGCGTCTGGGTGTTGATCTGTGCTTGCTTGGGCGCCTTTTCCGCGTCCACCAAGGACTTCACGATCGCCTGGGTATCGATGTTCGAACCAATACCGCTAACCGTTGTACCCGCCATCGTCTATCTCCTTGTTCAGTGGCTGCCGCTTTCTTGACGACGTGCGCCGCAAGCGCAGGCAGCAACAAAATTCATGCCAGCTCAGACCTTGTCGTCAAACAGCAGGCTGCTGGCGTCCGTCAGGCTTTGCGCCAGTTTCAATGCGGTTTCCGAAGGGATCTGGCGGATCACGTCACCACTGTCGGTGGCGATGACCTTGACCACGACCCGGCCGGTGGAATCATCAATGGAAAAGTCCAGTTTGCGCTGGGCCGCTTGTACGAATTCTCGAATATCGGTGACTGCTTTTTCCAGCTCATCGCGCTTGGGTTCCGAGAGCTTCGACACCCCGGCTTCAGCCTTCGACTTATCAACAGGCGCTGCGGCCAACGGCGTTGCACCTTGTGTGGCCACGGCTGCTGGATAAGCCAGGTTCAACTTCACGCTCATGTCCATGCCTGATCTCCTCTTCACGAAAATGACGAAAGGGCACGTAAACGCGCCCTTCCGTCAGTCACCCAGTGTCGCTATTACTGAAGCAGCTTCAGTACAGCGGATGGCAGTTGGTTCGCTTGCGACAGGATCGCGGTCGAAGCCGATTGCAGGGTTTGTTGCTTGGTCAGCTCTGCAGTTTCAGCAGCGAAGTCTACGTCTTGCACGGTGGAACGAGCAGCGGTGGAGTTCTTCTGGATGTTCTGCAGGTTGTCGGCAGTGGTGGTCAGACGGTTTTGGGTAGCACCCAGACCCGAACGAACGCCGTCGATGGTGCCGATAGCCTTGTCGATCACAGCCAGCGCGTTTTGTGCGTTGGTGATGTCGGTAACGTCGGTCTCGGAGATGGTTTTCTTGGTCGACGAGATAGTCGCGGCACCAAACACGTCGGATACGCCAGTACCGGTATCGCTCAGGGAGTAGCCTTTGGCCGAATCCAGGGAAACCTGACCATTGACAATCAGATCAGTACCACCCAAGGCCGCTGCAGTTGCGAAACTACCAGCGCCGTCTTTTGCGCCAACCAGGATGTTCGCTTGAGCGTTGGCGTCAGCGCCCGAGAACACCAGGTTTTCGCCCGAATCGGACTTGACTGTCAGATTCGAAGTCGCTTCGTCGTAGTTAACGCTGATGCCCAGCTTGGCAGAGTTGGACTTCAACTGGTCAGCCAGGCTGGCCAGATCGGTTACACCGACAAAGTCAACTGCGCCGCTGGTACCAACAGCCAGCTTGAAGTTTGACGGGGTAGCAGCACCCACTTCCAGTTTCACTTCGGTGCTGGCGGTAGCGGTCAAGCCACCAATCGAACCATTCAACTTGCTGGCGATTTCTTGTGCGGAAGCTTTGGCGCCATAGGTGATGGTGTTGGATTGACCGTTGCCGGTAACAGTGATATCACCGCCCGCCAGGCCTCCTGCACTTGGCGCGATGGTGCCACTTTTGATTTGCTGCGAACCGATGTTGCTGGCCGCTACGTTTTCCAGGCTCAGGTTGATGGTTTCGTTGGCGTTGGCGCCGACCTGGATAGCCTTGGTGCCGTAGGAGCCGTCCAGCAGCTTCTGGCCACCGAAGGTGGTGGTCTGGGAGATACGGGTCAGTTCGGAAGTCAGTGCCTGGTATTCGTCGTTGTTCGACTTACGGTCGTCAGCGCTCAGGGAACCGGTAGCCGAGGACAGGGCCAGGGTACGCATTTTCTGCAGGATGTCGGTCGAAGCCTGCATCGCGCCTTCAGCGGTCTGAGCGATGGAGATGCCGTCGTTCACGTTCTTGACCGCTTGGCCCAGGCCGTTGATCTGGCTGGTCAGGCGGTTGGCAATTTGCAGGCCGGCAGCGTCGTCTTTAGCGCTGTTGATACGCAGGCCGGAAGACAGGCGCTGCATGGAAGTGGCCAGGGCGCCGCCCGCTTTGTTCAGGTTGCCCTGAGTAGTGATCGACGCAATGTTAGTGTTTACGGTTAAAGCCATGACGAAATCCTCGTTGGATGGATACTGCGGCTTCCGGCCCTGGCAACCGCCGGGTGTGGCCTAGAGAACCTTCGTAATAGTTATCGTCGTGAACACACTTTGCTTGAGCGGTTTTTTTGAATTTTTTAGTGGCATGGTGCCAGCCCTTTGTTTTCAAGGGCTGGCAGCCAGAAACCCGGCGTCAATAAAACGCAAAACGCCCGGGAATATGCATTCCCGGGCGTTCTGTTCAGCGCTATAACCGCTCTGGATCAAGGGCGATAGAGAATCGCCGAGCCCCACGACAGGCCAACGCCGAAGCCGCTGATGGCCACGCGCCTCCAGGCGGAGCCGAACACGTGGTTCTGCAGCAGCAGCGGAATGCTAGAGGACACGGTGTTGCCGGTCTCCAGCATGTCCTTGAGGAATTTCTCCGGCTCGCCTTCTTCAAAGCGGCGTGCCACGGCATCGACGATGGCCGCACTGCCCTGGTGAATGCAGAACGCATCGATGTCGCTGGCCTGCAGGTCCGACTCATCGAGCAGCGCATGCAAATGCGCCGGCACTTTGAGCAAGGCAAAGTTGAACACCTGACGACCGTTCATGAAGAACACGCCATCGCTGACCTTCAGGTGCGGCGCACCGGAACCGTCGGTGCCGAACTTGGCCTTGCCCAGGCGCCAGGTCGGGTCTTCGCCCATCCAGGTGACCGTCGCCGCATCACCAAACAGCATGGTGGTGTTGCGGTCTTCCGGGTCAACGATCTTCGAATACGGATCGGCGGTGATCAGCAGGCCGTTTTTCAGCCCCGCCGCTTCCATGAAGCCTTTGAGCGCATAGATGCCGTAGACGTAACCGGAGCAGCCCAGGGAAATATCGAAGGCCGCCACGTGGGTCGGCAGACCCAGCTTGTCCTGGACGATGGCGGCGGTGTGCGGCAAGCCTTCTTCGTCACCGTTCTGGGTGACGACGATCAGCGCATCAATGGACTCGCGCTTGAGCCCGGGGTTGGCTGCGAACAAGGCATTGACTGCCTCAACGCACAGGTCGGAGGTTTCCTGCTCGTCACCCTTGCGCGGCAAAAAGGCCGAACCGATCTTGCCGAGAATGAAGGTTTCATCCTTGTCGAACTTTGCACCCTGGGCGTAGTTGTCAACCCCGGCTGCCGGAACGTAACTCGCTATACTTTTTATGCCAATCATTATGGCTTCCCAATAATAAACAGCTGAAAATCACCACTCGCACGCTCGAGGGTGTCGACAGTCAGGGGGCTGCACCACCCCGAACCGGAGGCAATGGCGGGCGTCGATGACGACATTGAACAGGCCCGCAACCTTCACCGCCCGCAGACAGGATACAGTGAAGATGCGCGTTTTGACCCACGGGTCACTCGGCGGCTGATGCTTTCTGTCTTTTTGTGAGCAAAATCCGCTGAAAAGCTGACCTGGAGGTCGATAAAACCCCGAAAAAACCTCAAAAAAAAGACCGGCCCCCACCACGGGAGCCGGCCTCGCGAACCCAGCGTTCGGTCAGAGCTTGTTGAACAACCCCAGCTGGGAAATCTTCGAGAATGCCAACTGCGCCGCCTGCAACATGGTTTGTTGCAAGGTCAGGCGGGTCAGCACCTCAGCCGGGTCGGCCTCCCTGATGCCCGACTGGGTCGAGGTATTGATCAGGCCCGCGCTCTGGTTCTGGTCACTTTGCATGTCCATGACATTGCCCCGCGCACCGATGGCCCCACGAGTCAGGTCGACCTGACTCTTGGCATTGCCCAGATTGGCGATGGTCGAGGCCACCGTATTGTCAAAGCTTCGCTGTGCAGCCGCGTCACCCTGGACAGGTGTTTCAAGCGCCTGGCGAAACTGGCTCAGGGTATCCAGCACGTTCTGGGTCTGGTGAGTATTGACCGAGACATTGAACTGGTCATTCGCCGCCGGTGTACCACTCACGCTGAAGCTCACACCCGCCGCCGTCGCCACGCCGCCTGCAACCGAGCCCGTGGACACCGGTTGACTGTCGCTGGTCAACGGACTTGCATACAGCTCAAAGGTGGTGGCGCTGGTGAACTTGAGCACCGCCCCACCCTCCGGGAAGAAACCGGCATAGTCGGACGGATTGCTGACCGACGTCTGGGTGACCAGGGCGGTCGACGAATTACCCGGGCTGCGGGAGCTGACAAAACTGTCGGGCTTGGCCGACAGCTGGAAGCTGTGACCGGCGATCGCGGCATCTTCGCCGGCCCCGATATCCGAGTCCTGAAAGGTCACGTCCAGGGCGAAGGTCATGCCCCGGAAGGTCACATCGGAACCGCCCTTGGCCTTGGGATCGAAGGTGCCGCCCTCACTCGCCTCGGCCGTGACGTCATTGCCGGCCGCGTCCGTGATCTTGAACTGGGTGCTGCTCACAAACGACAAGCTGTAAGGCTCGCCACCGCGAAACTTCGAATTGAACTCTGGACTGGAACTCACCAGCCCCGGTGACAGGGCTACACGCCCGTCATCGACCGCCGGAGCCGTCAGGGTGGTCGCCGTGCGACTGGAGTTGATCGCTTGCTGGAACACGCTCCAGCCAGAATCATTGAGCCCCAGGGACAGGGAGTCGCCGATCTTCAGCTCCAGCTGGCTCTGATCACCGTTGTAACTGTAGGTGCCATCGGCATTGCGCGAGAAGGGGGCCACGTCGTTGCTGGCGCCGGAAAACAGGTAGTTTCCGGCCGCGTCCTTGCTGTTCATCAGGCTCAACAGCTGCTCTTCAGCCTGACCGACTTCAGCGGCAATGGACATGCGGTCGTCATCGTTCAGCGAAATGCTACCGGCGCGCACGGCCAGTTCACTGACTTTCTGCAGCACGGTATTGATGCTGTCCAGAACACTTTCTTCTTGCGCCTGGGCGGTCTTCAGCGCCGTGATGTTGGTGTTGTACTGACCCAGCAATGCACTTTGCTGTTCCAGTTGCAGCAAGCGCGCCGCGCCCACCGGGTCATCCCCGGCGGTTTCGAGCTTGATGCCACTGCTGGCCTGCTCGGCCGTCTTGAGCAGGTTGTTCAAGTTGCGCTGATAGCTGGCCGCCGTGTTCTGGTAAAACTGTGCAGTCGAAATACGCATGGTCTACGGCTCCTTATAGACTGTTGATCAGCGTGGCGAAGGTTTCCTGGGCAGCCTTGATGATCTGCGAGGAAGCGCTGTAATACTGCTGATATTTGACCAGGTTGCCCGATTCCTCATCGAGCTGAACGCCGGACAGGGAATCGCGCGCCGCGGCGGCCTGTTGCAGGATCGCGTTGTTGGCGGTGCCGTCCATCTGGCCCTGCTTGGACTTGGCCCCCACCCCGGCCACCAGGCCGCCATAGGCGTCGGTGAAACTGACTCCCGGGCTGGTCGCGCTCGCCCCCACCGTGCCCTTCGACTGCAGCCCGAGCAATGCCTGGGCATTACGGTTGTCATTGCTGCCGGCGGCCGTCATCGAGACATTGAAGCTGTCGCCCTTGCTCGGCGTACCGTTGACGGTCATTTCGAAATTGAAGTTCTGGCTGGCCCCGGCCGAGTCGGTGTACGGCACCTGGATGCTCAGCTGGTTTTCCTGGCCGGGCACGATGCTGCCCGTGCCGAGGGTATTGCCCTGGGCATCCAGCACTTGGTAATCACTGCCCGATGTCATCAGCACGCGCACCGGCATCGCGGTCTTCACCGCATTCTGCAGATCCAGCGCCTGAGTCGGGTTGTAGATATCCACGCTGGTGGTCAGCGTCGGCTGGCCGACGGCACCCGTGCCCTTGTTGCCCTGAGCCAGGGTCGAGGTCAGCGGGGCGGAGGTTGCCAGGCGCTTGATGTCGGTCATCACCGTCGACAGATCACCGGCACCACTACGGGTCGGGGTGATCTTGAAGCTGTCACCCGGGCTCATGCCGGCGGCACTGTTCAGGCTCAGGGAGAAGCCGTCGATCACCGGCGCCGGGCTGGCGCCCAGGGTGAAGGTGCCCATGTCGGTGTTGTCCGACAGGCGCTTGACGCTATAGCCGGTGGCGCTGGTAAAGGTCACCTGGTAATCGCTGGCGCTGAGCCGGCTGCTGTCGGCAATCGTCACGTTCAGGTTGCCGGACGCCGGGTTGTTGTTACCGCTGGCGATACTGCGCTGACTGATCGCCAGCGCACTGTTGATGTTGCTGAACAGCGCCGCCCCGAACTCACCGTTCTGGTCCAGGCCCTGCCCCAATTGCTTGTTCACCTGGTCAGAGACGACCATGGCGATACGCCCCAGCTCGTTGGTGGCCGGTGCCAGGACGTCATCACGGTAACGCAGCAGGCCGCCCATCTCGCCACCGGTCACGGCGGAGGTGATATCCAGCGTCGAGGAACCGCGATTGATGATGATCGAGCTGCGGCTCGGATCGTTCTTGTCGGTCTGCACCTGCAGCGAGTTGGCGGTGTTGCCCATCACCAGCGGCTGGCCACCCTTGAGGTAGATATCCAGGCTGCCTTCACGCTCGACGACCTGCGTGCCCACCAATTCGGACAGCTGGCGAACGGTCTCGTTGCGCTTGTCCATCAGGTCGTTGGGCATGCCGCCCGAACCGCTGACCTCGCTGATTTTCTGATTGTAGGCCGCCACGGTCGCGGCCAGCTTATTGACCTGGTCCGCCATCGAACCCAGTTGGCTGTTGATGTAGGTGTTCTGCTGCGAGAGCTGCTCGGACATCGAGTTGAAGCGGCTGCTCAGGCTCTGGGCGTTGGTCAGCAACGCCTGGCGCGCGGCGGCGTCATTCGGGGTCGAAGACAGCGTTTGCAATGACGAGAAGAACGATTGCATCACCTTGGTGATGCCGGTGCCGCTGTCGGACAACAATTTGTCGACCTGGCTGACCTGACTCAGGTACGCCTGGGCATCGCTGTTGAGCGACGTGGTCAGTTGCAGTTGCTTGTCCAGGTAGGAGTTGTAGACCCGACGCACATCAGCCAGCGTGGTGCCACTGCCAATGAAGACGTTGCCGAACTGGTTGGACGCCTTGCTGTTCTGCACGGTCTGCTGGCGCGAGTAACCGGCGGTGTCGGCGTTGGCAATGTTATTACCGGTCGTCATCAATCCAGACTGGCTGCTTGACAGACCCGACATCCCGATATTGAGCAAACTCATGATTCAGACCTTATAAATTCGTGGAAGAGCCGGCCGCAGCGTAGTGCTCGTAGTTCTTCATTTGCTTGGCAATCTGCGAAATCTTGCTGGCGTAATTCGGGTCGGTGGCATACCCGGCCTTTTGCAACTCGCGTACAAACTGTTCCGGCTTATCGGCCGACTTCAGCACTTCTTGATAGCGATTGTTGCCCTGCAACAAGCTCACCAGGTCATGGAAACTGTCCTGATAGGAGGTGTAGGAGCGGAACTCGGCGGTCTCCTTGACCATCTCGCCATTCCTGAACTCACTGGTGATCGCACGGGCCTGCGCCCCCTGCCAACTGCTGCCGGTCTTGATGCCGAACAGGTTGTGGCTGCTGCTGCCGTCCTGCTGGCGCATGACCGATTTGCCATAGCCGGTTTCCAGCGCCGCCTGAGCCACCAGGTACAGTGGATCGACGCCGATGCGGTCAGCGGCCTGGCGCGCCATCGGCAACATGGTGGCCACGAACTCGTCAGGTGAACTGAAGGATTTTTTCGCCGGTGCCAGCGGCGGCTGCGCCATGGCGCGGCCATAGACCTGCAAGCGACCGCGCTCCGCGGAATAGCTTTGCGCTGGCTGCCAATCCCCTTTGACCAGCGCATTGCCGGTGGTGGTAGCGCGATTAGGCAGCGTGGTATGGGCAGTGGTAGCGGCCGTCCCCGTGGCCGATGGCACCAGCCCCGCCAACAGGCGATCGGCCAGTTTGGGCGGCAAGGCCAGGCGGCGCTGGTTGAGCAACGCCATGTCATTCCCGTGGGCACCCTCGCCCGCACCTTGCGGCGGGCTGACCGAGCGCGAAGCCCACAGCGGACGCTGGCCATTGAGCCGGGACAGTGGCCCGTTGGTCGCTGTGGTGCCGGCGGCAATTGGCGTCTGCACCGCCGCTTTCGCGGCCTCCTGCTTGGCTGCCGACAGCGCGGCCGCCTCGCCGGGCGCCAGCGGTTTGTTTTTTGACATCTGCCGCATCAGCACATCGGCCAGGCCGATACCGCCGCCCTCGCGGGACATGGAAACCGCCAACTGCTGGTCGTACATTTCCTGGTACTGCTTGGCCGCCGCCGTATTCAGCGGATTGTCCTGGCCCAGGGCGTCGGTGGCCGAGCGCATGGACTTGAGCATTTCGTTGAGGAACAGCGACTCGAACTCCTGCGCCACCTTGCGCATGTTGCCGTCGCTGTTCTTGTCGCCGACCTTGAGCTGGTTAAGCCGGTTGAGGTCCGAGTAGGAACCCGAATCGCTGCTGCTGACCAGGCCGCTCTTGTGAATATCCATGCCCGCTACCTCAGATCACGATCAGGTCGGCTTGCAAGGCGCCGGCCTGCTTCAAGGCTTCGAGGATCGCCATCAAGTCACCCGGCGCCGCCCCCACCTGGTTCACCGCCCGTACGATCTCGTCCAGCGTGGTGCCCGGGCCGAACTTGAACATCGGCTTGGCTTCCTGCTGGGCATTGACGTTCGAGCGTGGTACCACCGCTGTCTGGCCATTGGAAAAGGCGCCTGGCTGGCTGACGATCGGGTCTTCGGTGATGGTCACGGTCAGGCTGCCGTGGGTCACGGCGGCCGGCGAAACCTTGACGTTCTGGCCGATCACGATGGTGCCGGTACGCGAATTGATGATGACCTTGGCCACCGCCTGGCCCGGATCGACTTCGAGGTTTTCCAGGATCGACAGGTAGTCGACGCGCTGGCTCGGATCGAGCGGCGCGGTGACGCGAATCGAACCGCCATCGATGGCCTGGGCGACGCCAGGGCCCAGCATGTCGTTGATCTTGTCGACGATGCGCTTGGCGGTGGTGAAGTCCGAGCGGTTGAGGTTCAGGGTCAGGCTGTTGCCCTGGTTGAAGCCACTGGGCACTGCTCGCTCCACCGAGGCACCGCCGGGAATACGACCGGCCGACGGAACGTTGACGGTGATCTTCGAACCATCACGCCCCTCGGCATCAAAACCGCCCACCACCAGGTTACCCTGGGCGACCGCATAGACGTTGCCGTCGATCCCCTTGAGCGGCGTCAGCAACAAGGTGCCGCCACGCAGGCTCTTGGAGTTGCCGATCGACGAGACCGTGATGTCGACCTGCTGACCCGGCTTGGCGAAGGGTGGCAGGTCGGCACTGATCGACACCGCCGCGACGTTCTTCAACTGCACGTTCCCCGAACCCGGCGGCACCTTGATGCCGAACTGCGACAGCATGTTGTTGAAGGTCTGCAGGGTGAACGGGGTCTGCGTGGTCTGGTCGCCCGTGCCGTTGAGCCCGACCACCAGGCCATAGCCGATCAGCTGGTTGGAACGCACGCCCGAAATACTGGCGATGTCCTTCAACCGCTCGGCCTGGACGCCGAGGGAAGTGGACAGCAACAACGCGGCCGCCATCAGGTGTTTGAAGTTCAACATGGAAATAGTCATCACCTAGAAAGGGAACAGCGGGCTTAAGAAGAAACGGTCGAACCAGCCTGGCTGACTCGCATCGGCAAACGAACCGGTGCCCGAATAGGTGATGCGCGCATCGGCGATACGGGTCGAGGGCACGGTGTTGTCGGTGGCGATATCGTCTGCCCGCACCAGGCCGGCAATGCGCACCAGCTCGTCGCCGGTGTTGAGGGTCATCCACTTCTCGCCGCGCACGGAGATGATGCCGTTGGGCAGTACGTCCGCCACCGTCACGGTGATCGAACCGGTCAGGCTGTTGCCCTGCCCCGCCTTGCTGTCGCCCTTGGTCGCGCGCTCACCGCTGTAGCCGGCCTCCAGGCTCAGGTCGCCACTGCCAAACGGGTTGTTGGTGTTGGGCACGCTGCCGAACAACGAGGTCAGGCCGATGTCGGCCTTGCTGGTCTTGCCCACCTGGGAGTTGGCGTTTTTGCTGGCCTGAGTTTTTTCGTTCAGGGTGATGGTGATGATGTCACCGACCCGGAACGCCTTGCGGTCGCTGTACAGATTCTGCTCGAACCCGGCCTGATAGATCGAGCCGTTGTTGGCCGCCGCCGGCAGTGGCGTGCGCGGCAACACCGGTGCGTAGTAAGGGTCATTGGGTTTCGGCGTCGGCCCGACGCAGCCCGCCAGCACGGCGATCCCACTCAGTGCGAGAACAGATACAAAGCGTTTCATGACCCTAACCTCACGGTGTTGCAGGCGGCCTCACGCCGCCCCATAGACTGGATTACAGATTCTGCGTTACGAACGAGAGCATCTGGTCGGCGGTGGAGATCACTTTGGAGTTCATCTCGTAGGCGCGCTGGGTGGTGATCATGTTGACCATCTCCTCGACCGTGCTGACGTTGGAGGTTTCCAGGGTGTTCTGCAGCGTGGTACCGAAACCGTTCAGGCCCGGGGTGCCGACCTGCGGCGCACCGCTGGCGGCGGTTTCCAGGAACAGGTTGTTGCCCGTTGCCTGCAAGCCGGCCGGGTTGATGAAGTCGGCGGTTTGCAGGTTGCCGATCACCTGGGCCGCCGGGTTGCCGGCGATGGTGATCGAGACGGTGCCGTCACGGCCCACGGTGAAGGTCTGGGCTTCGTTGGGGATAACGATGGCCGGTTCCAGGGCAAACCCGGCGGAGGTCACGATCTGGCCATTGGAGTCCAGGTGAAAGGTACCGTCGCGGGTGTAGGAGGTGGTGCCATCCGGTTGCAGGATCTGGAAGAAACCACGGCCGTCGATGGCCATGTCCAGCGGCTGCTCGGTGGTCTGCAGGCTGCCGGCGCTGAAGTTCTTCTGGGTGCCGACGATGCGCACACCGGTACCCAGTTGCAGGCCCGACGGCAATTCGCTGTCCTGGGTCGACTGGGCGCCAGGCTGACGCTTGATCTGGTACAGCAAGTCCTGGAACTCGGCACGGTCACGCTTGAAACCCGTGGTCGAGACGTTTGCCAGGTTGTTGGAAATAGTCGTCAGGTTGGTGTCCTGGGCGGACAGGCCTGTCTTGGCAACCCATAGAGCCGGAAGCATTCGATTCTCCTCGTGCGCCTGTTTTACGGCGCGACGTTCTGATAATTAGCTGATCTGCAAGACCCGAGCCATGGCCTGGTCGTCTTCTTTGGCGGTGTTCATCATCTTGATGTGCAGCTCGAACTGCTTGGCCAGCGCCAGCACCGACGTCATCTCTTCCACCGCGTTGACGTTGCTCGACTCAAGGAACCCCGACACCAGTTGCACGTTGGCATCGGCGGGCGCCGGCTGGCCGTCCTTGGTGTGGATCGAACCGTCCAGGCCCTTGGTCATGTTCTTCAGGTCCGGGTTGACCAGCTTGATACGGTCGACTTCAGCCATCACGCTCGGGCCTTCGCCCAGGGCACGGATGCTGATGGTGCCGTCCTGGCCGACTTCGATTTTCTGCTCGGGCGGCACGGCGATCGGCCCGCCATTGCCCATGACCGGCATGCCGTTGCCGGCGCGCAACACGCCCAGGGCATCGACATTCAGGCTGCCGGTGCGCACATAGCTTTCAGCGCCATCGGGGTTCTGCACGGCAATCCAGCCGTTGCCGCTGACCGCCACGTCGAGGTCACGACCGGTTTCCACCAGCGAGCCTGGGCTGAAGTCGGTGGCAGGACGTTCGCTCATGGCGAAGGCGCGCGCCGGAAAGCTGTCGCCAAACACCGGCATCGACCGCGCCTGCTCCAGGTCTTTCTGAAAACCGTTGGTGGAGATGTTCGCCAGGTTGTTGGCATGGGCCTTCTGCGCCAGTGCGTTCTGGCTGGCGCCGGTCATTGCCACATAAAGGTACTTGTCCACAATCGTTCCTCTGCATGCCGGACGTTTGCCGCCCACTGCTGTACTGCGCAGGTTGTAGCAATTTGCAGACCAACTTGCGCACAGAGGTTCGAAGTCCTTTAAACACAGGACATGAGGACAATCAGAGGGGAATGGTGGCGTGGCTCAAAGACGAAAAACCGGCGCACTTATGCCGTTTGACGGCAATGCGCCGAGGCGCACCTGCTCAATCGCTACCAGCCTTTGACCCCGCTCATGTCCGGTAGCTTGTGGGCGATGCCCTTGTGGCAGTCGATGCAGGTCGCCTGTCCTGTCGCCAGTGACGTGGAATGCATGCTAACCGCGCGCTTGCCCTGGCGGGTGAAATCCATGAACTCGAAGTTGTGGCAATTGCGGCATTCCCTGGAGTCGTTGGCCTTGAGCCTGGCCCACTCGTGCTCCGCCAGTTCGCGGCGCATACCGAGGAATTTCTCACGGGTACTGATGGTCCCGAACACCTTGCCCCAGACCTCTTTCGACGCCTGCATCTTGCGCGCAATCTTGTGGGTCCATTCGTGTGGCACGTGGCAGTCCGGGCAGGTCGCACGCACGCCCGAGCGATTGGTGTAGTGAATGGTTTCCTGCAGTTCGACGTAGACGTTGTCGCGCATCTCATGGCAAGAGATGCAGAACTTCTCGGTATTGGTCGCTTCCAGCGCCGTGTTGAAACCGCCCCAGAAGATCACCCCGGCAATGAACCCCCCAAGTGTCAGAAAGCCCAGGCTGTAATGAACGCTGGGTCGACGCAGAATGGCCCAATAGTCTTTGAGCAGGACAAGCAATGACTTCATGACCGCTCCTCAAGGCTTCTGCGTGTTGTTGATTTCATCTTGCAGTACCTGGTCAATATTCTTGAAGCTGTTGTTCACCAGCGGCTTCACGTCTTTCTGCGGCACGTGACACTGGTTACAGAAATATCGACGGGGGGAAACCGCCGCCAGCGCCTGGCCATCCCGGTCCATGTAATGGGTGATGCTGATCATCGGTGCCTGGGTGCGCGCACTGTTGGCCCGGCTATGACAGGACAGGCACTTGTTGCTGTTCTTATCGATGTGATAACCGCGAATGCTGTGGGGAATGGTCGGCGGTTGCTCGGGATAATTGCGCTCACGCTTGAGGTCCTTGTTCTCGTCATCGGCAATCGGCGGGGCCGGCAACTCCTGGGTCAGGGTGCCACCTGCCCGCCGACCATCCGGCGCAGGTGCATCCAGCGGATAACCCGGCTGCGCGGCGAAAGCCACCGGCAACCAGACCAGCAGCGCGGCAAGCAAGGACAGCGAACGACCATTCATCAAAGCTCTCCTTACGCTGTCTTGATCAGCTCAATCCTGACGGCACATTTCTTATAATCCGTCTGCTTGGAGATCGGGTCCGTCGCATCGAGCGTGACCTTGTTGATCAACCTGTTGGCATCGAAGAACGGCACGAACACCAAGCCCGGCGGCGGCTTGTTACGGCCTCGGGTTTCGATGCGCCCGCGCATTTCACCACGGCGACTGATCACTTTGACTTCACTGCCGCGACGGGCATTCAAGGCCTTGGCATCGTCCGGGTGCATGTATACCAACGCGTAGGGCACCGCCTTGTGGAGCTCTTCCACGCGCTGGGTCATGGACCCGGTATGCCAATGTTCCAGGACCCGTCCGGTGCTCAGCCAGAACGGGAAATCCGCATCCGGGGCTTCCGCCGGGGGCTCGTAGGGCAGCGCAAAGATGATCGCTTTCTTGTCGGGATAGCCATAGAACTGCACACCGCTGCCCTTTTCCACGTAAGGGTCATAGCCTTCACGAAAACGCCAGCGGGTTTCCTTGCCGTCGACAACCGGCCAGCGCAAACCCCGCTCGGTGTGATAGAGATCAAAGGGTGCAAGGTCATGGCCGTGCCCCCGGCCGAACTGGGCATACTCTTCGAACAGGCCTTTTTGCAGGTAGAAACCAAAGTCCTTGGCCTCAGAGTTTTGATAGGCGGCGTCCAGTTGCTCATTCGGAAACTGGTCGACCTGACCGTTCTTGAACAACACCTCAAACAGGGTCTTGTCCTTGTATTGTGGTGAGGTTGCCAGCAACTCCGCCGGCCAGACTTCGTCGGTCGTGAATCGCTTGGAAAACTCGACCAGTTGCCAGAGATCGGACCTGGCGTCACCCGGTGCCGTCACCAACTGATGCCAGAACTGAGTGCGTCGTTCTGCATTGCCATAAGCGCCCTCTTTTTCGACCCACATCGCTGTCGGCAGAATCAGATCGGCCGCTTGCGCGGAAACCGTCGGGTACACGTCGGACACAATCACGAAGTTCTGGGGATTACGCCAGCCGGGCAGTACTTCCTGCATGATGTTGGGACCGGCCTGCATGTTGTTGCTGGCCATGGTCCAGTAGACATTAATCACACTGTCCTTGAGCATGCGGCTCTGCTGCACCGCGTGGAACCCGATCTTTTCATTGACGGTACCTGGCGGCACCTTCCAGATTTTTTCCGCCTTCGCACGGTGCGCCGGGTTGGTGACCACCAGGTCCGCGGGCAGGCGATGGGAGAACGTCCCCACTTCCCGCGCCGTGCCACAGGCCGATGGCTGGCCGGTCAGGGAGAAGGGACTGTTGCCCGGCTCGCTGATCTTGCCGGTCAGCAGATGGATGTTGTAGATCAGGTTATTGGCCCACACCCCGCGTGTGTGCTGGTTGAAGCCCATGGTCCAGAATGAAACCACTTTGCGCTTCGGGTCCGCGTACAGTTGCGCCAAGGCCTCGAGGCGCTCGGCCGGCACCCCGGTTTCCCTGGCGGTGCGCTCCAGGGTGTAGGGTTTTACAAAGGCGGCGAACTGCTCGAAGTCGATATCGCTCCAGGTGTTCGCCTTGGCCGCATTCTTGGCCTTCATCTCCAGTGGATCATCGCTGCGCAGACCGTAGCCGATGTCATCGACCCCCTTGGCGAACTTGGTGTGCTTGCTGACAAACTCCTTGTTCACCGAACCACTTTCAATGATGTAGTTGGCAATGTAATTGAGGATCAGCAAGTCGGTCTGTGGCTTGAACACCATCGGGATGTCGGCCAGCTCAAAGCTGCGGTGCTCGAAGGTGGACAGTACCGCGACCTTGACGTCGGGCTGGCTCATCCGACGATCCGTCACCCGACTCCAGAGAATCGGGTGCATCTCCGCCATGTTCGATCCCCACAAGACGAACGCATCGGTGACTTCGATATCGTCATAACAGCCCATGGGTTCGTCGATACCGAACGTACGCATGAACCCCATGACCGCAGAGGCCATGCAATGACGCGCATTGGGGTCGATGTTGTTGGTGCGAAATCCCGCCTTCATGAGTTTGTTGGCGGCATAACCTTCCCAGACGGTCCACTGCCCGGAGCCGAACATCGCGATCGACTCGGCGCCCTTGTTTTTCAGCGCCTCCTTGAACTTCAACTCCATCACATCGAAGGCCTGTTCCCAGGAAACCGGCTGGAACTCGCCTTGCTTGTCATAGCGCCCATCCGTCATGCGCAGCAGGGGCTGGGTCAGACGATCCACCCCGTACATGATCTTGGACAAAAAGTAGCCCTTGACGCAGTTCAGGCCACGGTTGACCTCGGCTTTCACATCACCGTGGGTCGCCACCACCCGGTTGTCCTTGGTCGCGACCATCACACTGCAACCGGTGCCGCAAAAGCGGCAAGGGGCCTTGTTCCAGTTCAAGGCGACCATGTCCTGTTCAGTAATCAGGTTGCTGGCCGAAGTGAACACCGGAAGCCCGGCAGCGGCCGCAGCAATCCCGGCAGCCTGGGCCTTGACGAATTCGCGCCGAGTCATAGGCATGCGTTTTCTCCCGTTACATCGAGTATCTCGTGATAGACGAGGGAGGCATTGAGCACACCCGGCAGGCGACCGATCTGCTCGATCCGCTGAAACATCTGGTGTTCCCCGTGCATTTCCAGCACGACCACCAGTTTTCCGTCAGGACTTTCCTGGTGCAGTTCGACGCCTTTGAGCAAGCGCAGATTAGCCTTCACCGCGTCAAACAACGCAGGACGGGCGAGCACCACCAGACTGGCGATATGGAGGGTTTCTTTCATGGCCAGCACACTCCTTGCCTTAGTACTGAACAGGACAAGCAATCAGTGAGGTGGCCCTGGGGGACCGAGCAACATCTGCAAGAACCAGACGAAAAACCCGTAGCCACCGACGATGGCGACCGATAGCAGCGGAAACAGAAAAACAATCAAGAACAGGAACAGTCGAGTTTCTTTGCGCACTCGTTGAGCGGACTCATCTGCCGATGGCATGGTTAACGCTCCTGCCAAATAGTGCACTGAGCCTAGATGGCCTGCGGGGCAATTTCCATGATTTGGATCAGCGGAAGATCAATCAGGCTCAATAACCACTCGATCAAGATTGGCCGTGAGTCTCCACGGCCTGGCTTTGTAAGCACCGCCCCTGAGCACGGCATAGACCATCAACGCTCGAGCTTGCCTATTTCATACTCGCGCAACTTGTTGGCAATCGTGGTGTGGGAAACACCCAGGCGCTTACCCAGCAACCGGCTGCTCGAATGCTCGGAATACAAGCGCTCCAGCACGGCTTTTTCAAAACGCCCGACGATCTCATCCAGCCCGCCCTCCAGCGAAAAATCCCCCAGCGGCTGGCGCACACCGTAATCCGGCAGGCGTATGTGTTCGGCCTTGACCGTGCCACCGTCGCACAAGGACACCGCCTGAAACAGCACGTTCTCCAGTTGCCGGACATTGCCGGGCCAGTGGTAGTGGCTGAGCCGCTCCATGGCCGCGGGCGCCAGTTTCGGCAACGGGCAGCCGATCTGCCGGCTGGCCTGATCGAGGAAGTGCTCCACCAGCGGTGTCAGCCCATCCAGGCATTCGCGCAGCGGCGGGATGTGTAGCGACAGCACATTCAAGCGATGGTAAAGGTCCTGGCGGAACTCGCCCCGGGCGCACAACTCCGACAAGTCGACCTGTGTAGCGCAGATCACACGCACGTCCAGGTACACCTCTTCATCGCTGCCGACCCTGCGGAAGCAACCGTCCTGCAAGAACCGCAGCAACTTGACCTGCAAGCGCGGGCTCATTTCGCCGACGCCGTCGAGAAACAGCGTACCGCCCGCCGTCAGCTCCAGCAGCCCGAGCTTGCCTTCGGCCCGCGCCCCTTCGAATGCGCCGGGGCCATAACCAAACAGCTCGGTCTCGGCCATCGACTCCGGCAATCCGGCGCAGTTGAGCGCCATCAGCGGCGACTGCCCGCGCGGGCTGGCCAGGTGACAGGCGCGCGCCAGCAGCTCCTTGCCGGTACCGGTTTCACCTTCGATCAACAGCGGCGCATCCAGGGGCGCCATGCGCCGTGCCTCACGGACCACCGCCGCCATGACCCGGGAGCTTTGGAAAATGCTGTCGAAGCCACGCAGTTCCTGCTTGCGCACGTTGTAGATGCGTTCGCCGACCCGGTCCGCCCGATGCAAGGTCAACACCGCTCCGGCCATGGCTTCGCTGTCGTCATGCTCCGATTGCAGGGGAGCGATATCGGCCAGGAACACGTCGCCTTTGACCTTGACCCGCAAGCCATTGATCCGCGACTTGTTGGCGCGCACCAGTTCCGGCAGATCGAAGTCCTCGGCATAACGCGACAAGGGAATGCCCGGCACTTCGTCGACCCGCACACCGAGCAACTGCGCCGCCGCGCGGTTGGCCGCGACAATCGAACCGCCCATGTCGATCGACAGCACCGGAAACTCCAGGGCGCCGAGCAAGGCATTGAGCTCCATGTGCCGACGCTCGCTGGGCATCAGCCCTACGCGCTTGACGCCGAACACCCCGGCAATCGCCTCGAATTTCGGGCGCAAGGCCTGGAACTGAAGGTTGATCAGGTTCGGGCAATGCAGGTAGATCGCGTTGCCATGCTCACCGCCGACTTCGCCACGAGCGACGTTGATCCCGTACTCCACCAGCAGATTGAGGATGTCACGCAGAATGCCGATGCGGTTCTGGCAATGGACTTTGATACGCATATAAAGGCCCGAACGAGGAAAAATACGGCGTGCGGTGTGGATTTTTCTGCCGACGCACGAAGTTTGTCGTCAAGATTATGTGACAGGTGCACGGCTTTTCAAACCATGAAATCTCAGCAGTTACGTGACACAGGTCAATCCGTAACGAAAAGTTTACGAATTTCAGGATTTTTTCCTACGCTCACCCCTCACACCCTG
This sequence comes from Pseudomonas sp. Irchel s3b6, assembly GCF_900187415.1. NCBI lineage: Bacteria > Pseudomonadati > Pseudomonadota > Gammaproteobacteria > Pseudomonadales > Pseudomonadaceae > Pseudomonas > Pseudomonas sp. Irchel s3b6. Next base: position 150,150 of record NZ_FYDM01000008.1, on the reverse strand, counting down.
CTGCAAGGTCGCGTACTTCGGGTTATCACTAGATCCATCAGCACGTCATAACAAGAACGTATCCCTTTGCAGGAGAGCAGCATGAAGCAGACGCAATACGTGGCCCGTGAGCCCGATGCGCAAGGTTTTATCCACTACACCGCTGAAGAACACGCGGTGTGGAATACGCTGATCACTCGCCAGCTGAAAGTGCTCGAAGGTCGTGCGTGCCCGGAATACATGGAAGGCATCGAGAAGCTCGGCCTGCCCCATGACCGCATCCCGCAACTCGACGAAATCAACAAAGTCCTCGGCGAAACCACCGGCTGGCAAGTGGCCCGGGTACCGGCACTGATTCCATTCCAGACCTTTTTCGAATTGCTGGCCAGCAAGCAGTTTCCGGTCGCGACCTTTATTCGTACCCGCGAAGAACTGGATTACCTGCAAGAGCCGGACATTTTCCACGAGATCTTTGGCCACTGCCCGCTGCTGACCAACCCCTGGTTTGCGGAGTTCACCCACACCTACGGCAAGCTCGGCCTGCAGGCCACCAAGGAAGAGCGTGTCTACCTGGCGCGCCTGTACTGGATGACCATCGAGTTCGGCCTGGTCGAAACCCCCGAAGGCCAACGCATCTACGGCGGCGGCATTCTCTCTTCACCGAAAGAGACCGTGTACAGCCTGTCCGGCGAGCCCGAGCATCAAGCCTTCGATCCGCTGGAAGCCATGCGCACGCCGTACCGCATCGACATCCTGCAGCCGCTGTACTTTGTCCTGCCGAACCTCAAGCGCCTGTTCGACCTGGCCCACGAAGACATCATGGGCATGGTCCACCAAGGCATGAAGCTGGGTCTGCACGCACCGAAATTCCCGCCAAAACCCAAGGCGGCCTGAGGCTCGCCGCAGTCGCGGCGAGCCCGAAAAAATAGTAACGTCTAACAAGAACCACATTCAGGAACACACCATGACCGCTCTGAACCAAGCCCATTGCGAAGCCTGCCGTGCCGATGCCCCACAAGTCAGCGATGAAGAACTGCCGGTACTGATCAAGCAGATCCCTGACTGGAACATCGAAGTTCGCGACGGCGTGATGCAGTTGGAAAAAGTCTTCCTGTTCAAGAACTTCAAGTTCGCCCTGGCCTTTACCAACACCATGGGTGAAATCTCCGAGGCCGAAGGCCACCACCCTGGCCTGCTCACCGAGTGGGGCAAAGTGACCGTGACCTGGTGGAGCCACTCGATCAAAGGCCTGCACCGCAACGACTTCATCATGGCCGCGCGCACTGACGAAGTGGCCAAGGATGCCGAGGGCCGCAAGTAATGCATTTCGACGCCATCGGCCGAGTACCCGGCGACCCGATCCTCGGCCTGATGGAGGCCTATGCCCAGGACAGCAACCCGTGCAAGTTCGACCTGGGCGTGGGGGTCTACAAGGATGCCCAGGGCCTGACGCCGATTCCGCAGTCGGTGAAACAAGCCGAACTGCGCCTGGTGGATCGCCAGACCACCAAGACCTATATCGGTGGTCACGGTGACGCTGCGTTCGGCAAGGTGATCAACGAGCTGGTGCTGGGCGCCGACTCCGCGTTGATCGCCGAGCAGCGCGCCGGCGCCACCCAGACACCGGGCGGTACCGGCGCCTTGCGCTTGAGCGCTGATTTCATCGCTCAGTGCCTGCCGGGCCGCGGCATCTGGTTGAGCAACCCGACCTGGCCGATCCACGAAACCATCTACGCCACCGCCGGCCTCAAGGTCAGCCATTACCCGTACGTGGGCAGCGACAACCGCCTCGACGTCGAGGCGATGCTGGCCACCCTGAACCTGATTCCCAAGGGCGACGTGGTACTGCTGCACGCCTGCTGTCATAACCCGACCGGTTTCGACCTGTCGCACGACGACTGGCACCGGGTACTGGACGTGGTTCGTAGCCGCGAACTGCTGCCCTTGATCGACTTTGCCTACCAGGGCTTTGGCGATGGCCTGGAACAGGATGCCTGGGCTGTCCGGCTGTTTGCCGCCGAACTGCCTGAGTTGCTGATCACCAGTTCCTGCTCGAAGAACTTCGGCCTGTACCGCGACCGCACGGGGGCGCTGATCGTCTGCACCCGGGATGCCGAGAAGCTGGTGGATGTCCGCAGCCAATTGGCGCATATCGCCCGTAACCTGTGGTCGACACCACCGGATCACGGTGCGGCCGTGGTGGCAACCATCCTCGGCGACCCAGAGCTGAAACAACGCTGGGCCGACGAAGTGGAAGCCATGCGCCTGCGCATCGCGCAGCTGCGTTCGGGTCTGGTGGAGGCACTGGAGCCGCACGGTTTGCGCGAACGCTTTGCCCATATCGGTGTGCAACGCGGGATGTTCTCCTACACCGGCCTGTCGCCGGCACAGGTGAAAGACCTGCGGGACCACCACAGCGTGTACATGGTCAGCTCCGGCCGGGCCAACGTGGCGGGGATTGATGCAACGCGGCTGGACTTGCTCGCGCAAGCCATCGCCGACGTCTGCAAGTAACTCCCGGCAAGGCAGGTTCCCTGTGGCGAGGGAGCTTGCTCCCGCTGGGCTGTGCAGCAGCCCCAAAAGCCAGGCAATGAGTTCGTTCAGTTAGAACTCATTGCCTGGCTTTGCGACCACTGCGTGCTCGAACGGGAGCAAGCTCCCTCGCCACGACAGCCGTTCACAGCCTCGCCTCTGCGGCCATCTGTCGCAGAAAATCGAGATAAAAGTCTGATTGTCATCTCCCCTGCTGTATCCTGCCGAGGCTTTTTAAAAGCGTGGTTCTACACAGCGATTTAAAAACAGACTTTGCGAGGAGCAATCACCATGCACGAGATTCCCAATCTCCCCTTCCCAAGCCTGCACGAAACTGAGCAGACAACCCCGCAACAAGCCGGCGCCCAACAGCCCGAGCGCAAAGAAGCCACTGGCAGCCGCAAGGCCGACAGCGAAGACTGAGCGTTAGACCCAGACCGTGTGGAAAGCGCTCTCTCATGCGCTTTCCACACCGCCTGAAACCCGAGACCCGCTCCATGACCGACACCTTCGACGAACACCAGGCCAGCGCACTGATCAACGCGGCGGAAAAAATGATCGACGTCTGGAGTCGCCTGACACCCGAGAAACAAGCCCTGCTACTGGCCCGCTTTGGCAGCCAGGAGAAAGCCCTCGCGGCCCTGGTCGCCACCCAGATGCTGGCCCCCGCCAAACCCTGATCACCCGGCAACACCTGACGCCCGACACCTAGCGTCAATTTCTCCCCCTTCGCGCATCCAACCACCGGTATCATAAGCAGCCTATCTATCCTGCTGTCCCGTGGACGTCCCCATGCCAGATACCCAGCGCCCCTTGGCGGTCACGCTGCAAGTCGTTTCTATCGTCCTGTTTACCTTCATCGGTTACCTGAACATCGGCATTCCATTGGCCGTACTGCCGGGTTATGTCCACAGCGACCTGGGCTTTGGTGCGGTGATCGCTGGCCTGGTGATCAGCGTGCAGTACCTGGCCACCCTGCTCAGCCGCCCGTACGCAGGACGGATCATCGACAACAAAGGCAGCAAACTGGCAGTGATGTATGGCCTGGCCGGGTGCGGACTGAGCGGTGTATTCATGCTGTTGTCCGCCTGGACACAACACCTGCCGACGCTGAGCCTGACCTGCCTGCTGGTTGGCCGCCTGGTGCTCGGCAGCGCGGAAAGCCTGGTAGGTTCAGGCTCCATCGGCTGGGGCATTGGCCGGGTCGGCGCACAGAACACCGCCAAGGTCATTTCCTGGAACGGCATCGCCAGTTATGGCGCGTTGGCGGTCGGCGCCCCGCTGGGCGTGCTGCTGGTCCAGCGGTTCGGGCTGTGGAGCATGGGCGTGAGCATTGTGTTGCTGGCAATCATCGGCCTGCTGCTGGCTTGGCCGAAGACCGCTGCGCCCATCGTTGCCGGCGAGCGCCTGCCGTTCATGCATGTGCTGGGACGGGTCCTGCCCCATGGCTGCGGCCTGGCGCTAGGTTCGATCGGCTTCGGCACCATTGCCACCTTCATCACCCTGTATTACGCCACCCGACACTGGGACAACGCCGTGCTGTGCCTGAGCCTGTTCGGCGCCTGCTTCATCGGCGCGCGCCTGCTGTTCGGCAACCTGATCAATCGTCTGGGCGGCTTTCGGGTGGCCATTGCCTGCCTGTCGGTGGAAAGCCTCGGCCTGTTGCTGCTCTGGCTGGCACCGGACGCCCACTGGGCGTTGGCGGGCGCGGCGTTGAGCGGGTTCGGCTTCTCGCTGGTGTTCCCGGCATTGGGCGTGGAAGCGGTGAACCTGGTGCCGGCGTCCAGCCGTGGTGCGGCCGTTGGCGCTTACTCGCTGTTCATCGACCTGTCCCTGGGGATCACCGGACCGCTGGCCGGGGCGATAGCCGCCGGCTTCGGCTTTGCCTCGATCTTCCTGTTTGCGTCCCTCGCCGCCTGCTGCGGCCTGATGCTCAGCGTCTACCTGTACCGCCAGGCACCGAAACATCGGGAACTGCGCTAATAGTCGATTTTACCGCGCCCGGCCTTGATCGAGCCACGCTTGGTCTTGGACTCCAGTCGACGTTTCTTCGAGCCCAGCGTCGGCTTGGTGGGACGGCGCTTCTTTTCCACCTTGGTGGCGGCCAGGATCAGTTCGGTCAAACGCTCCAGGGCGTCGGCACGATTCTGTTCCTGGGTCCGGTATTGCTGGGCCTTGATGATGATCACCCCGTCACTGGTGATCCGGCTGTCGCGCAACGCCAACAGCCGCTCCTTGTAGAATTCGGGCAACGACGATGCCGGGATGTCGAAGCGCAGGTGCACGGCACTGGAGACCTTGTTGACGTTCTGCCCGCCCGCACCTTGCGCGCGAATCGCCGTCAGCTCGATCTCGGCATCGGGCACGTGCACATTGTTGGAAATCACCAGCATGGAAAAGCATCCGTGTTCAGAGCGTGCAGGATACGCGCAACGGCAAAGAATGGGGTGCCTGTTACCCCGTTCATGCAACGCCACTACGCAACATGGCTCTGTGCCCGCCCCTATATCAACTTGATTGCACCCACGTACATGTTGATGAATCACATTCTGGAACAAAATCGACCAAAGCCCTGAGCCACTTTAAGTCTATCCTGAGTCGTACATAGAGCACCTTGCAATTCAAGGAAACTTTACACACCTATCGCACAACTCCGCCTTCCTCTGCAAACCTCCTATGCTGGACGACCTCCATATCAACTAATAATTAAACAGAAAGACTTTATCTCGCACTCATACTCTCTCGCGCAACCCCATGACCACCAACAATTGAAGGGTACTTGTAACAACTGCAGCGCCCCCCTTAATCCAACTTTAGAGATCATTATCAATAATGAATATCTATATAGTTTCCGCGCACCCGGAACCCACGTCTTTCAATAACAGTCTTGTGACGACTGCCACCCATACGCTTGAAGCCTCGGGGCACAGTGTCAAGGCAACCGACTTATATGCACATGACTTCGACGCATGCGAGCACACCCGGCATTTTCACAAGCGCAAGAACTCTCACCGGTTCGACGTGCAGGCCGAGCAGCGCTTCGGTTACGAAAATGGAACCCTGCCAGCACAGGTGGATCGCGAGCTGGCTGCCCTTGATTGGGCCGACCTGTTGATTGTCCAGTTCCCGCTGTGGTGGTTCGGCGCCCCCGCAATGCTCAAAGGGTGGATGGATCGGGTACTGGTGTACGGTGGCCTTTACTCAAGTGAAAAACGCTTCGAACACGGTGTATGCCGGGGAAAGAGAGTGCTTCTGTGTGTCACAACCGGTTCCTCGGCAGACGAATGCGCAGTTAACGGTCGAGAGGGAAATACCCACCTGCTGTTATGGCCGATCCAATACGCCTTTCGTTATGTAGGCTTCGATGTACTCCAGGCTCATCTGATACACGGTGTCTGGGCAGACTGTACGGCAACGGGACGCGACCTGAACGAGGAACTGGAGCGCTTCGAATCATTTTGCTCTGATATTGACCAGGCACCACTGCTTTCATTCAATTCGCCCACGGACTGGGACGAGCGCGGTCAACTAAAGGCGGGGGCAGCCAGTTACACACCTTTTATCCAGCACCCTGGTACTCTCTCCCCGGCAAGAACTTCGACAGAGTGAACGCGGAGCTCGTTATTAAAGGCAATCCGTATAAGCCTTGAAACAATAAACCCGGCATTCTCCGGGTTTATTGTTTGTGCTTAGCAGGCTTACTTCACGGCAGGCGCCGCATTCAACACCGGTTGCGCACTGCGCTTGTTCTTGAGGGTGTAGCAGACCCACATGAACACGAGCCATACCGGGATCGCATACACCGAGACCTGGATGCCCGGGATCATCAGCATGACGCCGAGAATGAACACCACGAACGCCAGGCAGACGTAGTTGCCATACGGGTACCACAGCGCCTTGAACAGCGGTGTTTGCTTGGTGCGATTCATGTACTGGCGGAACTTGAAGTGCGAGTAGCTGATCATCGCCCAGTTGATCACCAGGGTCGCGACCACCAGCGACATCAACAGCTCCAGCGCGTGTTGCGGGATCAGGTAGTTCAACAGCACCGCCACCAGGGTCACCGCCGCCGAGGCCAGGATCGAACGCACCGGTACACCGCGCTTGTCGATCTTCGCCAGTGCTTTCGGCGCATCGCCCTGCTCGGCCATGCCCAGCAGCATGCGGCTGTTGCAGTAGGTGCCGCTGTTGTACACCGACAACGCCGCAGTCAGGACCACAAAGTTGAGGATGTGTGCCGCGGTGTTGCTGCCCAGCATCGAGAACACCTGGACGAACGGGCTGCCGCTGTAGGCATCGCCGGACGCGTTAATGGTGTTCAGCAGGCTGTCCCACGGGGTCAGCGACAACAGAATGACCAGGGCGCCGATGTAGAAAATCAGGATCCGGTAGATCACCTGGTTGATGGCTTTCGGGATCACGGTTTTCGGCTTGTCGGCTTCTGCAGCGGTAAAACCGAGCATTTCCAGGCCGCCAAAGGAAAACATGATGATCGCCATGGCCATCACCAGGCCACTGACGCCGTTAGGGAAGAAACCACCGTGTTCCCACAGGTTGCTCACCGCGGCTTGCGGGCCACCGTTGCCGCTGACCAGCAGGTAGCTGCCCAGGCCAATCATGCCGACGATTGCCACGACCTTGATGATCGCAAACCAGAATTCGGCTTCACCAAAGACCTTGACGTTGGCCAGGTTGATCACGTTGATCAGCACGAAGAACGCTGCCGCCGAAGCCCAGGTCGGGATTTCCGGCCACCAGTAGTGCACGTACTTGCCAACGGCCGTCAGCTCCGACATGCCCACCAGGATGTACAGAATCCAGCAGTTCCAGCCCGACAGGAAGCCCGCGAAGCCGCCCCAGTACTTGTGGGCAAAGTGACTGAACGAACCGGCCACCGGCTCTTCAACGATCATTTCACCCAGTTGGCGCATGATCATGAAGGCGATGAAGCCACAGATGGCGTAGCCGAGGATCATCGACGGGCCGGCCGACTTCAATACGCCGGCAGAGCCCAGGAACAATCCGGTACCAATCGCGCCACCGAGGGCGATCAGTTGAATATGGCGATTTTTCAGGCCGCGTTTAAGCTCGCCTGAATGCGAGTTTTGTCCACTCATGAAAAGGGTCTCACGCAAGGTTTGATGATGTTCGTTAAGACGTTGCTGCTCGAATCGGGATTAAGCAGCGCCGATCAAACCCCAGCGCAGGCACCAGGAGTTCAGCGTATTTACAACGGTCATGCGTCACCTGTTTGTTCTTATCTGTGACGAAATCGAACCCGTCGCGCTCGTGACGCGGCGGAGTGAACAAGGCGGATAGCCTTGAGGTTTGCGTGGTTACGCAAGGAGGTCACAGGTAAAACGCGGCGCATTGTACACCTGTAACCCCCTGCCGCCAGACCTCGCAGGAATCAGCGTGTCGGTTGCCGGGATTGCCTGTGTCCGCCACGACAGGGTCGGGCGACTGCAAAAATGGGGTCAGACCTTTGCGGGTCAGTGACGGGGGTGACGGAAAAATCGCCCCACGAAGAGAGATGAAGATGACTCACGGCGTACATTGCGCCTCCTTCTTGTTATCCACCTGCACGACAGGCATGGGGCGCATGACACCTTGCATGAGCCCGTGAAACAAGCGGGCTAGAGCCCTGGAAAGCGACCAAAAAGACAACGGACGGCAGGATTTCCTTACAGCGTCCGAAAGATGACGATTCCACAGGCTTAAGCCGGGGTTTTCGTCAGGTTTTCGTTACAGTCCGTAACATTGAATTTCCAGGCTGGAGGTACCAGCAATGCAGCACCTGTGGGAGCGAGCTTGCTCGCGATGGACGTCAACGATGACGCGTACTGCCTGAATCAACGCGTCGCTCTTGAGAGCATCGCGAGCAAGCGGAACGCCACACGGCTCTCTCCCACAGGGTTAATCATTATTGTTAACGACCATTCCAGCAAAAAAAAACGCCAACCCGAGGGTTGGCGTTTTCATCTGCAGCTTATGGCTTGAAGCTTACAACTGCTTCACTCCGGCTTGCGACGGCCAAAGCCTGGGCGCTGACCGGAACCGGCCGGTGCGCCACGACGCTTGCCTGACGGCGCGTCACGGTCGACCAGCACGATGCCTGGGCGCTTCTTCGGCGCAGGCTTGGCCGGGCGCTTGGTGTCGACCGGACGATCTGCCACCGGCGTACCGCGACCGGCTGGAGCACCACGGACTTCACCACGCTCAGTGCGACCGTTGGCCGGACGCGGCGTGCGCGGACCGCGCTCGCCATCCTGGCGTGGCGCTGGCTTGCGGCCTGGACGCTCGCCTTCGATCTGCGGCTCACGCGCCGGACGCGGGACGGAAGCCGGAGTGCCAGCGGCTGGACGCAAAGTGCGCACGCGCTCGGTCTTGGCCATTGGACGCGACGATTTACGCTGCATGCGATCAAGCTTGTCTTTGCTCTTGGCGTTCATCTGCGGCATCGCGACCGGCGTCAGGCCAACCTCAGCACTCAGAATGTCGACTTCGTACTGACTCATTTCGCGCCAGCGGCCCATCGGCAGGTCGGAGTTGAGGAACACCGGACCGAAACGCACACGCTTCAGACGGCTGACCACCAGGCCCTGGGATTCCCACAGGCGACGCACTTCGCGGTTACGACCTTCCATCACCACGCAGTGATACCAGTGGTTGAAGCCTTCACCGCCTGGCGCTTGCTTGATGTCGGTGAACTTGGCCGGGCCGTCCTCGAGCACGACGCCCGCTTTCAGGCGCTCGATCATTTCGTCGTCGACTTCGCCACGCACACGTACCGCGTACTCGCGGTCCATTTCGTAGGAAGGGTGCATCAGGCGGTTGGCCAGTTCACCGTCGGTGGTGAACATCAGCAGACCGGTGGTGTTGATGTCCAGACGACCGATGTTGATCCAGCGACCTTCTTTCGGGCGCGGCATCTTGTCGAACACGGTCGGACGGCCTTCCGGGTCGACACGGGTGCAGATCTCGCCATCGGGCTTGTTGTACATGATCACGCGGCGAACCGACTCGGCCGCTTCTTCGCGCTTGATCACCTTGCCATCGATGGTAATGGCGTCGTGCATGTCGACACGCAGACCAAGGGTGGCGTCTTTGCCGTTGACCTTGATCCGGCCGTGGCTGATCCAGGCTTCCACGTCACGGCGCGAGCCGACGCCGATACGGGCGAGGACTTTCTGCAGCTTTTCGCCTGCTGGGCCGATTTCCTGGTCGTCTTTCTGATCGTTGATACTCATCTGGGCACCTCCCGGTGTGGTCTGTTCAGGGCTGAGCCTGAAGCGTTGAAAACTGATCCTTTGACGAAAGGATCGTCAAAGGGGTGCGAATCATACGCGCATGGCGTCGCTTGCGCACCAGAGACTAGCTGATAAACGGTCGGTTACTGGTTTTTCCGCCGACCGGCTGCGTCAATCATCGAGCGCACGGCGTTCGGCCTCGATCGCTTCGGCCAGTGCCAGGGCTTCGGCCTCTTCGTCGCTCAGTTCGGGCTCGGGTGCCGGCTTTTCGAGGGCAGCCACGGCGGCGAGCAATTGCTCACGGGCCTGGGCGACGCCGAGGACGTCTTCTTCAGGCGCTTGCGGGGTTACGACTTGAGGCTCGGCTTCAACTTCAACTTCGGTTTCCATTTCAACCGGCGTGTCGTCCGGCTTCGGCCAATCCCCCTCGCTCACCTCGCCATCACGCAGCAAGTCATCGAAATCGGTCTTGATCCCCTCCTCCATCGAGTCCAGTTCCAGCAGCAAGGTATGGAAACTGGTCTCCTCCTTGGGCTCTTCGGGTTCGGCACTGGCGTCGGCCAAGTCCTGCAGGCTCTGCGGAACAGGGGCATCGTCGAACTCGAGCATGGGCTCGGGTTCCAGTTCGCGCAACTCGGCCAGGGGTGGCAGGTCGTCGAGGTTCTTCAGGTTGAAATGGTCGAGAAAGGCCTTGGTGGTGGCAAACATCGCCGGCCTGCCCGGTACTTCGCGGTAACCGACGACCCTGATCCACTCGCGCTCTAGCAGGGTCTTGACGATGTTGCTGTTGACCGCCACACCCCGCACATCTTCGATCTCGCCACGGGTGATCGGCTGGCGATAGGCGATCAGGGCCATGGTTTCCAGCATCGCCCGCGAATAGCGCTGGGGGCGCTCTTCCCACAGACGTCCGACCCAGGGCGCGAACTTCTCGCGAATTTGCAGGCGATAACCCGAGGCCACTTCCTTCAGTTCAAAGGCCCGGCCGTCACAGGACTTGGCAAGGATCGCCAGGGCCTTCTTGAAGACGGGCGGTTCCGGGCGCTCGCCCTCTTCAAACAGCTCGAACAGACGCTCCATCGATTGCGGCTTTCCCGAAGCCAACAGAAAGGCTTCAAGCAGTGGCGCCAGCTCGCGGGGTTCACTCAGGTTCATGGATTTTGCTCGTTATTCGGCTCGCGCCCGCACATGGATCGCCGCAAAGGGCTCATTCTGCACCAGCTCGACCAAGGACTCCTTGACCAGCTCGAGGATCGCCATAAAGGTCACGACCACACCCAGGCGTCCTTCTTCGGCAGTGAACAGCTCGACAAAGGGCACAAAACCACCGCCCTTGAGCCGCTCCAGCACATCGCTCATACGTTCGCGGGTCGACAATGCCTCGCGGCTGACCTGGTGGCTCTCGAACATATCGCCACGGCGCAACACCTCGGCCATGGACATCAACAACTCTTCCAGACTCACGTCCGGCAACAACTTGCGCGCCCGGGCTTGCGGGGCGTCAAGCCTGGGCACCACCACATCACGCCCGACCCGGCTCAGCCCGTCGATACCCTCGGCAGCGGCCTTGAAGCGTTCGTACTCCTGCAAGCGCCGAATCAGTTCGGCACGCGGGTCGTCTTCTTCCTGTTCGATCTCCACCGAACGCGGCAGCAGCATCCGCGACTTGATCTCGGCCAGCATCGCGGCCATCACCAGATACTCGGCGGCCAGCTCCAAGCGCACCGACTGCATCAACTCGACATAGCCCATGTACTGGCGGGTGATTTCCGCCACCGGGATGTCGAGGATGTTGATGTTCTGTTTGCGGATCAGGTAGAGCAGCAGGTCGAGCGGACCTTCAAAGGCCTCGAGGAAGACTTCCAGAGCGTCCGGCGGAATGTAGAGGTCCAGCGGCATTTCCATGACCGCCTGGCCATAGACCATGGCAAACGGCAGCTCCTGCTGGGCGCCGGCCTGGCTGTCGAGGCTTTCTACCACCGACATTCAGGCCTCGACCATGAACGGCGTCGGGTCGCCGCAACCGACGCGGATCACTTCCGGCTCGCCGTCGGCCAGGCTGATCACGGTGGAGGCCTTGATACCGCCAAAACCGCCGTCGATGATCAGGTCGACCTGATGCTCGAGCATCTGGCGCATTTCATAAGGGTCGCTCAACGGGTCGCTGTCACCGGGCATGATCAGGGTCACGCTCATCAGCGGCTCGCCCAGTTCCTCGAGCAATGCCAGGGCAATTGGATGACTCGGCACCCGCAGGCCGATGGTGCGCTTTTTCGGGTGCAGCAACAGGCGCGGCACTTCGCGGGTGGCATTGAGAATGAAGGTGTAAGGCCCCGGCAGGTGCGCCTTGAGGATCCGGAACGTACCGGTGTCGATTTTGGCGAACAGCCCAAGCTGCGACAGGTCACTGCAGATCAGCGCAAAGTTGTGTTTGTCGTCCAGTTGTCGCAGGCGACGTACGCGTTCTATGGCATTTTTGTCGCCGATCTGGCAGCCAATGGCGTAGGACGAGTCGGTGGGATAGATCACCACACCGCCATTGCGGATGATTTCGACGGCCTGCTTGATCAGGCGCACTTGTGGGTTTTCCGGATGAATCTGGAAAAATTGACTCACATTTTCTACCTGTTCAGACGACGGCAATACTGATGGCGTGAAAACTACTGCAGGCTCCGCGTGCAATTCTGCATCAAAAACCGGCTCGGAGTGCGCATTTACAGGATGTAAACTCCGCCTCCTCGCCTGTTTTTTCCTTGCCTTGCCTTCGCTCGTCACGTTTCACATCCATCAGACTAAGGATTTGAATCGACACCACAGTGGTGGCAGATCCTCCGGGACAGGACGGTACTCGCCAATCTCCGACCAGCCCCCCGGGCCATGAAAATCACTGCCGGCACTGACCAGCAGACCGAACTCACGGGCAAGTATGGCCAGGCTGCCGACCTGCTCGGCCGGCTGATGACCATTGACCACTTCAATCGCGTGGCCGCCTGCTTGAATATAGTCGGCAATCAGGCGACGGCGCTTGCTGCGGGTAAAATCGTAGTGCCACGGGTGGGCCAGGCTGACCCAGGCGCCGGCGGCACGCAGGGTTTCGACGGTTTCCTCCAGGGTCGGCCAGTGTTGCTTGACGTCGCCCAGCTTGCCGGCGCCCAGCCACTTGCGGAAGGCTTCAGCACGATCCTTGACGTAGCCGGCGCGCACCAGATAGTCGGCGAAGTGCGGACGGGCCGGCGCATTGCCGCTGTCGCCCAGTTCCTGCTGAATGGCCCGCGCGCCTTCCAGCGCCCCCGGCATACCCTTGAGTTCGAGCTTGCGGCTGATTTCTTCGGAACGCAGCCAGCGCCCGTCACGCAGTTTGGCGATCGCCTCGACCAACGCCGGGGCATTAACGTCGAAACCGTAGCCCAGTACATGGATGGTCGCACCGCCCCAGGTGCAGGACAGTTCGACACCATTGACCAGTTGCATCCCCAGTGCCTGCGCGGCGCCGCGGGCCTCATCGAGGCCCTCCAGAGTGTCGTGGTCGGTCAACGCCAGGACTCGCACGCCGTTTTCGAACGCACGCGCAACCAGTGCCGCGGGCGCCAAGGCGCCATCGGAGGCCGTGCTATGGCAGTGCAAATCAACATTCACAGGATGTGTAACCTCAAATCAGCTGGCGCTTTCGCGACTCAATATGTTTGTTATTATGCCGGCACATCCTGCTTCTGGCTGCCACTGTGAAACAATTCATCGACTTCATCCCGCTCCTGCTGTTTTTCATCGTCTTCAAAATCGACCCGCGGGTCGTCGACATCGCCGGCCATCAACTGACTGTAGGCGGCATTTACAGCGCCACGGCAATGCTGATCACCAGCTCCCTGGTGGTGTACGGCGCCCTGTACATCTCCCAGCGCAAGCTGGAAAAAAGCCAGTGGCTGACCCTCGTCGCCTGCCTGGTGTTCGGTAGCCTGACCCTGGCCTTCCACAGCGAGACCTTCCTCAAATGGAAGGCTCCGGTGGTCAACTGGCTGTTCGCACTGGCCTTTATCGGCAGCCATTTCGTGGGCGAACAACTGCTGATCAAACGCATCATGGGCCACGCGCTGACCCTGCCCGATCAAGTCTGGACGCGCCTGAACATCGCCTGGATCGGCTTTTTCCTGTTCTGCGGCGCAGCCAACCTGTTCGTTGCCTTCACCTTCCAGAGCATCTGGGTCGACTTCAAAGTCTTCGGCAGCCTGGGCATGACCCTGCTGTTCCTGGTCGGCCAGGGCATCTACCTGTCCCGCCACCTGCATGACGCCGACACCACTACGCCTAAAACCGAGGACTGACATGCTTTACGCAATCATTGCCACAGACGTCGCCAACTCCCTGGAAAGCCGCCTGGCTGCACGCCCCGCTCACCTTGAGCGACTGCAACAACTCAAGGCCGAAGGTCGCGTGGTGCTGGCCGGCCCGCACCCGGCGGTGGACAGCAATGATCCGGGTGCCGCAGGCTTCACCGGCAGCCTGATCGTTGCCGAGTTCGCCTCCCTTGAAGCCGCCACGGCCTGGGCCGACGCCGATCCGTACATCGCCGCCGGCGTTTACGCCAACGTGCTGGTAAAGCCGTTCAAGCAAGTCCTGCCTTGATCCTGCCCGCGCGGTGAACCTTCGGTTCATCGCGCACTCAATTGCTCAGTATTCTCGTTCAACGGCCGACAACCTGCCCAACACTCGTTTGGAATCAGGAGTTGCGATGCGCCAAGGTCCGCTGTGTCTGCTGTTGGTCACATTATCGATCGGGGGCTTTGCCCATGCCGAGGGAGACTCGGATGCAGGCTTTTCAACGCCTCTGTCCTTGAGTGCCGGCAGCCAGATCACGCAATTGCAGCAACGCTTGAAGGAAAGCGAGCGGCAACGAGAAGAGCTGAACAAACACCTGCAAACCGCCGACAGCGAACGCGAAAGCGCCCTACTGGGCCGACTGCGCCAAGAGAACCAGCGCCTCAAGCTGCAACTCAAGGAAGTCCAGGCCAGCACCGTGCCGCGCCTGCTGACCGATCAGCAACAATGGTTCGTCACCGGGGCGGGAGTCGCGCTATTGGCGCTGCTCTGCGGTATCTTCGCCAGCGGTGGGCACAGAAGACGTCGACAATGGCTAAATTGAGTAAGTCATGAGCGAGCTGTTACTGATTGATGATGACCAGGAGCTGTGTGAGCTCCTTGCCAGCTGGTTGAGCCAGGAAGGCTTTGCGGTGCGTGCCTGCCACGACGGCCTGAGTGCGCGTCGCGCCCTGGCCGAATCGGCACCTGCCGCCGTGGTACTGGATGTGATGCTGCCCGACGGCAGCGGCCTGGAACTGCTCAAGCAACTGCGCAGCGATCACCCGGACCTGCCGGTGGTCATGCTCTCGGCCCGGGGCGAGCCGCTGGACCGCATCCTGGGCCTGGAACTGGGTGCCGACGATTACCTGGCCAAACCGTGCGACCCACGGGAGCTGACCGCCCGCCTGCGCGCCGTGCTGCGACGCAGCCATCCGGCACCGGTCTCCAGCCAGCTGGAACTGGGCGACCTGTGTTTCAGCCCGGCGCGTGGCGTGGTCAGTATCGACGAGCAGGAATACACCCTCACCGTGTCTGAAAGCCGCTTGCTCGAAGCCTTGCTCAAGCAGCCCGGCGAACCGCTGGACAAGCAGGAGCTGGCGCAGATCGCCCTTGGCCGCAAGCTCACCCTGTACGACCGCAGCCTGGACATGCACGTCAGCAACCTGCGTAAAAAGATCGGCCCGCACCCCGATGGCCGACCGCGCATCGTTGCCCTGCGCAGCCGCGGCTACTATTACAGCCTGTAAGTTTTGTCAGGGCGGTGCAAAACCATCTTTACCCAAGCTTTACGCTTCGCTGACCGCCGCTGACCTTGATCTCTGTAATCTGCACACATCCGGAACACACCGGGAATGAGACAAGGAGATACACCATGCGCAAGACCCTTATCGCTTTGATGTTCGCTGCTGCCCTGCCAACGGTTGCCATGGCCATGCCCGAAGGCGAAGGTCCGATGGGCTCGATGGACGGCTCGCGACACGGCGGTCAGATGCACGGTAAAGGCCCGTACAGCCAGCTGGACCTGACCCACGAACAACGTGAGCAGATCCGCAAAATCATGGGCAAGCAAATGCTTGAGCGTAAGCAACTGGTCGACAAGTACCTGGAAAAACTGCCGCCAGCCGATCAAAAAGCCCTGAAGGACGAAATGGCTGCACGCCACCAGAAAACCGAAGCCGAGATTCGCACCCTGCTCAAGCCTGACCAGCAGCAGAAATTCGACGCGATTCAGAAAAAGCAGGCTGAACGCAAGGCAGAATGGGAGCAGTTCAAAGCCTGGAAAGCCCAACAGCCACAAAAAGCACAGTAATGGTCTAGTGCAACTCCCCAGCCCAATGGTTAACCGCCATTGGGCTTTCCTTGTTTGAGGACTTACCGTGCGTTCATTGTTCTGGCGCATCCTGGCCAGCTTCTGGCTGGCCATCACGCTGGTTGCCGGCCTGTCGATTCTGCTCGGGCACATGTTGAACCAGGACGCCTGGATTCTCAGTCGCCATCCGGGCCTGAGTGACCTGGCGCAACAGTGGACGCAGCGCTACGAAGAAAGTGGTGAAGAGGCCGCCCAGTTGCTGCTGCAGCAACGCAAGCGGCTCTACCACATCAACGTCCAGGTATTGAACGAGAGTGGCGATCCGGTGGTGCGCGGTACATTCCCTCGCCGCGCCGCTGCATTCGAGGCGCGACAGGGTGACGGCAATGACCGCCACCTGCCCTGGCGCCGCCTGACCGACGAGTACACCAGCCCGAAAACCGGTGAAACCTACCTGCTGATCTACCGCATCCCGCACCCGGAACTCGATGCCTGGCACCGCGAAAGCCTGCTCTGGCCGCTGAGTGCGCTGGGCATCGCCCTGGTGGTGTTGACCCTGTTCAGCTTGCTGGTGACGCTGTCGATCACTCGCCCGTTGAGCCGGCTGCGGGGTGCCGTGCACGACCTGGGACAGACCACGTACCAGCAAAACAGCCTGGCGCGCCTGGCCAACCGGCGTGACGAGTTCGGAGTGCTGGCCAATGACTTCAACCGCATGGGCGCGCGCCTGCAAAGCCTGATCGGCAGCCAGCGACAATTGCTGCGTGACGTTTCTCACGAACTGCGCTCACCACTGGCCCGCTTGCGCATCGCCCTGGCGCTGGCAGAGCGCGCCACCCCCGAGGAACGGGAAAAGCTCTGGCCACGCCTGACCCGCGAGTGCGATCGCCTGGAAGCCCTGATCAGTGAAATCCTGGTGCTGGCACGGGTCGATGCCGACAGCGCCAGCGCTGAGGACGTCGACCTCAACACACTGCTGGGCAGCCTGCAAAAAGACGCGCAGCTCGCGTCGCCGGAGCAGTACATCCGCATAGAAGCCGAACCGGCACTGCACCTCAAGGGGTGGCCGACCATGATCGAGCGGGCATTGGACAACCTGCTGCGTAACGCACAACGCTTCAACCCACCGGGGCAACCGATTGACCTGTCAGCCCGGCGCGAGGGTGAGCGCATGGTGGTGAGCGTGCGTGACTACGGCCCCGGCGTGCAGCCTGAGCATATGGCGCAGTTAGGCGAGCCCTTCTACCGGGCACCAGGCCAGTCCGCGGCCGGTCATGGCCTGGGGCTGGCCATCGCTCGCCGGGCAGCGGAGCGTCATGGTGGCAGCCTGGTCCTGGCCAATCACCCGGAGGGCGGATTCATCGCCAGCCTGGACCTGCCCCTGGAGCCTGGAATCGCTACCTGAAACAGCCCCTGTAGGAGCGAGCGCGCTCGCGATGAACTCAAGAGCAACGCGGTTATTCAGAAAGTGCGCGTTATCGTTGACGTCCATCGCGAGCGCGCTCGTTCCTACACGGACCAGGCGCTGACAAATTCCGTCAGATCGACTTTCTCGGCTACCCGCGGTTCTTTCTGCGGGGTGCCGAGGTACAGGAACGCAATCACCTCCTCCCCTTCAGCCAACCCCAGCCCCTTGGCCACATGGGCCGAGTACGCCAGATCGCCGGTGCGCCATACCGCGCCGATCCCCTGGGCGTAGGCCGCGAGCAAAATACCGTGGGCAGCGCAACCGGCTGCCAACAGTTGCTCGGACTTGGGCACCTTGACGTGATCCTGCAGGCGCGCCACCACAACCACTACCAACGGCGCGCGCAGCGGACCATTACGCGCCTTGTCCACCAACGCCTGCGGGGCGTCGGCGTCTTGCAACAGTGCCGCCTCGGCCAACAGCTCGCCCAGTTGCTCACGCGCCGCGCCTTCAACCGTCAAAAAGCGCCATGGCTGCATATGCCCGTGATCCGGAGCCCGCAGGGCGGCTGCAAACAGCACTTCGCGCTGTTCGGCAGTCGGTGCCGGGTCAATCAAACGCGGAACGGAAACACGGTTGAGCAAAGCGTCGAGAGCCTGCATCGGCCACCTCCTGAAAAAAATGTTTGGCTATTCTAGCGGTAACTACCGTTGGGATGCCGGTTTACATGCCCTGCCTCGCAGGTAGAATGGCGCCCTTCCTACATTACCCCGAGCGGACTTCATGGCGTTGCCGACCTTACGGATCATTGGTTTTATCATCGGCATCTTCCTGATCACGCTCGCCGTCAGCATGGTTGTGCCGATGGCGACCCTGGTGATTTACGAACGCACCAGCGACCTGCCATCGTTCCTCTGGTCCAGCATGATCACCTTTGTCGCGGGCCTGGCACTGGTCATCCCCGGACGCCCGGAACATATTCACCTGCGTCCGCGCGACATGTACCTGCTCACGGTATCGAGTTGGGTGGTGGTGTGTATCTTCGCCGCGCTGCCGTTCCTGTTGACCCAGCACATCAGCTACACCGACTCGTTTTTCGAGAGCATGTCCGGCATTACCGCCACCGGCGCCACCGTGTTGAGTGGCCTGGACACCATGTCCCCGGGCATCCTGATGTGGCGCTCGCTGCTGCACTGGCTGGGGGGCATCGGCTTTATCGGCATGGCGGTCGCCATTTTGCCGCTGCTGCGCATCGGTGGCATGCGGCTGTTCCAGACCGAGTCCTCGGACCGCTCCGAAAAAGTCATGCCCCGCTCACACATGGTGGCGCGACTGATCGTTGCCGCCTACGTCGGTATCACCATCCTCGGCAGCCTGGCGTTCTGGTGGGCGGGCATGACCCCGTTCGATGCGATCAACCATGCGATGTCGGCGATTTCCACCGGTGGCTTCTCCACCTCCGACCAGTCCCTGGCCAAATGGACCGCACCGGCGGTGCACTGGGTCGCGGTGGTCGTGATGATTCTGGGCAGCCTGCCGTTTGCCTTGTATGTGGCAACCCTGCGTGGCAATCGCCGGGCACTGATCAAGGATCAACAGGTGCAGGGCTTGCTCGGCATGCTGCTGGTGACCTGGGTGGTCCTCGGGACCTGGTACTGGTGGACCACCGAACTGCATTGGCTGGACGCGCTGCGCCACGTCGCGCTGAACGTCACCTCGGTGGTCACGACCACCGGTTTTGCACTTGGGGACTACAGCCTGTGGGGCAACTTCTCGCTGATGCTGTTCTTTTACCTGGGTTTTGTCGGCGGCTGCTCAGGGTCGACCGCAGGCGGGATCAAGATTTTCCGCTTCCAGGTTGCCTATATCCTGCTCAAGGCCAACCTTAATCAGTTGATTCACCCTCGGGCGGTGATCAAGCAGAAGTACAACGGCCACCGCCTCGACGAAGAGATCGTGCGCTCGATCCTGACCTT
The DNA here is from genome assembly GCF_900187415.1 of Pseudomonas sp. Irchel s3b6. Lineage (NCBI taxonomy): Bacteria > Pseudomonadati > Pseudomonadota > Gammaproteobacteria > Pseudomonadales > Pseudomonadaceae > Pseudomonas > Pseudomonas sp. Irchel s3b6. The sequence goes on along the minus strand of NZ_FYDM01000008.1, from coordinate 130,620 downwards.
TTCGTTCTTCTTTGCGATCACCATCTGCGCCATCGCCCTGGCCCTGTCACTGCTGGGCGTGGACTGGATGACCGCCCTCACCGGCGCGGCCAGCACCGTCTCCGGCGTGGGCCCGGGCCTGGGTGAGACCATTGGCCCGGCCGGTAACTTCGCCACCCTTCCCGACGCGGCCAAGTGGATTCTGTCCCTGGGCATGCTGCTCGGGCGGCTGGAGATCATTACCGTGTTTGTACTGTGTATTCCGGCGTTCTGGCGTCACTGATCACCTTGGGTGTCTCCAGAAAACGCACCCGGTACTCGCCGGGTGTGCTGTCGAACCAGCGCCTGAACGCACGGAAAAAGTTGCTCGGATCGGCAAACCCAAGCAAGTAGGCAATTTCCAGCAAGGTCATGCTCGGCTGCGCCAGGTACTGTTCGGCCAGTTCGCGCCGAGTGTCATCGAGCAACGCCTGAAAGCTCGTCCCCTCTTCCTGCAAGCGGCGTTGCAAGGTGCGCTGAGACAAATGCAGCGCTTGCGCGACCGTATCGCGCTTGGGTTCTCCCTGGGGCAGCAGCCGACACAGGACCTGCCGCGCATTGTGGGTCACCCGACTGCCCGAGAATCGCGCCAGGTACTCACCGGCAAACCGGTCGTGCAGCAGTGCCATGGCCTCATTGGCCGTGGGTAACGGTGCCTCCATGTCCGCCGGCTCGAAAATCAGCGCGTCGTAGGGTGCGTTGAACGCCAGCGGCGCATGGAAGGTCCGTGTATAAGGTCCGAGGTCCAGGGGCCGATCGCCTTGAAACAGGACCTTGCATGGCTGCAAGGTGCGCCCGGTCAGCCAGTTGCACAAGCCTAGCGCACAGGCAAGCGACGCCTCGGCGCTTTGCCGGGTCGGCGGCAGGTGATCGCCATGCACCGTCAGAATCAGCGCATGGCCTTCGGGTAACAGGCGAAAACTCAGGTCGGCACTTTCGGCAATGATGCGTTGATAGCGCACCAGTCGCTGAAAGCCTTCGGCCAGGGTCCGGCTGGACATCAAGGCATAGCCGACCACATGAAAGGACGCCGGACGCACCACCTTGCCCATGTTCAAGCCAATGGCCGGGTTGCCGGACAACGCTACCGCCCGTTGCCACAGGCGCGTCATCGAATCTTGAGGGAAGCGCGCATCCGGATCATCCAGCGCCGCGTAGTCGAGCCCCAGCTGATTGAACAAGTCCCGGCAATCCAGGCCGTCCATTTCCAGCGCCTTGACAATTCCCATCGCCCAGCTTGAAGAAGTCGTTCGTTCGCTCATGGCGTTTTCTTACGTGATAGGCCGCATCTCGCGACCAATTTCATAAGGATAGTAAAGTGGCGCCTATTGTCACTGGCTGTGGCCAATGATGACTCTAGACTCAAATAAGATCCCCGCAGAACATCCGATCAACAGCACCCAAGCCACAGAGAATGCAGTCGTGGAAAACATAAGACATTTCAACAGCTTCGCCGAGTTCTACCCGTATTACCTCGGCGAGCACAGCAACAGCACCTGCCGTCGGTTGCATTTTGTCGGCACCAGCCTGGTGATGCTGATCTTCGCCATCGCCATCGTCAAAGGCGCCTGGTGGTGGTTGCTGGCCTTGCCGCTGGCCGGCTACAGCTTCGCCTGGGTTGGCCACTTTTTCTTTGAGAAGAACCGTCCGGCGACCTTCCGACACCCGCTTTACAGCCTGCTCGGCGATTTCGTCATGTACCGCGACATGCTGGCGGGCAAGGTGCCGTTCTAGTGGCCTTGAGCCCGGGCTCAATCAACACAATAAGAGGATAGCCGATGAACGCACAGGCCCGTTTCACCCACATGAAGGATGGCACGCAGGAAGACTGGGCCATCATTGCAGCGGACTTCAGCGCCTACGCCAGGCAATTGCCGAAACGGATCGTGGCGCACCTGAAGTTGCTGGAGGGTGACTTTGGCGGCTTCCCGGTTGATCGCCTCACCCACTCATTGCAAACCGCTACCCGCGCCTGGCGCGATGGCCGCGATGAGGAGTACGTCGTGTGCGCGCTCTTGCATGATATTGGTGACACCCTCGGCAGTTACAACCACCCGGACATTGCCGCGGCGATTCTCAGACCTTTCGTCAGCGCCGAAAACCTGTGGATGGTGGAAAAGCACGGGATTTTCCAGGGCTACTACTTCTTCCATTACCTGGGCATGGATCGGCACCTACGTGAGCAGTTCAGCGAGCACCCGCAGTACCGGCAGACCATCGAGTTTTGCGCCAGGTACGATGCGGCGGCCTTTGACCCTGCGTACGAGACGCTCCCCCTGAGTTTCTTCGAGCCGATGATGGAGCGCCTGTTTACCCGGCCGAAAAACTCGATCTATACCGCGGTGCTGGAAGAACACGCCCCGGCCTGAAGACCGGCCGGTTGCCGGCGGTGAGACGTTTACGCCGGCTCTGCCACCTTCACCGCGCTCAGTTGTGCCTCACGCGCCTGGGCGTCCGCCAGCCGGTACAGCTCGATCGTGCCATCCCAATGCTCGATCAGCGCGGTGCAGGACTCCACCCAATCCCCGCAGTTGAGGTAGTCCACGCCACCGACCTTGCGGATTTCCGCGTGGTGAATGTGCCCGCAAACGACTCCGTGCAACCCGCGCTTGACGCACTCGTGGGCAATGGCCTCTTCGAAATCGCTGATAAAGCTGACGGCGGTTTTGACCTTGTGCTTGAGGTAAGCCGACAACGACCAGTAACCGTAGCCGTATCGAGCACGCCAGTGATTGAGCCAGCGATTGAGGGTCAACGTGAACTCGTAGGCCCAGTCCCCCAGAAACGCCAGCCAGCGGTGATAACGGGTGATCACATCGAACTGGTCGCCGTGAATCACCAACAGATGCCGGCCATCTGCGGTGACATGCACGGCCTCGTCCACCAACTGGATATTGCCCAGCATCAGCTTCGAGTAACGCCGCAGGAACTCGTCATGGTTACCGGTGACGTAAATCACCTCGGTGCCGCGCTTGCTCATGGTCAGCAGGCGACGGATCACGTTGGTGTGCGCCTGGGGCCAATACATACCGCTGCGCAGCTTCCAGCCATCGATAATGTCACCGACCAGGTACACCTTGTCGGCGTGGTAGCCCTTGAGGAACTGCGATAAATGCCCGGCCTGGCAATCCCGGGTGCCCAGGTGCACATCAGAGATCCACAAGGTGCGCACGCGTTGTTTACGGCTGGGTTTGGCGAGTTCGGCACGGGTCATGGGCAACCTCTGCGAGATTTTTTGCAAGCTTGCCCCGCAGCGATTAATAGACCATGACAAAAATGCGGCAGTCCGATGACAGCCCGTACCAGGGGGCGAGCGGTGTAAACTGCCGGTCTGCCTAGGGTCTGTTGACGTTTGGTGGCGAACCGCGTTGCTGGGCCAACGTGGGCGAGGCAAGGCGCGGGATGCCGCCAATGGTTGTTCCCTTGGCAAATCCCGCAACGCAGCCTCGCCCACGTTGGCACGCAACCCGAAGGGACGGGGCCCGCTTGGTGCAGGGCTGCGTTGCTCGGAACTTATTTGGAACAACCAAACCGCGTTCCTCGCGCCTTGCCCTGCACCAAGCGGGCATCCGTCGCGGCCGCCACCAAACGTCAACAGACCCTAGGAGACCGCGATGAGACCGATCCTCACGCTACGCCACTACAGCCACGACTTGATCGTCCACAGCCACGACCACGCACAACTGGTGTTCGGCCTGTCGGGCGCGCTCGACTTCGAGGTCGGCGGCCGCGGTAGCCAAGTGGTACAACAAAGCTTCGTGGTGGTGCCGTCCGGTGCCCACCACGCCTGTGGCAGCGCCAATGGCAGCCGTTGCCTGGTGCTCGACGTGCCGAGCGATCAATGGGTATCCCACTCGCTGGGCGAGCACGCCGATGCCAGCCGACGCCTGCTCGACACCCCCGGGCGCCTGCCGCTGGACGCTGGGCAAAGCCAGTTGGTGAGCTGGCTGGCGAGCAGCCCGGTGGACGACCCGCTGATTGCCCAGCAGGGCGCCGTGTTGTTGCTTGCCAGCCTCAACAACGCCGCACCAAGCCAGATGGCCGGCAGACGCCTACCCTACGCCGCACTCAATGCGCACATCGACCAATACGCCGCCTACCCTCTGCAAGTCGCCGACCTGGCGCGCGTTGCCGGACTTTCCAGTGCGCGGGTGCACGCACGCTTTGTCGCCGAATGCGGGCAGACGCCCATGGATTACATCCGCAGCCGTCGCCTGCACATCGCCGTGAAGCTGTTGCGCGAAACCGCGCTGCCCATCGGTGAAGTCGCCTTGCGGGTTGGCTATAGCTCGCAAAGCGCTTTCGCCGCCGCCGTCACTCGCGAGTTCGGTGCTTCCCCCGGCAAACTGCGCCGAGCCGAGACAGAACGCTAGACTGGCGCTAAAAATCGCGAGTCTGGCGACAGACACCCCTGTGGTCCGCCCCTTAAAGTGGCCCCATGCCTGTGTCTTCGTATTAAGGATTGCAATGACTCCGCGTACCGCCCTTGGCGCCCTGCATATCGGTGCACTGATGTTTGGCCTGACCGGTGTGTTCGGCAAACTCGCCGCCGCTTCCCCCGCCATCATCGTCTTCGGTCGGGCGGCCTTCGCCGTGATTGCCCTGGCCTGCTTTGCCCGTTTCGCCAGCAACACCGGCTGGCAGAAAATGCGCGCCGTGGACACCCGCCGCCTGCTGCTCAGCGGCCTGCTGCTGGCCGGGCATTGGGTGAGCTTCTTCATTGCGGTGAAGGTTGCCGGCGTGGCGATTGCGACCCTGGGGTTTGCCAGCTTCCCGGCGTTCACCGTGATCCTGGAGGGTTTGATCTTCCGCGAGCGGATCCGCGCCAACGAAATACTGCTGGTGGTCCTAGTGAGCATTGGCCTGGTGCTGGTCACCCCGGCCTTCGACCTGGCCAGCGAAGCCACCATCGGCCTGCTCTGGGCCGTGGGCTCAGGCCTGTTATTCGCCCTGCTGTCGCTGACCAACCGCGCCAGTTCGGGGCGCATCCCGGCAGTACAGGCGGCGCTGTGCCAGAACGTGGTCGTCGCACTGTGCCTGCTGCCGGTAGCGGCACCTGGCTTGAGTGAGGTACGTGCCCTCGACTGGCTGTGGATAGGCCTGTTGGGGGTGTTCTGTACCGGCCTCGCCCACAGCCTGTTCGTGGCCAGCCTGGCAGTGATCAAGGCGCGTACGGCGGCGATGGTGTTCGCCCTGGAGCCGGTTTACGGGATCACGGTGGCGTGGCTGCTGTTCGGCGAAGACCCGACGCTGCGGATGCTGATCGGTGGTGCGTTGATCATCGTCGCCATCGTGGTATCCAGCAGCCTGTCGGGGAGTTCAGGCAACAAGGCCGTGTCCGCAGAAGCGGTCCCTCACTGAGTCCTGTCGCTGTGACCCAGATCGCGCTCTGGATCGATCTGGTCTCGTACCCGCTGCTTGAGGACCTTGGCCTCAGGGAAACCACCGTCGGCCTTGCGCTCCCAGATCTGCACGCCGTCGCAGCTGATCTGGAACACGCCGCCGGTTCCCGGCACCAGGGACACTTTGCCCAGGTCGTCAGCGAAAGTGCTGAGCAGCTCCTGGGCCAGCCAGGCGGCACGCAACAGCCATTGGCATTGCGTGCAATAGGTGATGACTACTTCCGGTTTGCTGACGGTCATGACGCGCGAAACTCCTGAGGTCGGTGGCGTCCTATAATAACCGCCTTTACCGTTCGCCCGAGATTGCCGATGCGCCGCCTGTTGTCCTGCCTGTTGCTGTGCCTGATGCCCTTGTTCGTGCTTGCCGAGCAAGCGCCACGGCCGAAAATCGGCCTGGTACTGTCGGGCGGCGCCGCGCGCGGCCTGGCCCATATTGGCGTGCTCAAGGCGCTGGAGGAACAAGGCATCAAGATTGATGCGATCGCCGGCACCAGCATGGGAGCGGTCATTGGCGGCCTGTATGCCTCGGGTTACAAGATCGACGAACTGGAAAAGCTGGCCCTGGGCATCGACTGGCAGCAGGCACTGTCCGACGCGCCGCCCCGCGCCGACATACCGTTTCGCCGTAAACAGGATGACCGCGACTTTCTGGTCAAGCAGCAGCTGAGCTTTCGCGATGACGGCAGCCTCGGCCTGCCGCTGGGGGTGATCCAGGGGCAGAACCTGACGTTGCTACTCGAGAGTCTGCTGGCTCACACCAGCGATACCCGGGATTTCGACAAGCTGCCGATACCCTTCCGCGCAGTGGCGACCGATATCGCCAGCGGGGAGAAGGTGGTCTTTCGCAAGGGCCACCTGCCCCAGGTGATTCGCGCCAGCATGTCGATACCGGCCGTGTTCGCCCCGGTCGAACTCGACGGTCGCCTGCTGGTGGACGGCGGCATGACCGACAATATTCCGGTGGACGTAGCCCGCGAGATGGGCGTCGACCTCGCCATCGTGGTCGACATCGGCACCCCGCTGCGCACCCGCAAGCAGATGACGTCGGTGGTCGACGTGCTGAACCAGTCGATCACCCTCATGACCCGCCGCAACTCCGAAGAACAGCTGGCCACCCTGCACAAGGACGACATACTGGTCCAGCCACCACTGGCCAGTTTTGGCGTCACCGATTTCGGCAAGGCCCGGGAGATGATCGATGCCGGCTATCGTGCCACGCGCCTCCTCGACGCACGCCTCGCTGCCCTGGGCCCCGCCACACCGGAGGATGCCGAACTGACCGCCGCCAGGGCACCCGGCCAGCGCACGCCCGTCATCAACGCCATCCGGGTTGAAAACGATTCGAAAGTCGGCGACGACGTAATCCGCTACTACATTCGGCAGAAAGTCGGCGAACCGCTGGACATCGGCCGATTGCAAACCGACATGGGCACGCTGTATGGCCTGGACTACTTCGACCTGGTGCAGTACCGCGTGGTCCACAAGGGGCAGGATCACACACTGGTGATCCGCGCACGCGGCAAGCGCACGGGCACCGACTACCTGCGCCTGGGGCTGAACCTGTCCGACGACATGAAGGGCGACAGCGCCTTCAACATTGGCGCCAGCTACCGCGTGAACGGCATCAACAGCCTCGGTGCCGAATGGCTGACCCGTGCTCAGATCGGTGACCAGCAAGAGCTGTACACCGAGTTCTACCAGCCACTGGACGTGGGTTCGCGCTACTTCGTTGCCCCTTATGCCGCCATCGAGTCGCAGAACGTGGAAGCCATCCTGGAAAACGACCCGATTGCCGAGTATCGCCTTGAGCGCTATGGCTTTGGCCTGAACCTGGGGCGGCAGATCGGCAACAGTGGTGAGATTCGCCTGGGCGTCGGCGAAGCCTGGGGCAATGCGGATGTACGCATTGGCGACCAGAGCCTGCCCAGCGAGAGCTTCAACGAAGGGTTCTATGAGCTCAAGTACTCGTTCGACTCACTGGACAACGTCTACTTCCCCCATGCCGGCGAAGACATTGGCCTGTCCTTCCGCGAGTTCGAACCCGGGCTGGGTTCCGACAGCCGTTACCGTCAGTGGGATTTCAAACTGGACAAGGCCCTGAGCTTCGGCCCGGACACCTACGTCTTTGGCGGTCGCTACGGACGCACCCTGGATACCGCCGACGTGGTCACCTCCAGCTTCGTCCTGGGCGGTGCCCGGCAACTGTCGGGCTTTCGCCAGGATTCGATTTCCGGCCAGAACGTCAGCCTGACTCGCGCCATCTACTACCGTCGCCTGACGCCGCGCGCCTACCTGCCGCTGGACTTCCCGCTGTACCTGGGCGCATCGCTGGAGCGCGGTCGGGCCTGGAACAACGACAACGAATTCGACAGTGGGTACATCAACGCGGCCAGCGTGTTCTTCGGTTTCGATACGCCCCTGGGGCCGCTGAACTTCAGTTATGGCTTCAACGATGAAGACGAACAAGCGATCTACATGAACCTTGGGCAAACGTTCTGACCCGTGGCCAGGCACAGCGCCTGACGCCTAGCGATCGGCATTGATTGCAGTGGGCCTTGCGGGATCCGGCGCACTGTCGAACGGATTGACCAGCTCCCACTGCAGGTCCATCGACAGATCGTCGTTTTTCAACGGCAACCGGTCCGTCGTATCCGGGGCAATGGGTTCTATCGACCGCTCCACCAGCGGCCTGGGCTCGATCACCGGCAGCGGTTGATGAGGGACATCAGGTTCCGGCAGGTCCGCCACCTGCCGTCGCTGATGGCGTAAAAACAACCCGAGTAACAACAGCCCGCCAAACCCCGACAAGGCGATGAGCCGCCACGGCGTCGAGTCCTTGCCGTTCTCGCTCAACGGGGCAACAGCGACGGGCAAGGGTGCGACCGCCTCGGACCGAGGCTGCCGGGCTTCGGCCAATTGCGCCTGCAGCTCGCTGAATTGCTGGTGCTGACGGGCGATTTGATCATCCCGGGTTTGCAAGCCGGCGCGTAACTCATCGATGGAGAGTTGCAACTGCTGGTTCTGCAGAACGCTGGCGGCCAGTTGTTCCTGTGTCGGATCAACCACTCCAGGCCCGTCACTGGAGGACATGACCGGGGACTGGGCCGGTACGACATCTTCGGCGGGCGAGCGCGCTACCGGGACAGGCTCGACGCCAGCCAACGGCACGATCCCCGGGGAACCCGGAGGATCGATCAGCACGGTGTACTCGCGCACCACTCGGCCTTGGGGCTGGTCGAGTTGCAGCAGAAAATTCAGGAAGGGTTCATTGACGGGCTTATTGGAGGTCACCCGAATCACGCTGCGTTCGCCGCGCAACACGGGGGTGAAGCGAAGATCGTTGAGCAGGCCCACCCGCTCGATACCCGCTCGGTTGAACTCATCGGCAGTGGCCAGGCCGACCGACAGCTCACCTTCAGCCAGTGCCTGCGCATCGAGCAGTGCAATCTCTGCCACGAGGGGCTGGTTCAACGCCGAGTGCAGGGAGATTTCGCCCAATCCCAACGCAGGTGTCGCCGTCGAGTAACACAGCGCGCCACTTGTCAGAAGCACATGCAGGTAATGCCGCCACGCGGCCGGATAACACTTGAACATGAACATCCCCTGGAAAACCGGAACCACCCCTGCGTATTCGCACTGGCTGTACGAACACGTTATTGCCAGGTAGTTCTTATAGTTTGCCCAAGGGGGTGTCTCAAACGTCTGCCGGGGGGATATGCCTCAGGATTTTTCGAGGTTGGCCAGGATGTGCCCGTGAACCCGCATGCACACCTTCAAATCCGCTTCGTCGACGCCGGCGAACAGTTCGTGGCGCAATGCGGTGGCAATGGTTTCAATTTGTTCGATCAACGGACAGGCCGAGGGGCAGAGGACGATTTTTTTCGCCCGGCGGTCTTCTACCACCGCCTGACGTTGCACCAGCCCCTGGGTTTCCAGACTGTCGAGCAAACGCGCCAGGGTCGGGCCTTCAACCCCCACGCTTTGCGCCAATTCCCGTTGGGTGGGGGCCTGCTCGAAACGCGCCAGGTGCAACAGCACCAGCCAACGTGCCTGGGACAGGCCCAGGCCGGCGAGACGACGATCCAGTTCGGCGCGCCAGCCGCGAGACATCTGCGCCAACTGCATGCCAAAACGGTGCTGATCGGTTAACGGCATAAAAAACTCATGATTAGACTGAAATAGAAAACTAATTATTAGTCAGCTAAGCATGACCCTCGACTCGAAGCAAGGGCGCCTATGTACTGAATCGTTACATCATGAGAAGTGTTTGCTCACATTTCGAACTCTGACTGCAAGGCCGCCCTCACGCAGTACAACACGCCCTCAGGAACCCGCCCGGCGAACACGCCAGCGACCTCGGCCACGGGCGGCAACTCGCCCTCGCCGTCCAGGAACGCATCCTGGACTTCACTTAGCAGGTCCTCCGGCAGATCCAGCGCCTGTTCCAGCGACAGTTGCTGTTTGCCAATGGCCTCGGCGAGCATCGTGTAAACGTTCTTTTCCGAACACTGCAACTGACCGGCAATCTGCACGGGTGTCATGCCGGCACGGGCCAGGGTAATCAGTTCGTGGCGCAGGTCGGCCACCACTTTCGGCGCCTCGGCCTGACCGCCCAGGACCTCGAGGAACGCGTCGCCATAGCGCTCCAGCTTGCGCGCGCCGACACCACTGACCCTGGCCATTTCCGCCAGGGTGCCGGGTTGACTGCGGAGCATTTCCAGCAAGGTGGAATCGGGGAAGATGACGTAAGGCGGCACACCGTGCTCTTCGGCGAGCTTGCGACGCAAGGCGCGCAGGGCTTCCCACTGCTCGCGCTCCTCCAGGCGCACCAGCTGGCTGGCCTGGCTGGTACTGCTCTTGGCGGTGGTTTGCGGCTTGAGGTCGCGGCGCAGCTCAAGGGTCACTTCGCCCTTGAGCAACGGCCGGCAACTGTCGCTCAATCGCAGGCCGCCGTAGCCTTCCAGGTCGATGTCGGCCAAGCCGCGCGCCACCAGTTGCCGGAACAGCGAGCGCCACTCACTTTCTGCCCGCGCCTTGCCGACGCCAAACACCGACAAGTGCTGATGACCGGCGCTACGCACCTTTTCGTTGTCCTTGCCCAGCAGCACCTCCACCAGATGCCCGACGCCATAGCGCTGACCGGTACGGTAGATCGTCGACAAGGCCTGACGGGCCGGTTCGGTCGCATCCCAGGTCTGCACACCGTCGACACAGTTGTCGCAGTGGCCGCAGGGCTGGGGCATGTCTTCATCGAAATAGGCCAGCAAGGTCTGACGGCGGCAACGGGTTTCTTCACACAGCGAGAGCATGGCGTCGAGCTTGTGCTGCTCCAGGCGCTTGTGACGCTCGTCGCCTTCGGAGTTTTGCAGCATCTGCTTGAGCATCAGCACGTCCTGCAGGCCGTAGGCCATCCAGGCGTCCGCCGGCAGGCCGTCACGCCCCGCCCGGCCGGTTTCCTGGTAGTACGCCTCAAGGGACTTGGGCAAGTCCAGGTGCGCGACAAACCGCACGTTGGGCTTGTCGATGCCCATGCCGAACGCCACGGTGGCCACCATGATCAGGCCTTCCTCGTTGAGGAAGCGCTTCTGGTGATAGGCCCGCAAGTCATTGGCCAAGCCTGCGTGGTACGGCAATGCCGGGTAGCCCTGCTCGCAGAGGAACGCGGCCACTTCGTCGACTTTCTTGCGCGACAGGCAATAGACAATGCCCGCATCGCTGCGGCGCTCGGAAAGAAACGCGAGCAATTGCTTGCGCGGCTGCTCCTTGGGCACGATGCGATAGAAGATGTTCGGCCGGTCGAAACTCGACAGGAAGCGCTCGGCGTCCTGCAGGTGCAGGCGCGTGACGATCTCTTCACGGGTCCGCTTGTCGGCAGTGGCGGTCAGGGCGATGCGCGGTACATGGGGAAACAGCTCGGCCAACTGGCCCAGTTGCAGGTATTCGGGGCGGAAGTCATGACCCCATTGCGAAACGCAGTGGGCTTCGTCGATGGCGAACAGCGCAATATCAAGGCTTTGCAGGAACGCCAGCATGCGCGGCTGGACCAGGCGTTCTGGTGCCAGGTACAGCATTTTCACTTCGCCACGCTTGATCCGTGCGGCCAGGTCACGTTGCTGCTCGGGGCTCAGGGTCGAATTGAGGGCCGCGGCGGCAACACCCAGTTCGTCCAGGGTCGCGACCTGATCGTCCATCAGCGCAATCAACGGCGAAACCACGACCGCCAGGCCTTCGCGCAGCAGTGCCGGCACCTGGAAACACAAGGATTTGCCGCCACCGGTAGGCATCAGCACCAAGGCGTCGCCGCCGCTGGCCACGCGCTCAATAATGGCACCCTGGCGGCCACGGAAACTGTCGTAGCCGAAGATGTCCTTGAGGACGCGCTGAGCCTGTTCGAGCATGAAAAACTCCAAATGGTGCTGAATATCCCTGGACACAGGCTGGATCAAAAAACCGCATTGTTCACGGACAGATCCGTAAGTGGATTTGTCCCGGGTGACAGCGGCGCCTGCAGGGCTTTGCAAAACGCGCGAGTATACCCGACCGGCCCCGGGGGCTGTTGAGGTTTGCCCCTGGTGCGACGAATGCCCGTGCAATGCAGGCAAATCCGCCACGCGGCTGGCCTGAGCGCTCAAGAACGCCTAGAATTGGTCATCGTATATTCCCAAGGTAGCCCTCCCAATGTCCTTCGCTGAGCAACTAACCCGCCTGCAAGTCTTCCTCGACGCCGACGAGCTGCATGACGAGGCGCTGGACTACGTGGCCGCCCACGGCTACCTGACCGCCCTGTCGATCTGTTCCGAAAGCGTGCCGGAGCGTGAGTGGATCGACGCCCTGTTCGCTGAAGAACCGCACTACAGCAGCGAAGCCCAGCGCGTGGAAATCGAGTCGACCCTGGTGGCGCTCAAGGCTCACATCGCCCGTCAACTGGCCGCCGATGAAGAATTCGAGCTGCCGTGCGACCTGGATCTGGGCGACGAGCCGGATGACTCCGAACTGCGCGGCTGGTGCATCGGTTTCATGGAAGGCGTGTTCCTGCGCGAAGAAGCCTGGTTCGAAACCGCCGAAGATGAAGTCAGCGAAATGCTGCTGCCGATCATGGTCGGTTCCGGCCTGTTCGATGAACAGCCAGAGTTCTCCGACATCGCGGCCGATGCCAACCTGATGGACGACATGATCGTGCAGATCCCGGAAGCGCTGACCGCGCTGTACCTGCTGTGCAACGCCCCGGACGAAAAACCGGCGATCCTCAAGCCTCGCCATCACTGAGTCCCCGCCTGTGGCTGATCCCATAGGCAACCGCTCCCTGATGCAGCGCTACGTGCTGCTGGCCATAGGCTGGCTAAGCGTAGCGCTGGGAGTGATCGGCATCTTCCTGCCCGTATTGCCCACCACGCCATTCCTGTTGCTGGCAGCCGCCTGCTTCGCCCGCAGTTCACCGCGTTTCTACCAATGGCTGGTCGAACACCCTCGCCTGGGCCCCTGGATTCGCGACTACCTGGACGGCAATGGCATCCCGCTCAAGGGCAAGGTCTACGCCATTGGCCTGATGTGGCTGAGCATCGGCCTGTCGTGCTTGCTCGTACCGCTGCCGTGGGCACGCGCGTTCATGCTGACCAGCGCCGTGCTGGTGACGGTGTACATCCTGCGCCAGAAGACCCTGAGCAAACCTTGAGTGCGAGCTCCTGCTGACAACAGCAGCCCGCCGCCCACTCGCCTCTCAACCGACGATCCGCCCTGCCTTTCACCAAACAGCGCCTAAACTCCAGGCATCTGCATGCGAGCAGCCTGACATGCTCCTTAGTCCGCGTAGTCCAGGAAGGTCAACGCTCCGACTTCGGTTCGGTGGATGCTTGTTGTTGACAGTTTTCTTGCTGGCGGGGCTGGGCAGCGTCCGGGCGAACTGGAACTTCGGGCAAATCCTGCAAACGGCCGAAAAACGCTACGGCACGCTGGGCCCCGCAAAAGGACGGATCGAGGCATGGAACCAGATGCTGCAAAGTGAATCAGCGGATCCCGAGCGCGAGCAACTGAGCGCGGTCAATCGCTTCTTCAACCAGCAATTGAGTTTTCAGGACGACACCCGTGTGTGGCGTCAGACCGATTACTGGGCAACCCCTGTCGAATCGCTGGTCAAGGGCGCCGGTGACTGTGAAGACTACGCCCTGGCCAAGTATTTCAGCCTGCGCCAACTCGGTGTTCCCAGCGAAAAACTGCGCATTACCTACGTCAAGGCATTGACCCAGAATCAGGCACACATGGTGCTGACCTACTACGCCAGCCCCACGGCCGATCCACTGGTGCTGGACAACCTGATCGGTGAAATCCGTCCCGCCTCCCAACGCAAAGACCTGCTGCCGGTGTACGCCTTCAACGCCGAAGGCTTGTACATGCCGGGTGCCAACGGTGGCAAACGCAGCGGCGACTCGAAAAGACTGTCGCGCTGGCAGGATGTGCTGCAAAAGATGCAGGTCGAAGGATTCGCCGTGGGTGATGGCTGACACCGCAGATCAACAAGGAGCGCCGCATGTCGCTACTCAAACAGTTGTTCCTGGCCATCTGCCTGTTTCTGCTGGTGGCTTTCAGTGGCAGTTTTTTTGTCGGCCTGGAAAGCTCGCGCGAGCAGATGCTCGGCCAGTTGCGCTCCCACGCCCAGGATGCCGCCACCGCGTTGGGGTTGTCGCTGACCACACAGATCGACGACCCGGCGATGATTGAACTGATGGTCAGTTCGATCTTCGACAGCGGCTATTTTTCCAGCATCCGCGTGGTCAACATCGAAGACGAGAAGATCATGGTGGAGCGCACTGCCACTGCCGCGTCCGAAGGCATACCGGGCTGGTTCGTCAAACTGGTCGACCTGCGCCCCCAGGGCGGCGATGCGCTGATCATGCGCGGCTGGGAGCAGGCCGCACGGGTCGAAGTGCTGAGCAATCCGCAGTTTGCCCTGGCCAAACTGTGGGACAGCACCCTGGGCAGCCTGATCTGGTTACTGCTGTGCGGCTTGCTCAGTGCCGTGTTTGGTGGCTGGCTGCTGCGCCGACAATTGCGTCCGCTGGACACCATGGTCAAGCAGGCCGAAGCCATCAGCCACCGGGAGTTTCTCAGCGCCCCCAAACTGCCGAACACCCCGGAACTCAAGCGGGTGATGCTGGCGATGAACCAGATGGTCGAAAAGCTCAAGGGGCTGTTCGCCGAAGAGGCCGCCCGCAGCGAAAAACTGCGCGCCGAATCCTATCAGGACAGCCTGACGGGGCTGGCCAACCGGCGCCTGCTCGACGAGCAACTGGCCGATCAACTGTTGGTTTCCGAACAAAGCCGTACCGGGCATTTACTGATGCTGCGGGTCAACGACCTGACCGGCCTGAACCAGCGACTGGGTGGCCAGCGCACCGATGCGCTGATCGGCGCCATTGGCCAGTTGCTCAAGCGCCTGGCTCAACAACCTGAACGTCACACCTGGCTGGCCGCGCGCAATCGTGGTGGAGAGTTCAGCCTGCTGACACCGGGCCTGGACACCCAGGACGCGGCGCGCCTGGCCAGCGAGATCAGCGCCACCCTGGAGAACCTGCGCCTGACAGGAGCCAGCGACTGCACACCCGTCGCCCACCTGGGGATCGTCGCCTACGCGCCGGGCGAGACATCAGGCGATGTATGGCTGCGTCTCGATCAAGCCTTGACCCAGGCACAGCGACAACCGGAGCGGCCATGGGTATACCTGGCCCGGTCCGACACTGCACCGAACCAGACCCAGCATGACTGGCGCACCTGGATCGACGACGCCCTGACCCATGGCAAGATGCAGCTGTACTTCCAGCCGGTGGTGCAATGCGCCGACACCCGGCAACTGTTGCATCACAAGGTATTGGCACGCCTGCTCGACCCGCAGGGCGAAGCCATTGCCGCCGGGCACTTCCTGCCCTGGATCGAACGCCTCGGCTGGACCGCGCGGTTTGACCTGGCCATGCTCGAAAACACCCTGGAGTACCTCGCCGAACACCGCCAGCCGCTGGCCCTGAGCCTGTCCGGCAGTACCCTGAGCGATGCCAGCCAACTGCGTATCCTGCTCGACACGCTCGAGGCCCTGCCAGACCTTGCGCCACTGCTGACCCTGGAAATCGACGAACGCCAGTTACCACCGCCTGAAGAGCTGCGCCAGTTGAGCCAAAGCCTGCACAACACCGGCTACCACATCGGCCTGCAACACTTCGGCGGCAGCTTCAACCAGATCGGCAACCTCACCCAACTGGGCCTGGCCTACCTGAAAATCGACGGCAGCTACATCCGCGCCATCGATCGGCAAAACGACAAACGCCTGTTCATCGAAGCGATTTTCCGCGCCACCAACAGCATCGACTTGCCATTGATCGCGGAAATGGTCGAGACCCATGGCGAGCTGGAAGCACTCAGGGGATTAGGGGTGTTCGGGGCGATGGGCCGGTTGATCGGACCACCACAGCCGATGTGATATCCACCAGCACTGTGCTCGCGATGGTCGCTCGATAACGCGTGCGGCCTGGACGCCCCACGTCGCTCTCACGGTCATCGCGAGCACTCGAGCGTCGACCGGCTGCTCCTACAAGGGGCGGCGTTCGCTTGACTGAACAGCATTGTCCTGTCGTTTCAGGTCAGACGGTATCCACCTTCAGCGAATGGTCGCTGAGCATGCCATTGATAATGGTGGCGGTGTCGTGCCCACCGGCAACCACCCCGCCCGCCCCAGGCGTGACGCCGTAGTGATCGGCCAGGTTGACGCCTGCAAGATCGATGGTCTGGGTCGGCGCGGCACCGGCCTTGGCACTGACGTCGATGCTGGTGACCAGTGAGGCGCCGCTGCCGGTGACGGTGAAGTGCAGGTAGTCATCCAGCGAGGCCGTGGTAGCGTTTTCGCCCTGCAGCAACTGCGACAGGTCGAGCTTGTCGGTACCCGGCGTGAAGTCGGTGACCAGGTCATGCCCGCTGTTACCTTGCGACCACTGGAAGGTGTCGACGCCCTGGCCACCGCTCAGGGTGTTGTTGCCCAACCCGCCGATCAGCACGTCGTCACCATCGCCACCATTGAGCACGTCGTGCCCCAAGCCACCGGTGATGACGTTGGCGTTGCCATTGCCGGTCAGGGTGTCGTTGAAATTGGAGCCGGTCAGATTCTCGATAGCGCTCAGGGTATCGGAGCCCGCACCACCGGTGCCCTGTGCACCCAACAGCCCCAGATTGACGGTCACCGCCGATGTGGCATGGGCGTAGCTGGCGGTGTCGGTGCCTGTGCCACCGTCGAGCAGGTCGGTGCCGGTACCACTGAACAACAGGTCATTGCCCGCGCCGCCGTGCAACTCGTTGTTACCGTTGCCCGCCGTGAGCACGTCATTGCCGTCACCGGCATTGAGCATGTTGTTGCCCGCACCGGCCACCAGCACGTCGTCCCCCGAGGTCCCGGTGAGGGTATTGCCTTCCTGATAACTGATGGTGACGTTGGCC
The DNA here is from genome assembly GCF_900187415.1 of Pseudomonas sp. Irchel s3b6. Classification (NCBI taxonomy): domain Bacteria; kingdom Pseudomonadati; phylum Pseudomonadota; class Gammaproteobacteria; order Pseudomonadales; family Pseudomonadaceae; genus Pseudomonas; species Pseudomonas sp. Irchel s3b6. The sequence goes on along the minus strand of NZ_FYDM01000008.1, from coordinate 113,728 downwards.
GTGTCACTGCCGCCATGGTTATCGTTGGTGGTGTAGGTGCCGTGGTAGTCCGCTGTCACGTCATGGGCGCCGGCATAGTTGACCGTCATGGTCAGTTGGTAGTCTTCCGAGTTGTTCGCACCGCCACCGCTAGGGTTGGTGACGTTGATCACGCGGATCTGGTAGGTACCATCCGCCGCTGCGGCGAGGGTATCGCCATCGGCAATCGCCACGAACGGGGCGCCGTTGAGCGAGTACGCCATGGTGATGCGCCCGGCCGCCAGGTCGTGGTTCAGGTTGAGGGTTTCACCCTGCTTCAGATTGACGGTGATCACGTCTTCATCGTTGGCATTGTTAGCGGAAACGCCCCCCAGATAACCGCTGATCACCAGCAGCGCGGTCATGGTGGCCGCGTCTCCGGCAAAGGAGGCGCGCACGTTCGCCAGGTTCTGGTTGGCGGCATTATTGTTGTTGGTGCCGGTGAAGTTGATGGCCCCGGTGCCGGTAAAGTCAGCGCCCTTAGCTATCCAGCCGGTGTTGAAGGTCGTTGGTGTAGCCGTCAGCAGATTGCCATTGGCATCGCTGTCGTTCGCCAGCAACAACTCGCCCGGTACCACGATGCTGCTCGACAACACGTTGGTAATGACGTGGTCATCCCCCGCCACTGGCGCCAAGTTCGGCATGACATTGATCGTCAGCGTGGCAGTGGCGAGGTCGCCATCGTTGTCACTGACCGTGAAGCCGATACTCTCGGTGACCTGCACCGACGTGGTCTTCTGCGAGGTGTAGGTGTAATCACCCGTGTCGAGGTTGATCACCAGGGTACCGCCCTTGGTCGTAGCGATGCTGATGCTGTTGTCGACCGTGTTGAAGGTCCCGCGGTTGGTACCGCTGAAGGTCAGCGAACCGGCGTTGGTATTGCCTTGGGGGTCGTAGGTGTAGGTGGTCCCATCGATCACGATGGATTTGATAAAGCCGCCATCGGCGCCGAAGGTACCGCCCTCGCCCAGCAATGTGCCGGTGACCGGCGCGCCGACCACCGTGCCCGAAAGCACCGAGTTGAGCTGCACCAGGTCGGTCACGACCACTGCACTGGTGTCGGTGTGGACAGCACCGTTGTACGACAATGGATTGAGGTTGGCGTTACTCACCCCAGCGCCCAGGCCGATGGCGTAGTTGTTGATGTCATTGGCGTCTAGGAACGCCTTGAGCGCCGTCTCGTCGGCCGTGCCGATTTCCTGTCCCAATGTCGGAGCACCGTCGGAGAAGAAATAGCCGACATTCTGCGCACCGGTGAGTTTTCCGGCTTTGTTGAACGCGGTTTGCATCATTGCCACCGCCGCATCGTAGTTGGTCCCCCCGCCGGCTGAGAGGCCGGCAACGATGAGTTTGGCCGTGGCGACATCGACCCAGACCGTCGAGGTGTTGTTAGTGGCGCTGCTGCTGAAAGTGACGATCTGCACTTTGACATCACCCAAGTCGTCGTACTTGTCGAGCAACGCACTGATGGCCGCTTTAGCCAGGTCCAACCGGGTTCCACCTCCCGGGACACCGGATGACTGATCCATGCTGCCGGACACGTCGATCACCAGCAGCAGATTGGAGTCGATCTCCACCGCTGGCACCGAGCGCTCGGCAGCCACGGCTTTGGGCACGTCATCGACGATGTTCACCAGGATGGTACTGGTGGTGGAATTGCCCAAGGCATCGGTCGCCTTGTAGGTGAAGCTTTCTGTCAGGGTGTTGGGCCCGTCATTGGCGTTGGGCAAGGTTTTCGGCGCCGAGGTCAGGGTGTAGGTGTAGGTGCCGTTCGGGTTGAGCACGATTTGCCCATAGTTGCCGGTGTCGCTACCCACCAGTGTGTAGGTGAGCGCGCCACTGCCACCGCTGACCGAGCCCACCAACGTGCCGGTGGAGGTCTCCCCCGTATTGCCCGGGTCACTGCCGGTGACGGTACCGGCGGCCAGGTCCTGGCCGTCCTGGGTCAGGTCCAGGGCTTTTTCGTAGACCGTGACATCCGTGTCAACGACCGCCGTCAGACCGTTGTCGGTGACATGGATGGTGATGGTGGTGGTGCTTTCATCGCCGTCGGCATCACGAACGGTGTAGACGAACGTGTCGGTGGCGCCCGGTGGGGTCACCGAGTCCGGATTACTGTGGTATACCGCGTTGCCCGCGGCGTCCAGGGTCAGGTAACCATAGGTGCCGCCGATGTTGGTGCCCAGGCCACCGCTGGCCGGAGTCGCGGTATTGCTGCCAGCCCTCACGCCCACCACGGTCGCACCGTCGGCGCCATTGATGTCGTTACCCAGTACCGCGAGATTGAGGGTTGTGCCTTCGATCACGGAGCCGCTGTCGGGTTTGGCCGCTGGCACGTCGTCGACGATGCTCACGTCCAGCGAGTCGGTCGCGATGGTGCCGTTGCTGTCGGTGACTGTCACGCTGAAGGATTCGCTGAGGCTGTTGCTGCCGCCGGCGGTCGGGTGGTTTTCGTTGTCGTTGAGGGTATAGCTGTAGCTCACCAGCCCGCTCGCCGAGTCGTAGCCGGTGATGGTCAGGGTGTTGCCCAGGCCGGTGGTGAAGGTTTGCGGGAAGCCGGCGTTCACGCCGTTAGTCACCACATTGATGCCGCCGACGCTCAGGGTCTGTACGCCGTCCAGTGCCGTGACGGTGAAGGTAGCGCTCTGGGTCAGGTTTGAACTGCCCGGTGCCGAGCCGTCGCCGAGGTTTTTTTCGTAGACCGTCAGTTCACCGCCCTCGACCTGGAGCCCGGTGATGGTCACCGGATCGTCGTTGTTGTGGACATTGAGCACCAGGGTCGCGGTGCTGGTATCGCCGTCAGCGTCGGTAAGGGTGTAGGTGAAGGTCTCAGTGGCGTTGGTTTGCAGCGCCAGGAACGCCGGGTTGCCAGTGTCGACGGTGTAGGTGTAGGTGCCGTTGGCCGCCAGGACCAATTGGCCGTAGGTGCCGTTGACGGTCTGCGAGGTGATCGGCCCGGTCGGCACGCGATCGGCGCCTTGCACGTCATTGCTCAGCACATTACCGCTAAGGATGGTTTGCGCTTCACTGGCAGTTCCCGCGTTGCTGTCACTCACCGCCGCCGGCACATCGTCGACGATGCTCACGTCCAGTGAGTCAGTCGCGGTGGTGCCGTTGCTGTCGGTGACCGTCACTGCAAAGGATTCGCTGAGGCTGTTGGTGCCGCTGGCGGTCGGGTGGTTTTCGTTGTCGTTGAGGGTATAGCTGTAGCTCACCAGCCCGCTCGCCGAGTCGTAGCCGGTGATGGTCAGGGTGTTGCCCAGGCCGGTGGTGAAGGTTTGCGGGAAGCCGGCGTTCACGCCGTTAGTCACCACGTTGATGCCACCGACGCTCAGGGTCTGTACGCCGTCCAGTGCCGTGACGGTGAAGGTAGCGCTCTGGGTCAGGTTTGAACTGCCCGGTGCCGAGCCGTCGCCGAGGTTT
>NZ_FYDM01000008.1:0-110191 GCF_900187415.1 Pseudomonas sp. Irchel s3b6 | reverse complement strand
CGTTCACGCCGTTAGTCACCACGTTGATGCCACCGACGCTCAGGGTCTGTACGCCGTCCAGTGCCGTGACGGTGAAGGTAGCGCTCTGGGTCAGGTTTGAACTGCCCGGTGCCGAGCCGTCGCCGAGGGCTTTTTCGTAGACCGTCAGTTCGCCGCCTTCGACCTTGAGCCCGGTGATGGTCACCGGATCGTCGTCGTTGTCGACAGCCAGGGTCAGCGTCGCGGTGCTGGTATCGCCGTCCGCGTCGGTAAGGGTGTAGGTGAAGGTCTCAGTGGCGTTGGTTTGCAGCGCCAGGAACGCCGGGTTGCCGGTGTCGAGGGTGTAGGTGTAGGTGCCATCGGCGGCCAGCACCAGTTGGCCATAGGTACCGTTGATGGTCTGCGCGGTGACCGGTCCAACACCGGGTCCGGTCGGCACGCGGTCGGCGCCCTGGGTGTCGTTGCTCAGTACGTTACCGCTGAGGATGGTCTGTATTTCGCTGGCGGCTCCGGCGTTACTGTCGTTCACTGCCGTCGGCACATCGTCGACGATGTTTACGTCCAGCGAATCGCTGGCGGTAGTGCCGTTGCTGTCGGTGACCGTGACGCTGAAAGATTCGCTGAGGCTGTTGGTGCCGCTGGCGGTCGGGTGGTTTTCGTTGTCGTTGAGGGTGTAGCTGTAGCTCACCAGCCCGCTCGCCGAGTCGTAGCCGGTGATGGTCAGGGTGTTGCCCAGGCCGGTGGTGACGGCCTGCGGGAAGCCGGCGTTCACGCCATTGGTGACCACGTTGATCCCACCGACGCTCAGGGTTTGCACACCGTCCAGCGCCGTGACGGTGAAGGTGCCGCTTTGGGTCAATAAAGGAGTGCCAGGGGTGGAACCGTCGCTGAGGGCTTTTTCGTAGACCGTCAGTTCGCCACCTTCAACCTTGAGCCCGGTGATCGTCACCGGATCGTCGTTGTTGTGGACATTGAGCACCAGGGTCGCGGTGCTGGTATCGCCGTCCACGTCGGTAAGGGTGTAGGTGAAGGTTTCGCTGCCGTCGGCTTTCAGCGCCAAAAATGCCGGATTGCTGGTGTCGACGGTGTAGGTGTAAGCGCCATCGGCGGCCAGCACCAGTTTGCCGTAGGTGCCATTGACCGTCTGCGCGGTGACCGGCCCGGTCGGTACACGGTCGGCGCCTTGCACATCATTGCTCAGCACGTTGCCGCTGAGGATGGTCTGTATTTCGCTGGCGGCTCCCGCATTGCTGTCATTCACCACCGTCGGCACGTCGTCGGTGATGTTGATGTCTAGCGAGTTGGTCGCCGTGTCGCCGTTGACGTCCGTGGCAATGACGCTGAAATGCTCGCTCAGGTTGTTGGCGCCATCACTTGCCGAATGGGCTTCGTTGGACACCAGGGTGTAGCTGTAACTGACCACGCCTGTGGCCGGGTCAAAACCGGTGATGGTCAGGGTGTTGCCCGCGGCAGAGATCATCGATTGCGGGAAACCCGCGACCACGCCACCACTGACGACGCTGATCCCGCCCACGTTCAGGCTCGACAGGCCATCTGGCGCCGAAACACTGAAGGTACCGCTTTGGGTCAGCGCCGAAGGATTGCTGGCCGAACCCTGGGCCAGGTTGGCTTCACTGAGGGTCAACTCGCCGCCTTCTACCGACAGGCCGGACAGGCTCACCCCGTTGTTCACCGGTGGCGGAACAAATCCATCATCGCCGTCCTCTTCTGGCACGGGTGCAATGCGCTCCGGGACGAATTCAGGGATACCGTTGAAACCGGCGGTGGGAAAGCCAATGATCGGCTCAACCCGCCCGGCCACCTCTTCCAGCAGTACAAAGGTGTGCCCGCCTCCCGCCGCGCCAGTCCCGCCTGCACCTGCACCGCTGCCAGGCCCGGCAGCCGTGGCTTCAGCGGTCTGGGTCGGGTCGGCACCGGCCGCAATGGCTTTTTGAAGTTGTTCGACATCGGTCAATTGCGCGGCACTCGGCGCCACCACTTCGGGCGTGCTCACGTGCCCGGCCTGATTGGCCAGCAGTTGCGCCGTCATTGACAGGCTGCTGTCACGCCCAAGGGTCAACTCCTGACCGTTGCTCAGGTGCACGGCCACCGCGCCCGCGGCACCGGTAATCAGTTGCTCGCCGGCAAACAGCCGATCCCCCTCGATCAGGGGACGCCTGGTGCCATCCGCTGCCTGTGCGAAAACCTGACCCACAACCTTGCTGACGGTACCGATGAGCGTTGCCATGTGACGTCCTCCGCTGCCGACATCCATCGGCATCTGGGTTGTGCAGAGAAGTACGCATGGCACTAACGGGTGGCTTGGCGGACCTGGCGCCCGGCAGCACTTCCACCCCAAGGTAAAAGCCCTTGCCTGACGACGATCTCGCCTCGCTTGCCCTACGCAGATGGCCTGGATTTGAGCAGAACAAAACTCAATGGAATCATCCACTCAGCGCCGCCAGCCGTTCTACGAGGGTGACCCCACGGTATCCTACCGGAAAAGTGACAATATTTTGTCGCCCCTAAAACCGTGCAGCCTCCATCCCCTCCAACACTTCTCCACCCTATGTTGCAAAATGGGTTGAACTTTTTCAGTCCCGAAAAGCGCCATAAAGCTCGTAAACACGGGACTTACGGTGTGAACAATGTGCTGGATTTTTCAGGGCGCATAAGTTTTTTTCGACATAGTTCTTATGAGAAATGCTTCTTAGCTTCTCCCTAGGATGTTCTTAGCTCTGTTGTTACAAGCTTGGAACGGTTTGAACTATAAGTCGCGTCATTTTTTTGGCGACAACAAAGCACTATTAGGACACAGGGAGAAGTACCCCATGCGCGTTTTCACGCCCCTCTGCAGCGCGATTCTGTTGGCCATGGCCTGCACTCATCAGGCCCAGGCCATGTCACTGACCGACGCAATTCAAAGCACGCTGGACAACCATCCGGAACTGCATGCCAGCGAGAACAACCGCCTGTCCGCCGATGAAGACGTGAAGGTCGCCAAAGGGGGTTTCTATCCGTCACTGGACCTGAATGCCGGCTACGGCCGCGGCTACAGCGACAACTCCACGACCCGCGGCCTGACGCCCGGTGGCCATAACACTGAAACCGAGTGGTACACCCAATCCGAACTGCGCCTGCGGCAAATGCTGTTCGACGGTTTCAACACCGCTAATGAAGTCGGACGCACCCGGTCGGTCGTCAACTCCCGCGCCTACTTCACCCGTGGTACCGCCGAAAGCCTGTCCCTGCGCACCATCGAGGTGTACCTCGAAGTACTCAAGCGCCGCGAACTGGTGACCCTGGCCACCAACAACCTGCAAGCGCACTTGCGGGTCAACGACCAGATCGGCCTGCGCACCGATCGCGGCATCGGCAGCACCGCCGACCTTGACCAATCGAAAGCGCGCCTGGCCCTGGCGCAAAACAACCTCGACACCGCCCAGGTCGATCTCGCCGATGCCGAAGCCAACTTCTTCAGTGCAGTGGGGCGTATGCCCGACGAGCTGGAAACCCTGCCGTCGATTCGCGGCGAGGTTCCCCAAACCCTGCCGGACGCCCGCCAGGCCATGATGGATAACAACCCGTACCTCAAGTCCGCGCAGGCCGACGTGAACGCCGCCGAAAGCCAGTACGAGGTCGCCAAGTCGCCGTTCTATCCACGCTTCGATGCAGAGGCGGCGGTCGGTGCCGACGACAACCTCCAGGGCGACCTGGGCCACGACAACGAGTGGCGCGTGGGCGTGATCATGAACTACAACCTGTTCCGCGGCGGCAGCGACAAGGCCCGCCTGCAATCGGACGCACACAAGATCAACCAGGCCATGGATATCCGCAACAACGCCTTGCGCATGCTCAACGAGAACATCACCCTGGCCTGGAACGCCATGGTCAACGCCAAGAAACAACTCCCGACCGCCCGCGAATACGCCGAGACCTCGGTGCGCGTACGGGCGGCCTACCAGGATCAGTTCGGCCTCGGCCAGCGGACCCTGCTCGACCTGCTCGACAGTGAAAACGAGCTGTACAACTCCAGCCGGCGCTACACCGAAGTGCGCTACACCGAGGAGTTCTCCATGTACCGCGTCCTGGCGAACATGGGCGAACTGCTGACGAAAGCCAAGGTGGTGGTTCCGGCCGAAGCGATTGCGCAAACCGACGTGAAAAGCGAAGCCCGCCTACCCGAAATACGCTAGTTCACTGGGGGGCCTGATGTGACCAGCATGGAATCCGGCAACACTGGCGTTGACCCGCGCCTGAGCTTTGATGATCCGCTGTTGGATGGGTTGCTGATCCTGTGCAAGCTACATGACTGCACCGTCAGCCGGGCCAGCCTCAGTGCTGGCCTGCCACTGGCCAAACAGCGCCTGAGCCAGGATCTACTCCCTCGCGCGGCAGCCCGTGCCGGCCTGCAGGCACGTGTATTGAGGCGTGAACTGGAGTCGATTTCAGCGCTCAACCTGCCGGTCATGTTGCTGCTCCGGAATGGTCGCTGCGCGGTCTTGCGGCGTTGGGGGGAAAACGGCAAGGCGCTGATTCTGCCCAGTGAGGCTGAGGGCGGAGAACAATGGGTCAGCCGTGAGGAGCTGGCCGAGGAATACAGTGGCCAGGCGCTGTTCGCCCGGCCACGGCATGAGCTCGAGGACCTGCGCTCACCGTTGGTACCTCGGGTCGAGGCGTGGTTTCGCGACACGCTCAAGCTGTCGCGCTGGCTCTACAGCGACGCAATTCTGGCGAGTTTCCTGATCAACCTGCTGGGCCTGATGGTCCCGCTGTTCGTGATGCAGACCTACGATCGGGTGGTACCGAACCAGGCCACCTCAACCTTGTGGGTGCTGGCTATCGGCTTGTTGATCGGCACCGGATTCGAGCTGGTGCTGCGGATCGTACGTGCGCACTTGCTGGACACGGCCGGCAAGAAAACCGACGTAATCCTGTCCGCCACCCTGTTCGAACGCATCACCGGCATGTCGATGAAAGCACGTCCCGCCACCATTGGCGGGTTTGCCCAGAGCATCCATGACTTCCAGGGCCTGCGCGAGTTTCTCACCGCCGTGACCCTGACCAGCCTGATCGACCTGCCCTTTGCCGTACTGATGCTGGTGGTAATCGGCCTGCTCGGCGGCTGGCTGGTGGTCATCCCGCTGATGGCCTTCCCGCTCACCATCCTCTTCGCGATGATGATTCAGGTACGTCTGCGCGACACCGTCCAGAAAAGCCTGGCACTGGGGGCCGAACGCCAGGCCGTGCTGATTGAAACCCTGGGCGGCCTGGAAACCCTCAAGGCCTGTAGCGCCGAGAGCGAACGCCAGCACAAATGGGAAAGCACCCACGGCGCCCTCACCCGCCTCGACAGCCATGCGCGCAACCTCTCGGCGCTGGCCACCAACGGCACCCTGTTCATCCAGCAGTTCTGCGGCATGGCGACCATCGTCGCCGGGGTCTACAGCATCATCGCCGGCAACCTCAGCGTGGGCGCGCTGGTGGCAACCTACATGCTTGGCAGCCGCGTCCTCGCGCCACTGGGACAGATCGCCGGGTTGATCACCCGCTACCAGCAAGCCCGGTTGACCATGCGCAGCACCGATGCATTGATGGCGCTACCCCAGGAGCGCGACACCCGGCAACGGCCACTGGAGCGTACCCAACTGCAAGGCGCACTGGACGTCAGTGGCGTGACCTTCCACTACAACGGGCAAAATGCCCCGGCATTGTCTGGCGTCAGTTTCAGTGTCAAACCCGGCGAACGTATCGGCATCATCGGCCGCAGCGGATCAGGCAAAAGCACCCTGGCCCGCCTGGTGATGGGGTTCTACGCCCCGGATGAAGGCCAGCTGTTGCTCGACGGCCTGGACCTGCGGCAACTGGACGTCGCCGACCTGCGCCAACAGATCGGCTATGTGGCCCACGACCTGCCGCTGCTGGCCGGCAGCCTGCGCGACAACCTGACGCTCGGCGCGCGCTACATCAGCGACTCACGGATGCTCGAAGTCGCCGAGTTGACCGGTGTCACCGAACTGGCCCGCCAACACCCGCACGGCTTCGACCGGCCAGTGGGCGAGCGCGGCCAACTGCTGTCCGGCGGTCAGCGTCAAGCGGTGTTGCTGGCCCGCGCATTGCTGTTGGACCCACCGATCATGGTCCTCGACGAACCCACCAGTGCCATGGACAACAGCAGTGAAGACATCCTGCGCCAGAAACTGCACCCCTGGGTAAAAGGCAAGACCCTGCTGCTGGTCACCCACCGCACCTCGATGCTCAGCCTGGTGGATCGGCTGGTGGTGCTGGACAACGGGCGGATCGTCGCGGACGGCCCGAAAGAAGCGGTTATCGATGCACTGCGCAAGGGCCGTGTCGGCTCTGCGGCCGTCTAGGAGTCGCTTATGCCTGAGTCCCCCCCTGGATCATTGCCCTCTTCACCTGAGCCGCGCGGCTACTTTGGCAGTTTCCGCAAAAGCGCAGAACGCGAGTTCATGCACGAAACCGCCGACGCCTCGCTGCAGGATTCGCCCCGCAGGTCGCGGATCACCGTGTGGCTGACCGCCGCGCTGATCATCACCGCCCTGGTGTGGGCCAAGCTGGCGGTCTTGCAGGAAGTCACCATGGGTGAAGGCAAGGCCATTCCGTCGAGCAAGGTTCAAGTCATCCAGAACCTTGAAGGCGGGATCGTCACTGAGATTTTCGTGCGCGAAGGGCAGATGGTGAACAAGGGCGACACCCTGATCCGCCTCGATGACACACGCTTCCTGTCAAACAAGGGGGAAAGCGAGGCCGATCGTTATGCCCTGATGGCCCAGGTCGAACGCCTGTCTGCCGAAGCCGAGGGCCGGCCGCTCAAGCTGTCGGACGAGGTCGTGTCCAAGGCCCCGCAAGTGGCCGAAGACGAGCGCGCCCTGTATGACCAACGGCAACGCCGACTGGCCAGCGAACAGCGCACGCTGACCGAACAACTTCGGCAGAAAACCCAGGAACTGGCGGAGTTTCGCTCCAAACAAGGGCAATACAGTTCAAGCCTGGCGCTGCTGAACCAGGAAATGAACATGTCCGCGCCGCTGGTGGGTACCGGGGCGGTGTCACAGGTGGAGATCCTGCGGCTCAAGCGCAGCGCCGTGGAAATCCGTGGCTCGCTGAATGCCACCACCCTGGCGATCCCACGGGCCGAATCGGCGATTGACGAGATCAGGAGCAAACTCGATGAGTCGGTGCAGGGCTTCCGCTCGGACGCCGCCAAGGAACTCAACGAGAAACGCACCGACCTGTCGAAAATCACCGCCACCAGCATTGCCATCGACGACCGGGTGACCCGCACCACTGTGGTTTCGCCGGTTCACGGGATCATCAAGGTGCTCAAGGTCAACACCATCGGCGGCGTGGTTCAACCGGGCAGCGACATGGTGGAAATCGTGCCCCTGGAGGACAACCTGCTGATCGAAGCCAAGGTCCGCCCGCAGGACGTGGCCTTCCTGCATCCGGGTCAGAAAGCCATGGTCAAGTTCAGCGCCTATGACTACACGATCTACGGCGGCCTGTCGGCCAAACTCGAACTGATCGGCGCCGACACCATCACCGACGACAAGGGCAACAGCTTCTATCTGATCCAGGTGCGCACCGACAAAAACCACTTGGGGGGCGACGTCAAACCCCTGCTGATCATCCCCGGCATGGTCGCCACGGTGGACATCATTACCGGCGAGAAAAGCGTGCTCGATTACCTGCTCAAACCCGTACTCAAGGCCAGGACCGAGGCGATGCGCGAGCGGTAGGCCTGTATCGTTTAATGTGCACACCATCTCCGTGGCGAGCGAGCTTGCTCGCGCTGGGGTGTGGAGCGCCCCCCCCCAAAAAAAGCTACCGCGGTCTTTCAGCAAGACTTTGGCGGCCGCTCTTGGGGCCGCTACGCCGCCCAGCGCGAGCAAGCTCGCTCGCCACAGAAGACTTCATTGCCCATGATTCTTGCGGTAAGTCTCTTCACCCATCGCCGCGATCTGTCCCTCGATCAATGCCTCAAACGGTTTGAGCAACGCATCGAACGAAGTCGGCGCTTCGAGCACTTGCAACGCCTGCACGATCGCTTCCACCGTCGACAACGCACCAGGCCCCGGCGCCTTGCGCAAGCGATAGCGCGACACACCGCCATCGGCCAGGGTCACCCTTGGCAACGCGGCCAGCAGCGGATTGAGGTGCAACATCTTGCGCGCCTTGCGCCAGGTGCCATCCGGCACCACCAGTAGCAGCGGCTCATCCGTCGCGGTATACGCCTGCATCGGCTGCGCATCGTCCGCTGGAAACAGCAGGCGGGCCTGATAACCGGGCGGGTTGAGCAGCGTCGACAAGTCCTCGAATACCTCACCGACGATCAACTCGGCATTGTTCAGGCCCAACGCCGCCAGGCGCGCGGTGTTCAGCGCATGGCTCACTTCACTGGGATGCTGCAACAACAGCACCCGGGTGCGGCTGTCCAGGCTCGGGATCAGCGGGCACAGGCAATGGGTTTGCGGGCGCAGGCAACGGGCGCATTGTTTTCTGGACATGGGGCTCTCCCGATCAGGCCTGATTGAGTTGTGCTTTGAGCAAGTCACGGAAAGTCTGGATCAGTGGCTCGCGGCTACGTCCCCGGCGCACGATCATCGAGAACGGTGCCTGGTAGCCGAAGGTGGCCGGCAGCAACACGCGCAGGTCGCCCTTGTCAGCCCAGGCCTGGGCGTAGTGTTCCGGCAAGTAACCGATGTAGGCACCGGACAGCACCAGAATCAACTGAGCTTCCATACTGTCCACCGTCGCCGCGCTGTGCTTGAAGCCGTGGCGCGCCAGTTCCGCCTGGCTCCAGTAACCGCGACCGACCATGCGTTGCTGGGTGATCAGTTGCTCGGGAATCCGTCGCTCGGTGAACAATGGATGGCGATTGCTGCAATATAACCAGTGCTGCTCGCGGTAGAGCGGCATGTAGACCAGGCCGCTCATGCGTGTGGAGAACGCACCGATGGCCAGGTCCAGGCGGTTGTCCTGCACCCCCAGTTGCAGTTCGTAGGGGCTCATCACCGACAGGTGCAGGTGCACCGCCGGGTGTTCCTGGCTGTAGGCGCCAATGGCTTCGGCGAAGGGCAAGGCCTTGTCGCTGACGGTGGAGTCGATCACCCCAAGGTTGAGCGTGCCGCGCAGCTCGCCCTTGAGGGCCGCCGCGTATTGTTCGAAACCTTCGAGTTCCCCCAGCAGGCGCAAGGTCTCCTGATGGAACAGCTCGCCCTTGCTGGTCAAGCTGAAGCCGCCCCGGCCTCGATGACACAGCACCAGCCCCAACGCCCCTTCGAGCTGGCTCATGTAGGTGCTGATGGCCGACGTCGACAGGTTGAGCTCATGCTGGGCGTTGGCAAACCCCTGATGACGCACCACGCTGACGAAGATGCGCAATAGTTTCAGGTCGGGTAAAGCGTTGGCCATGGGGGGCTCCGATTGCAAGACCATAGATCGTGGGAACGATCGGAACCAAGTCTATAACTGCCAGCAACATTAGTTTAGAAAAATCTGAACTAAGTATTTGCCGGTAGCGATTCTTCTGCGGCACTCCATTTCGCAGAATCCGCCCAACAGGTGCCTGTGCATGCCCTATGCACCGAGCAACCCCATAAATAAAACAATGACGATGAGGCCATACCCGTGGACAAGATTCTTCACCAACCACTGGGCGGCAACGAAATGCCGCGCTTCGGCGGCATCGCCACCATGATGCGACTCCCCCACCTGAAAACCGCTGCCGGCCTGGACGCTGCCTTCGTAGGCGTGCCCCTGGACATCGGGACTTCGCTGCGCGCCGGCACCCGTTTCGGGCCACGGGAAATTCGTGCTGAGTCGGTGATGATCCGTCCGTACAACATGGCCACCGGCGCCGCGCCGTTCGATTCGCTGTCCGTTGCCGATATCGGTGACGTGGCGATCAACACGTTCAACCTGCTGGACGCCGTGCGCATCATCGAAGAGTCCTACGACGAGATCCTCGAGCACGACGTGATCCCGCTGACCCTCGGTGGCGACCACACCATCACCCTGCCAATCCTGCGTGCGATCCACAAAAAGCACGGCAAGGTCGGCCTGGTGCACATCGATGCTCACGCCGATGTGAACGATCACATGTTCGGCGAGAAAATCGCCCACGGCACCACCTTCCGTCGCGCCGTCGAAGAAGGCCTGCTGGACTGCGACCGTGTGGTGCAAATCGGCCTGCGCGCCCAGGGCTACACCGCTGAAGACTTCAACTGGAGCCGAAAACAGGGCTTCCGTGTGGTGCAGGCCGAAGAGTGCTGGCACCAGTCGCTGGCGCCATTGATGGCTGAAGTACGCGAAAAGGTCGGCAACGGCCCGGTGTACCTGAGCTTCGACATCGACGGCATCGATCCGGCCTGGGCCCCGGGCACCGGCACCCCGGAAATCGGTGGCCTGACCACCATTCAAGCCATCGAAATCGTCCGTGGTTGCCAGGGTCTCGACCTGGTCGGTTGCGATCTGGTAGAAGTCTCGCCGCCTTACGACACTACCGGCAACACCTCGTTGCTGGGCGCCAACCTGCTGTACGAAATGCTCTGCGTACTGCCGGGCGTGGCGCACCGCTGAGGCCTGACCATGAACGCACATGATCAGGTTCTCAACGCGGCCGCCGAACTGGTGTCGGCGTTCGCCCGAAATGATCGCGAAGCTTACTTCGGCGCGTTCAGCGCGGACGCCAGCTTCGTGTTCCACACCCTCGAAAAGCCACTGCTGTCGCGCGATGCCTATCAGGTGTTGTGGGACAACTGGCGCATCGAGGAAGGCTTCGAGGTGCTGGCATGCACCTCAAGCAACGCCTTCGTCAGCCTGCAGGGTGACGTGGCGGTGTTTGTCCATGACGTGGCCACGAAGCTGCGCATGCAAGGGGAGCAACACTTCAGCCAGGAACGCGAAACCATTGTGTTTCGCAAACAACCAGAAGGCCATTGGCTGGCCTGCCACGAACATTTGTCCGCCATGCCGGAAGGGCTGCCACCCCCTTAGCCAAGACAGGTGACGCTCACACACGATGAGCGCGCCTTGATGATCGGAGCAGATCATGAATAACAACAACAAAGAACACCGCCTTAGCAGCATCGAAACAAACGGGGTCGAACAGATCCCCGACCACGAACGCGACGCCCGACCCAGCGACCTGTTTCGCTTGATCTTCGGCGGCGCCAACACCTTTGCCACTGCCGTGCTCGGCAGTTTCCCGGTGCTGTTCGGCCTGTCGTTCCAGGCGGGCGTCTGGGCGATTGTGCTGGGCGTATTGCTGGGCGCCCTGATCCTCGCCCCCATGGGCCTGTTCGGTCCGATCAACGGTACCAACAATGCCGTGTCGTCCGGTGCACACTTTGGCGTCCACGGACGGATCGTCGGTTCGTTCCTGTCGTTGCTGACTGCCATCGCCTTCTTCTCGCTCTCGGTGTGGAGCTCGGGGGATGCGCTGATCGGTGGGGCCAAACGCCTGATCGACCTGCCGGAAACCGACCTGACCCTGGGCCTGGCCTACGGGGTGTTCGCGATCCTGGTGTTGACGGTGTGCATCTACGGCTTCCGCTTCATGCTGTGGGTCAACCGCATTGCCGTATGGGCCGCGAGCCTGTTGTTCCTGTTGGGAATCTTTGCCTTCGCCCCGGCGTTCGACAGCCAGTACGCCGGCAGCGTGGCCCTCGGCCAGGCCGGGTTCTGGGCGGCCTTCATTGGCGCAGCGCTGGTGGCCATGAGCAACCCGATCTCCTTCGGCGCGTTCCTCGGCGACTGGTCGCGCTACATCCCGCGCGAAACCCCCAAGGGCCGGATCATGCTGGCGGTGATCGGTGCGCAGATCGCCACTTTGATCCCGTTCCTGTTCGGCCTGGCGACGGCGACCATCGTGGCAATCAAGGCACCGGACTACATTGCCGCGAACAACTATGTCGGTGGCCTGCTGGCCGTCTCGCCGAGCTGGTTCTTCCTGCCGGTGTGCCTGATTGCGGTGATTGGTGGCATGTCCACGGGCACCACGTCGCTGTATGGCACCGGGCTGGATATGTCCAGCGTGTTCCCGCGGGTGCTGTCGCGGGTCAAGGCCACACTGCTGATCGGGGTGATGTCGATTGCCTTCATCTTCATCGGGCGCTTTGCGGCGAACCTGGTGCAGAGCGTGTCGACCTTCGCCGTGCTGATCATCACCTGCACCACTCCGTGGATGGTGATCATGATCATCGGCCTGGTGAAGCGTCGCGGCTTCTACTGCCCGGATGACCTGCAAGTGTTCACCCGTGGCGAGCAAGGTGGCCGCTACTGGTTCAGCCATGGCTGGAACTGGCGCGGCCTGGGTGCCTGGATCCCCAGCGCACTGGTCGGCCTGTGTTTCGTCAACCTGCCCGGGCAGTTTGTCGGTGTGCTGGGCGAACTGGCGGGCGGCATCGATATCAGTTTGCCGGTAACCCTGGGCCTGGCCTCGCTGGTGTACCTGGCCCTGCTGAGCCTGTTCCCGGAGTCGGCGCTGATGTACGGCCCGAAGGATGCACGGAGCCAGGGCGCGGAGTCGCCCGGTAAAGCGGCGTTGCGGCAAGCCGCCTGACTCAAAAGAAAACAGGAAGGTTTTGAGCTTTTGTGGCGAGGGAGCTTACTCCCTCGCCACAGAGAAAACCTGATCCCGCGTTCCACATAAAAAAGACAATCGGAGACACGCCATCATGGCTTTGGATTTATTCGTCGTACTCATCTACGCCGCCGCGATGCTGATACTGGGCTACTACGGCATGCGCAAGGCCAAGACCAACGAAGACTTTTTGGTCGCCGGTCGCAACCTCGGCCCGAGCCTGTACATGGGCACCATGGCCGCCACCGTCCTGGGTGGCGCGTCCACCGTGGGCACCGTGCGCCTGGGCTATGTGCACGGCATTTCCGGTTTCTGGCTCTGCGCCGCATTGGGCTGCGGGATCGTGGCGCTGAACCTGTTCCTCGCCAAACCGCTGCTGAAACTGAAAATCTACACCGTTACCCAGGTCCTGGAAAAACGCTACAACCCGATGGCCCGCTCCGCGAGCGCGGTGATCATGCTGGCCTACGCGCTGATGATCGGCGTGACCTCGATCCTGGCCATCGGCACCGTGCTGCAAGTGCTGTTCGGCCTGCCGTTCTGGATCTCGGTGCTGCTCGGTGGTGGCGTGGTGGTGATCTACTCGGCCATCGGCGGCATGTGGTCCCTGACCCTGACTGACATCGTCCAGTTCGTGATCAAGACCGTGGGCCTGATGTTCATCCTGTTGCCAATCTGCCTGTACCGCGTCGGCGGCTGGGATGAGTTGGTGATGAAACTGCCAGCAGCCGCCTTCAGCTTCACCACCATCGGTTGGGACACCATCATTACCTACTTCATGATCTACTTCTTCGGCATCCTGATCGGCCAGGACATCTGGCAACGGGTGTTCACCGTCAAGACCGCCAAGGTCGCTCAATACGCCGGTACCTTCGCCGGGGTCTATTGCATCCTCTACGGCCTGGCCTGCGCCCTGATCGGCATGGCGGCCCACGTGCTGATTCCGGACCTGGACAACGTCAACAACGCCTTCGCCGCCATCGTCAAACTGTCCCTGCCGGACGGTATTCGTGGCCTGGTGATCGCCGCGGCACTGGCCGCCATGATGTCCACCGCCAGCGCCGGCCTGCTCGCCGCGGCCACCACCCTGACCGAAGACCTGCTGCCGAAACTGCGCGGTGGAAAGCAGTCGAGCCTGGCGGTCAACCGCCTGGTCACCCTGTTGACCGGTATCGTGGTGCTGGGTATCGCCCTCATCGTCAACGACGTGATCAGCGCCCTGACCCTGGCCTACAACCTGTTGGTGGGCGGCATGCTGATCCCGCTGATCGGCGCCATCTTCTGGAAACGAGCCACCACCGCCGGCGCCATCGCCAGCATGGGCCTGGGCTTCGCCACGGCCCTGGTGTTCATGGTCACGGATGGCCTGGATGCCAACACGCCGATCTACTACAGCCTGGCAGTCGGCCTGGTGAGCTTCGTCGTGGTCAGCCTGGCATCCCGTCGCCCGGCAACCGTGGCGAACGCGATATAAGCTGAAACCAACAACGGCTTGAACCTTTTCTTCGGCGGGTGCAGCGTCGGTTGCTGCACCCGTTTTTTTTCGCCTGGAGAAAAACACCATGCTCATTGTCAGTCGCAATCAATGGTTCGAAGTCAAACAACTGAACGACGCTATCCGCCTGATCCACGAGCCGTACATCCGGCCGTTCTACCGCTGCAACCTGTGGCATATCCAGGGGCGCGACAAGGACCTGCTGCTCGACACGGGTTCAGGCCTGGTCAGCCTGCGCGAGCAGTTGCCGTGGCTGACCGAACGCCCGCTGGTCGCCGTGGCCAGCCATTGCCACTTCGACCATATCGCCGGTCATCACGAATTTCCCGAGCGCCTGGTACACCCGGCCGAGGCACGGATCCTCGCGGCACCGGATGGCGACAACACCCTGTCCAGGGCCTGCGTCGGCGACGACATGTTCGAGGCGCACCCCGACTGCCCGCTGTGTTACGCCGAATACCGGGTCAAAGCCGCACCGGCGACCGGTTTCGTTGAGGACGGTGATGTGCTCGACCTGGGCAACCGCACCCTGCAGGTGCTTCACACGCCCGGCCACTCACCTGGTGGCATCAGCCTGTTCGAAGCCGCCACCGGCACACTGTTCAGTGGCGACATCATCTACGACGGCCCCTTGGTTGAAGACGCCTACCACTCCAACCTCGAGGATTACGCCAGCAGCCTGCAACGCCTGCGCACGCTACCGATCCGTACGGTGCATGGCGGCCACTTCCCAAGCTTCTCCGGGGACAAGCTGCGCGACATGATTGACCAATGGCAACGTCAACACCGCTGAGGCTGTGCTGTACTCACACCAAAGGATTAATACTTTTGCAGGAGACGCACCTCTTCAGCCAGGCAAGATCATGAACACAGAGGCCATTCGCAAAGCCGTGCATCGCTTCATCAGCCGCTTGCTCTAGGGTCGTGAGGATTTCGCGGACAACGCCAGCCTGTCGCAACTGGGGCTGGACAAGCAGGACATCGAGGAGCTGATTTTTTATCTGGAAGATGAGCTGAAGCTGACCGCCTTCACTCATGAAGAAGATCAACTACTCAAGTCAGCCACCACCGCCGAGGACCTGATCCGGTTTCTGGAGCAGATCGGCCAACAGTGAGTGTGTGCTCAGTGGAAATGGGCGGGTGCGATGTCGCAGCCACACGCGGCACCTTGGCGATGCGGGCGGCTGCGACCTGCTGATGTGTTGCGTGTTACCGGCGGCGTTGTTGACGTCGACGTTGATCGTCGTCGGTGCGGATAGGCACAGGTTGCAGAGGCGGTTCGATCAAACCAAGCGCGACACCGAGGTCATGGAGCCAGTTTTGCAGTTTCTCTTTCATGGTGCCCCCCTTCAGGGTAATGCCGAGCGACCGGGTTCTGTAGACGCTTCATACAGATAGTAGCCTTAACTCCTACGCAATGCTCGCCCAAGAACGCAAAGATCTGTTACTTAATTGATCTGAATCATCTTCAACGGGCCGTGCTCGCGGCCCATCGCGGCCACCAGTCAATATTGCCCCAGCGCCTTGCGCAAACGGCGACGGACCCACTGTTCGGCGCTGACAAAGGTGATCCCCAGCAGCACCAGCACAGCACCCATGACGAAGTTGAGGGTCAATTTCTCCCCCAGCAACAGCACCCCGAACGTGACACCGAACAGCGGGGTCATGAACGAAAACACCGCCAGGTTCGCCGCCAGATAACGGCGCAGCAACCAGAACCAGATCAGGTAACTGAAGAATGACACCACCAGCCCCTGAAACAGCACGCTGGTAACCGCCACGGCCGTCAATTGGACATGGGTCACCTGGCCGCTGGCCACCGCGATCAGCAACAGGCCGACGAAACCGACGATCAGTTGATAGAACAAGGTCAGGGTCACCGGTGCTTCCGACAACCGAGAGGCGCGTACCACCACGGTGGTTGCACCCCAGGCCGCTCCGGCCAGTACACCGAGCGCGTCGCCCAGCAACATGCGCCGGTCCAGATTGTCCCAGGACACGCCACCGGCAAACGCAATGCCAATGCCGATAAAGGCCAGCAGAATCCCCAGCCATTGCACCGGGCGCAAGCGCTCGCTCGGCAGCAACCAATGCACGCCCAGCGCGGTAAAAATCGGCGCGGTGTAGAGGAACACCGACATATGGGCCGCTGTGGTCAGTTGCAGGCCTTCGGAGATGAACAGGAACTCGAGGCCAAACAGGCTGCCGGCCAGCAGACCGCCACGCCAGGTGCTGCCGACCTGGTCCCAACCGCCCTTCCAGCAGATCAACAGGCCCACCAGCAACGCGGAGATTCCCGAACGTCCAGCGGCCTGCATCACAGGGGCAATGTCCGCGGCGGCCCACTTGATCATCACCTGCTGGATGCCCCACACCAGGCACAGCCCCACCATCACTTGCAGGGCAAACGCATCGGCGCTGCGCCGAGTGGCAATCATCACGAAACCTCGCGAACGGTTAATGACATGGCGGTGGCTCGACAGAAAACAAAAGCCCCGGTACTTGACCAGGGCGGCGGTTGACGCGGTGAAGTATTAACCAGACTGGCCAAAGGACAGGCCTGAACAAGACCTTCACATGATCAGGTGCGGCACGCATTCCGGCCGTCGGTCAGGTTCACCCTGCCCTACGGCCGGATTATCGAACTTAGCTGAGCTCGATACGGTCGGCGTGAATAACGATCTGGCCGTTCTTGTAGAGCGCGCCAATGGCCTTCTTGAAGTTGCCCTTGCTGACACCAAACAAGCTGCTGATCAGTGCCGGGTCGCTCTTGTCGCTGACCGGCAAGGTGCCGTTATTGTCGCGCAACTTGGCGAGGATCTTCGAGTTCAAGCTGGTGGCGGCCTCGACACCCACAGGCTGCAGGCTCAGGCTGATCTTGCCGTCGGCACGCACTTCCTTGATAAAGCCCTTCTCTTCCTTGCCGGCACGCATGAACTTGAAGATTTCGTTCTTGTGGATCAGACCCCAGTGCTTGTTGTTGATGATCGCCTTGAAGCCCATGTCGGTCGCTTCGGCCACCAGCAGGTCGACTTCCTGGCCAGCCGTGTAGTTGGCCGGGGTTTTGTCCAGATAGCGATCCAGGCGCGCGGTCGCAGTGATACGACGGGTGTGCTTGTCGAGGTAGACATGCACCACGCAGTATTCACCCGCGGTCATCTGACGCTTTTCCTCGGAGTACGGCAGCAGCAGGTCCTTGGGCAGGCCCCAGTCGAGAAACACACCGATGCTGTTGACTTCAACAACTTTGAGGCTGGCAAATTCACCGACCTGAACTTTTGGTTTTTCTGTCGTGGCGATGAGTTTGTCATCGCTGTCCAGATAAACAAAAACGTTCAGCCAGTCTTCATCTTCGCTGGGAATATCTTTGGGAATATAACGATTGGGCAAAAGGATTTCGCCATCCGCGCCACCGTCCAGATATAAACCGAAGTTAGTGTGTTTAACCACTTGCAAACTGTTGTAACGCCCGACTAAAGCCATTTCCAATACCCTCATTGCTTGGGCGGCATTCTACCCGTTTTTGCTCGCGCCGTTGGGTGAGCGCAGGGCCTGCGCAGAAAAAACCGCCGCAAGGCTCTATTTTCCTGGGTTTTGTGTCAGCTCGCGGCCCGCTCGTCAGCCCGTCGCGGCCGCAGCCACCGAAATCGTTGCCCCGCGCAGGCGATATTTCAGAGCAAGGTTCTTATTTAAAACAGTCGCTTAGGGTGATAATCCAAAGAGCAACTTCTGCTTGGTCGACGGACGCCCCCTGTTATTCCAGGAAGATATTTACCAAGCAATTGTCAAGCATTTCCTGTATGATGGCTGGCCAAGTTAATTTTCTACAGGTTAATGGCCGCCATGCGTGTAAAAGCATCCAACAGCAAAGCAAAGCCAGCTCCAGCCGTTGAAACCAGCGAGTCGATCAACGACCAGATTGCCGCTTTCCTCAAATCCGGTGGCGAGATCCAGCAAATTGCCAAAGGCGTCAGTGGCCAGACATTCGGCCCGTCCAAGCAGATTACCCTGGGCAAAAAGTAATACCCCCTCGCGTCACCCTGGTCCCTAAGCGCTTTGAGCATCGAAGCGCTAGGACTGGAACCCTCCCCACTCCCTCCCCCTGTCAGCCCGCCGAATCGACAAGCCCATGACTTTTGGCCCGTCAATCGACGAACGGTAGCCAGCCGTCGACATTCGCCGGTATGCTTTGAACGCTCTAGACCGCGCGTTTCCCGACACAGGCCGACTCCAGTAGAGAGGCCGCCATCATGAACCGCCAGGCCTGCCGCACCTTCAAGAGTGAAGCATGCTCAAACTGACGACGCTACTGATCGGCCTGCTGGTGTGCATGAGTGCCGATGCACAGATCTTCCAGCGCGAACTCGGTGACTATGACCTCAAACTAGGCACAAGCCCTAGTCGCAGCATGGCCCAGGGCCTGGTCAAGCCGTCCAGCACCGGCTCATTCCACGGTGGCCTGGACCTGAGTCATGACAGTGGCTGGTATGTGGGTCAATGGGCCCCGAGCATGGGCCTGTCGCCCGCCAGCAACCTGGAAGTCGACTCGTACGTGGGATTCAAGCGCCCTTTCGACCGGACCCTGGGTTATGAAGTGGGCATGATCCACTACAGCTACCCGCAACTGGACACCCTCGACAGCCAGGAGTTTTTCGGCGGCCTTACCTTGCTGGGCAGCCGCTTCGGTGCAGCGTTCAGCAACGATCCGGACAAGCGCAACAGCACCCTGTTCGCCGACCTCAGCGGCACCCAGCCGTTCGGCGTAGGGCTCAGTGTCAAGTACACCACCCACAGGCTCTTTACCCCGACTTCGATTGCCGACGGCAGTTATGTCAGCGGTTTCAACGATTGGTCGGTCAAGCTCTCCCGGCCCTGGATGGGCATCGACCTGAACCTGATCTACAGCGACTCAAGCCTTAATGGCAATGATTGCAGTGCCTATTCCGGGCACAACAGCCAATGCGATGGCTTATTCACCTTCAAGGCCGAACACAGGTTCTATTGATTGGTTGAACGCCCGGGTCCATCCTGCGTTCAAATACCAGAACAACGCTTGCGCAAGGATTGGCCCATGACGCGCTGGTTGAAACACCTGAGTCTGCTGCTGCCCCTGTGCCTTGCCCTGACGGCCTGCAACCGCGTGGACCTGGCCTACCGCAACCTCGACACGATCATTCCCTGGACGCTCAACGATTACCTGAACATGGATCGCGAGCAAAAGGACTGGCTCGAAGAACGTCTTGAGGAGCACCTGCAATGGCACTGTGCAACGCAGTTGCCCGACTACCTGGACTGGTTCACCCGCGCCCGACAAATGGTCATCACCCGCCAGGTCACCGATACCGCCCTGCAAGCCCGGACCCTGGAAGCCAAGCAAGCCATCGCCCGGACCGCTCGGCAAATCACGCCGTCGGCGGTCGAATTGTTGCGTGGGATGAACGATCAGCAGGTCAATGAGATGAAGCAGGCCTTCGCCAAGGATGTGCGCGAGCGTCAGGAAAAATACGTCAAACCGCCTCTGGCCCGACAAATCCAGCGACGCAGCCAACGCATGGACAAGCGCCTGACCGACTGGCTCGGCCCACTCAACAAGGCTCAGCAACAGCGAGTGCTCGCCTGGTCCACCGCCCTGGGCGATCAGAATCGGCTATGGATCGCCAACCGGGCCCATTGGCAGGCGCTGTTCAGCCAGGCGATGGACCAGCGCCACACCAGCGACTTTGCCCAACGCATCGAAACCCTGCTGGTGGATCGCGAATCGTTATGGACCCCGGCCTACCGCCAGGCTAACGCCAACGCCGAAGCCCAGGCCCGCGGCCTGCTGGTCGACCTGATGGCCGACAGCAGCGACGAGCAGCGCCAGCATTTGCAGAACCGGATCGACAAGGTGCGCGATCAGTTCAACGCACTGAAGTGCTTGAGGACGGCGGGCACCTCCTGAGCGGCCTGCGCCCTGGAGCCCCCATCAGCCAACGTGAACGGATCCCGCACATCGCACCGGGTGCTCCCCTGTACCGACCGACGGTATGTCGAATTCCCCCAGCGCCCGACGACTACTCTGTGCAAGAGGGTCTAACCCCACAGCACGGGTCGATTTTCGCCACCGCTGGCAGGAGATAACACCATGAACATCCAGAATCATCCCGTCGTGTCCCGGGAAGAGTGGCTCACCGCGCGCCGCGAACACCTGGCCCACGAAAAAGCCTTCACCCGGGAACGGGACAAACTCAGCGCCGAACGCCGGGCCCTGCCCTGGGTGAAAATCGACAAGGACTACCGGTTTCAGGGTGCTCACGGCGAACTGAAACTGGCCGACCTGTTCGGCGGCCGCAGCCAGTTGGTCATCTACCACTTCATGTTCGGCGCGGGTTGGGACGAGGGTTGCCCGGGGTGTTCCTTTCTCTCCGATCACATTGACGGCGCCAACCAGCACCTGGCCCACCATGACGTAGCACTGGTGGCGGTGTCCCACGCCCCCTTCGCCGAGTTCCAGCCATTCAAACGGCGTATGGGCTGGAAGTTCGACTGGGTGTCGTCCGAAGGCTGCGACTTCAACTACGACTTCGGCGTCTCGCTTCGAGCAGAAGCAGTCACGGCCGGCAGCGCCACCTACAACTACGAAAAAACCGACAGCAGCGAAGAAGAACTCCCCGGTCTCAGCGTGTTTTATCGCAACGAAGCCGGCGAAATATTCCACACCTACTCCACCTACGCCCGGGGCCTGGACTTGCTGGTAGGTACCTACAACTACCTCGACCTGACACCCAAGGGCCGTAACGAGGACGAAATCATGGATTGGGTGCGCCATCACGATCGCTACGATGACCAGGCGCCGACCAGTTGCTGCCACTCATGATCTGATCGACAGGCGCGAGGCTGGTCGGCACCGCAGAGAAAAAGCCGATCGCTGAAAAACAAAAACCCGGACAGGGTCCGGGTTTTTGACAGCAAGCTACATGTTGTCAGCGAGCGATGGCGCGTTACTCAGCGGCCGGAGCTTCCGGCTTGCGGCGCTTGAGCGGGGCCATGCCGTCCTTGCTGACCAGCGACAGGGCGTCGGTCTTCGGCCGGTTGGCGATCTTGCGCTTGGTCGGTGCCTTGGCGGCTGACTTCTTCTTGTCACCCTTGGCGTCGGTTTTTTTCTTCTTCACGCCAACGGCCTTGCCCGACGCCTTGACCTTTTTCGGTCCGCCGTAGGTGCCTTTGACTTCCTTGATGGTGCGGCGCTCGAAGCTCTGCTTGAGGTAGCGCTCGATGCTCGACATCAGGTTCCAGTCGCCGTGGCAGATCAGCGAGATCGCCAGGCCATCGTTACCGGCACGCCCGGTACGGCCGATACGGTGCACGTATTCGTCGCCGCTGCGTGGCATGTCGAAGTTGATCACCAGGTCCAGGCCGTCCACGTCCAGGCCGCGAGCGGCTACGTCGGTGGCCACCAGGATCTTCACCCCGCCCTGCTTCAGACGGTCGATCGCCAGCTTGCGGTCCTTCTGGTCTTTCTCACCGTGCAAGACAAACGCCTTGTACTCCTGCGCCACCAGGCGGCCGTAGATACGGTCGGCCATGGCCCGGGTGTTGGTGAAGACGATGGCCTTCTGGTAGGTCTCGTTGGCCAGCAACCAGTTGACGATCTGCTCTTTGTGCTGGTTGTGGTCAGCGGTGATGATTTGCTGGCGAGTGGTCGCATTCAGCTGGCTGACCGCATTGAGCTGCAAGTGCTCAGGGTTGTTCAGCACCTTGGCGATCATCTCGCGCAGGCCCGAACCGCCGGTGGTGGCGGAGAACAGCATGGTCTGCTGACGGTTGGTGCACTCGTCCACCAGACGCTGCACGTCTTCGGCAAAGCCCATGTCGAGCATGCGGTCGGCTTCGTCGAGCACCAGCACTTCAACTTCTTTCAAGTCGAGGTTGCCAGCGTTCAGTTGCTCGATCATCCGGCCCGGGGTACCGATCAGGATGTCCGGCACCTTGCGCAGCATCGCGGCCTGGACCTTGAAGTCTTCACCGCCGGTGATCAGGCCGGACTTGATGAAGGTGAACTGGGAAAAACGCTCCACTTCCTTCAGGGTCTGCTGGGCCAGCTCGCGGGTTGGCAGCAGGATCAGGGTCTTGATGCTGACACGGACTTTCGCCGGGCCGATCAAACGGTTGAGGATTGGCAGAACGAATGCAGCGGTCTTGCCGCTACCGGTTTGTGCCGTCACCCGCAGGTCACGCCCTTGCAGCGCGAGCGGGATAGCCGCTGCCTGCACAGGCGTTGGCTCGACAAATTTAAGCTCGGCCACGGCTTTGAGCAGGCGTTCGTGCAGGGCGAATTGGGAAAACACGGGTGCTACCTCGAAGAAATACAAAAAATCAGCTGCATAGGGTAACGGTTTCGAGCGCGTAGGCCGAGTTTCTTTATGCAATCGAACGCAAACAGTGGCTTTTTTGTCAGTTGATTTGTCCCAGACCGTAACTCGATGCTTCTAAAGTGCTCTAATCGACCGGTCTCATCCTACAGAAGAATCGTTTTCGCCTATGGATCTCAAACAGCTCTGGCTCAATACCCAGGATCTCTGGAATGCCCTGGGACAACACCCGCGGATTTACTCCTTCCTGGCATTCCTGCTGCTCTTGTTCGTCGCACTGGTAGTCGGACGAGCGGCGCGCTACCTCATCCTGCGCGGCGTGGAATTGCTCGGTCGCCAGCCGGCGATGTACTGGCTCAACGACTTTCTCAAAAACAAAGTGTTCCATCGCCTGGCGCAGATCGTGCCCTCGCTGGTGATCCAGTTCGGCCTGGGCCTGATCCCCGAGATGAACAAGGTCACCCAGCACTTTCTCGGCAACGTTGCCCTGGCCTTCACCATCCTGTTCCTGATGCTGGCCATCAGCGCCCTGCTCAATGCCCTGCTGGACATCTACGCCCGTACCGAACATGCCCGCACCCGCTCGATCAAAGGTTACGTGCAACTGGCGAAAATGGTCTTGTATGTGTTCGGCGCGATCATCATCGTCGCCACCCTGATCGACCGATCACCGCTCTTGCTGCTGTCCGGCCTGGGTGCGATGTCGGCCGTCATCATCCTGGTCTACAAGGACACCCTGCTGTCGTTCGTCGCCAGCGTGCAACTGACCAGCAACGACATGCTGCGGGTCGGTGACTGGATCGAAATGCCGCAAGTCGGTGCCGACGGCGATGTGGTGGACATCACCTTGCACACGGTCAAGGTGCAGAACTTCGATAAGACCATCGTCTCGATCCCGACCTGGCGCCTGATGTCCGAGTCGTTCAAGAACTGGCGCGGCATGCAGGCCTCCGGTGGTCGTCGGATCAAACGCAGCCTGTTCATCGATGCCAGCGGCGTACGCTTCATCACCGACGAAGAGGAACAGAGGCTGACCCAGGTTCGCCTGCTGACCGACTACATGGGCCGCAAACAGGCTGAGCTCAAGGCCTGGAACGAAGCCCAGGGCAATGTCGCGGCAATGTCGGCCAACCGCAGGCGCATGACCAACATCGGCACCTTCCGTGCCTATGCGCTGGCGTATTTGAAGGGCCACCCGGAGATCCAGCCGAACATGACCTGCATGGTCCGCCAGATGCAGACCACCGCCCAGGGCGTGCCGCTGGAGATCTACTGCTTCACCCGCACCACCGCGTGGGCCGACTACGAGCGCATCCAGGGCGATATCTTCGATTACCTGCTGGCGGTACTGCCGGAGTTTGGCTTGAGCCTGTATCAGCAACCGAGCGGCAATGACCTGCGCGCCGGGGTGCTGCCGGCCGTGCTGGGCGCCAGCCATCTCCCGCTGCTGGAAACGTCCATGCGGTAACACCGTTTTTCCTTGCTCAGATCGTTCCTGCTACACGGGAACGATCTGCACAGGGCTCACGTATAAAGTCAGGACGCGCTTGCCGTCTGACGCACACCCAACCGGCTGATCCACACCGCCGCCAGTATCACCAACCCGCCAAACATCAGCCGCCCCAGCTCTTCATGCTGGTTCCAGATCAGCAAATTGATCAGCAGCCCCACGGGTACATGCAGGTTGTTCATCACCGCCAGGGTCCCGCCGTTGACCAGGCAGGCGCCCTTGTTCCACCAGTACAGGCCCAGTGCGGTGGACACTAGCCCGAGGAACAGCAACACGCCCCACTGCAGCGGCGCTTCAGGCAGGAAGTCGCTTTTACCGAACAGCACAAAGGCCGGCAGCACCACCGCCAGCGCGCCCAGGTAGAAGTAACCGAAGCGTCGATAATGCGGCAGGTCGCTTGGATGGCGTGCCACCAGGTGCTTGTACAGCACCTGCCCCGCGGCGTAGGTGAAGTTGGCCAGTTGCAGCAGCAAGAAGCCCATGAGGAAGTCCGGACTGATGCGGTCGTAGCGGATCACGGCCGCCCCCAGCACAGCAACCAATGCCGCCACCAGCGCCCAAGGGTTGAAGCGGCGGTTGAGCGCATCCTCGATCAAGGTCACGTGCAAGGGCGTGAGAATAGTGAACAGCAGGACTTCCGGCACCGTCAGCACCCGGAAGCTCAGGTACAGGCAGACGTAGGTCACCCCGAACTGCAAGGCGCCGATCAGCAGCATCCCGCGCATGAACGCAGGCTCCACCGAACGCCAGCGGGTCAGCGGGATGAACACCAGACCGGCCAGCAGTACCCGCACCAGCACCGCGAAGTAACTGTCGACATGACCGGCCAGGTACTCGCCGATCAGACTGAAGGAAAACGCCTGAATCAGCGTGACAAATAGCAGATAGCCCATACGCGCCTCGTCCAAAGTGGCGGCGACGATAGCGGTTTTGCCACGGACAGTGAAGGCCGGGTAACAACAGGCAAAAAAAAGCCCGATCTCGCTAAAGCGTTCAATCGGGCCAGGGCACTCAGGAGCAATAAGTGCAAAGGGAGGTTCGATGCGCGTGGAGCCTTGAAGGGTTGCGCCAGATCACTAGACCATCCAGCGATTAACGGGCGATTAACCTATCAGGCGACCTGGGCCAGTTTGGCGTTGGCCTGGTTCAGTCCTTTTTCCTGGAAGTCACCGCCCAGGTTCATCCCTTCGGCATGAATGAAGCTGACGTCATGAATACCGATGAAGCCCATGACCTGACGCAGGTACGGTTCCTGGTGATCGGCGGTGCTGCCCGCGTAGATGCCGCCGCGAGCGGTCAACACGTAGGCACGCTTGCCGCTGAGCAGGCCCTGGGGACCGGTCTCGGTGTACTTGAAGGTCACCCCGGCACGCAGCACATGATCGAGCCAGGCCTTGAGGGTGCTGGGGATCGCGAAGTTGTACATCGGCGCGGCCATCACCAGTACGTCGGCGGCCAGCAATTCGTCGGTCAGCAGGTTGGAGCGCTCAAGCGCGGCCTGTTCGATTGGGTTGCGCTGCTCGGCAGGCTTCATCCAGCCACCCAGCAGGCTCACGTCCAGATGGGGGACCGGGTGGGTCGCCAGGTCACGGACGGTGATCTGGTCGGCCGGGTGCGCGGCTTTCCACTGATTGATGAAGGTTTGCGTCAGTTGACGGGAAACCGAGTCTTGCTGGCGGGCGCTGCTTTCGATGATCAGAACGCGGGACATGGGATGTAGCCTCCATCGGTGAATGCTGTAAGTCGATGGAGTGGAGATTAAACAGAGTCATATCGATGAAAAAGCGCAAATAACTGCTACAACCCATCAATAAATTCGTTTATAAGCGAAGCATGCCATGGGCATCTGCTTCGCTTGAGTGCTTATTGCTTCTCGATGCAGGTCAGGCCGATGCGCAATTTGATGATCTTGCGGCTGAATTTGGCCGTGACATCGGTGCTTTTCCCCGCGACCAGGCTGACACGCCGCGTGCGAGGCGATTCCGGGCCGTTGGCGAACACCACCGTGCAATCGGCGTCGGTCTTGCCGTAGTTGTTCAGCGTGATGGAACCCATATCGTAGTCGGTCGCGTAGGTGGTGTAGTCGACCCCCAGGCCATTGAGTTCTTTTTGTACATCGATGGGATAGGCAAACGCACTCAACGGCAACATCGCCAGCACCGCACAACAGACTTTTTTCATTCGACAGCCTCCAAAGGAAGCTGCCAGCTTAGGACAAGAGGAGCCCATGATGAAAGCGCCCCGCGTGACCCTGGATCAATGGCGCACGCTGCAAGCCGTGGTCGACCACGGCGGATTTGCCCAGGCCGCCGAAGCGCTGCACCGCTCGCAATCGTCCGTCAGCTACACCGTGGCGCGTATGCAGGACCAGCTCGGCGTGCCGCTGCTGCGCATCGACGGGCGCAAGGCCGTGTTGACCGAAGCCGGTGGCGTGCTGCTGCGGCGCTCGCGACAGCTGGTCAAACAGGCCAGTCAACTGGAAGACCTGGCCCACCACATGGAGCAAGGTTGGGAAGCCGAAGTGCGCCTGGTGGTCGACGCCGCCTACCCGAGCGCCCGCCTCGTGCGTGCCCTGACTGCCTTCATGCCGCAAAGCCGTGGTTGCCGGGTTCGCTTGCGCGAAGAAGTGTTGTCCGGGGTCGAGGAAGTCCTGCTCGAAGGCGTGGCCGACCTGGCCATCAGCGGTTTCAGCATTCCCGGTTATCTGGGGGCGGAACTGAGCCATGTCGAGTTCGTCGCCGTCGCCCATCCCGAGCACTCCTTGCATCGCCTGAACCGCGAGCTGAATTTCCAGGACCTCGAAAGCCAGTTGCAAGTGGTGATCCGTGACTCCGGTCGGCAACAGCCGCGCGACGTCGGCTGGCTCGGCGCCGAGCAGCGCTGGACTGTCGGCAGCCTGGCCACCGCGGCGACCTTCGTCGGCAGCGGCCTGGGCTTTGCCTGGCTGCCACGGCACATGATCGAACGGGAACTCAAGGAGGGCCTGCTCAAGCTGCTACCGTTGGACCAGGGTGGCAGCCGTAACCCCAGCTTTTACCTGTACTCGAACAAGGACAAACCCCTGGGTCCGGCCACGCAGATTCTCATCGAGCTGCTGCGCACCTTCGATACCGCGCCGCTGGATGCCCCTTTCGCCGCCCCGGAACAAGCCTGACAAGGAGTTGCACCATGGCCTATTTCGAACACGAAGGTTGCACGCTGCACTACGAGGAATATGGCCACGGCACGCCGTTGCTGCTGGTTCACGGGCTGGGTTCGAGCACGCTGGACTGGGAGAAGCAGATCCCCGAGCTCTCGGCCCGCTACCGCCTGATCATCCCCGATGTGCGCGGCCATGGCCGCTCCGACAAACCCCGGGAGCGCTACAGCATTGCCGGCTTCAGCGCCGACCTGGTCGCGCTGATCGAACACCTGAACCTGGGCCCGGCTCACCTGGTGGGGCTGTCCATGGGCGGCATGATCGGTTTTCAACTGGCGGTGGACCAGCCGGGGTTGCTCAAAAGCCTGTCCATCGTCAACAGCGCGCCGCAAGTCAAGGTCCGCACCGCAGACGATTACTGGCAATGGTTCAAGCGCTGGGGCCTGATGCACCTGCTGAGCCTTGGCAGCATCGGCAAGGCCCTGGGCGCCAAACTGTTCCCCAAACCCGAACAGGCCGACCTGCGGCAAAAGATGGCCGAGCGCTGGGCAAAAAACGACAAACGTGCTTATCTCGCCAGCTTCAATGCCATTGTTGGCTGGGGGGTTCAGGAACGACTGGCGAAAGTCACCTGTCCAACCCTGGTCATCAGCGCCGACCATGACTACACACCGGTGGCGCTGAAAGCAGCCTATGTAAAACTGTTGCCCGATGCGCGACTGGTGGTGATCGAGGATTCACGCCATGCCACGCCACTGGACCAGCCGCAGCGCTTCAACCAGACCCTGCTTGAATTTCTAACCACAGTCGACACTACTACCCAGGATCACTGACCCATGCTGAAAAAAATCGCCCTCGCCACAGGCGCAGTCCTGTTCGCCGCCAACCTGATGGCTGCCGAAGCAGCCAAGGCACCCCACGTATTGCTCGAGACCACCAACGGCTCGATCGAAATCGAACTGGACCCGGTCAAGGCGCCGGTCAGCACCAAGAACTTTCTGGCCTACGTCGACAGCGGCTTCTACACCAACACCATTTTCCACCGCGTGATTCCGGGCTTCATGGTCCAGGGGGGTGGCTTCACCCCGCAAATGGCGCAGAAAGACACCAAGGCGCCGATCAAGAACGAAGCCAGCAATGGCCTGCATAACGTACGCGGCACGCTGTCGATGGCCCGCACCTCGAACCCGGATTCGGCCACCAGCCAGTTCTTCATCAACGTCGCCGACAATGACTTCCTGAACCCGGGACGCGATGCCGGTTATGCAGTGTTCGCCAAAGTGGTCAAGGGGATGGACGTGGTCGACATCATCGTCAACTCGCAGACCACCACTAAACAAGGCATGCAGAACGTGCCTATCGACCCGGTGCTGATCAAGTCGGCCAAGCGCATCGACTAAGCTGTACAGGGCGTCCCGAGCGGCCGCGCAAGGAACGGCGTGCCGCTCGCATCGAAAAAAGGAGAGCCCGCACGCGGGCGTTTGACTGATGCTTTATCGCCGCTTCGAAAAACTGATCGACATATTCCGTGACGCCCCGACGGCGGCCCCGCCCGATCGAGTCCTGCCCTTCTATACCTATTACCTGCGCCAGGTCTGGCCGAGCTTCGCCGCGCTGTTGATCATCGGCCTGTTCGGTGCGCTGATCGAAGTGGCGCTGTTCAGTTACCTGAGCCGGATCATCGACCTGGCCCAGGGCACACCGAATGCCGACTTCTTCAAGGTCCACGGTGTTGAACTGGCCTGGATGGCAGTGGTCGCGCTGGTCCTGCGCCCGGTGTTCGTCGGTCTGCACGACCTGCTGGTGCACCAGACCCTGAGCCCCGGCATGACCAGCCTGATTCGCTGGCAGAACCACAGCTACGTGCTCAAGCAGAGCCTGAATTTCTTCCAGAACGACTTCGCCGGGCGCATCGCCCAACGGATCATGCAAACCGGCAACTCCCTGCGCGACTCCGCGGTGCAAGCGGTGGATGCATTGTGGCATGTGCTGATCTACGCGATCAGCTCACTGGTGCTGTTCGCCGAGGCCGACTGGCGCCTGATGATTCCGTTGCTGACCTGGATCGCCGCCTACCTCGGCGCGCTCTACTACTTCGTGCCTCGGGTCAAGGAACGCTCGGTGGTGTCCTCCGACGCCCGCTCCAAACTGATGGGCCGGATTGTCGACGGCTACACCAACATCACCACGCTCAAGCTGTTTGCCCACACCAACTTCGAACAGCAGTACGCCCGTGAAGCCATTGCCGAACAGACTGAAAAATCCCAGCTGGCCGGGCGCGTCGTCACCAGCATGGACGTGGTCATCACCAGCATGAACGGCCTGCTGATTGTCGGCACCACGGGCCTGGCGTTGTGGTTGTGGACCCAGTCGCTGATCTCGGTCGGCGCCATTGCCCTGGCCACCGGCCTGGTGATCCGCATCGTCAACATGTCTGGCTGGATCATGTGGGTGGTCAACGGCATCTTCGAGAACATCGGGATGGTCCAGGACGGCCTGCAAACCATCGCGCAACCGATCAGCGTCACCGATCGTGAACCGGCTCCCCGCCTGCAAGTGGACCGTGGCGAAGTGCGTTTCGAACACGTGGCGTTTCACTATGGCAAGAAAAGCGGAATCATCGGCGACCTGAACCTGACCATTCGGCCCGGCGAGAAAATCGGCTTGATCGGTCCTTCCGGCGCCGGCAAATCGACCCTGGTCAACCTGCTGCTGCGCCTGTACGACCTGCAGGACGGGCAGATCCTGATCGATGGCCAGAACATTGCCCATGTGGCTCAGGAAAGCTTGCGCGAACGAATCGGCATGATCACCCAGGACACTTCGCTGCTGCACCGCTCGATCCGTGACAACCTGCTGTACGGCAAACCCGATGCCACCGACGCCGAACTCTGGGAGGCCGCGCACAAAGCCCGTGCCGACGAGTTCATCCCGTTGCTGTCGGACGCTGAAGGCCGCACGGGCTTCGACGCCCACGTCGGTGAGCGCGGGGTCAAACTCTCCGGCGGTCAACGGCAACGCATCGCCATCGCCCGGGTGCTGCTCAAGGACGCGCCGATCCTGATCATGGATGAAGCCACCTCGGCACTGGACTCGGAGGTAGAGGCAGCGATCCAGGAAAGCCTCGAAACCCTGATGCAGGGCAAGACCGTGATCGCCATCGCGCACCGGCTTTCCACCATCGCCCGGATGGATCGCCTGGTGGTGCTGGAAAACGGCCGGATCGCCGAAAGCGGCACCCACGCCGAACTGTTGGCCCATGGCGGGTTGTATGCCCGGCTGTGGCAACACCAGACCGGAGGGTTTGTCGGCATCGATTGAGTCGAGCCCATACGCTCCCCCCTGTGGCGAGCGAGCTTGCTCGCCACAGGGCATGTATCCGCTATCCCCGCGCCTTCCCACACCCGATCTGCGATAACCGTCACAACCCCTCAAGCACGGGCACCGGCGTTTTTATGATCACTGGAATTCCAGAAGAATCCTGCTGTACTCAGGGCAGGTTCGGGAGATGGTGCTGTCGTCCATCTGCTGGAGGCAAACGGTCGCGATAACTCCAAAGGGCTCTCTCTTATGTCTCTGTTAAAACGTTCGGCTACAGAGTTGGTAGGTACGTTCTGGCTGGTGTTGGGTGGTTGTGGCAGTGCGGTGTTGGCGGCAGCCTTTCCCGAGGTCGGGATTGGCCTGCTGGGGGTTTCCCTGGCATTTGGCCTGACGGTGCTGACCATGGCGTTTGCCATCGGCCATATCTCGGGCTGCCACCTCAACCCGGCGGTGTCGCTGGGGCTGGTGGTCGGCGGGCGATTCCCGGCCAAGGAACTGCCGGCCTATATCATCGCCCAGGTGATCGGCGCGATCATTGCCGCCGCCCTGCTGTACTTCATCGCCAGCGGCAAGCCGGGCTTCGAACTGGCCAGCGGCCTGGCCTCCAACGGCTACGGTGAACACTCACCAGGCAGCTACTCGATGACCGCTGGCTTTGTCAGTGAGCTGGTGATGACGGCGATGTTCATCCTGATCATCCTTGGCGCCACCGACAAACGCGCCCCGGCCGGAATGGCTCCGATCGCCATCGGCCTGGGGCTGACCCTGATTCACCTGATCTCGATTCCGGTCACCAACACCTCGGTCAACCCCGCGCGCAGTACCGGCCCTGCGCTGATTGTCGGCGGCTGGGCGATTCAACAGCTTTGGCTGTTCTGGCTGGCGCCGCTGCTGGGCGCGGTGATTGGCGGCGTAATGTACCGCTGGCTGGGCAAGGAAGACAGTTAAGCGACGCCTAGGCGCGAGGGTCAGCCCTGTCGATATGGCAAGGCTGTCCTCGCTTCTTGCGCATACCCCATCACCCCGATGCGCTCGCGCTCGAGAAAATCCTGGACCGCCGCCTTCAATCCCGCGTGACGCAGGTAGTGCCAGGAATGGGTGATCACCGGTTCAAACCCACGAATCAACTTATGCTCACCCTGGGCGCCGGCATCAAATCGCTGGAAACCGTTGGCGATGGCGTAGTCCATGCCTTGATAGAAACAGGTCTCGAAGTGCAGGCGGTCGAACTCCGCCAGGCAGCCCCAGTAGCGCCCATAAAAACTGTCGCCCCCCACCAGGCTGAAGGCCATGGCCACGGGCCGCGCCCCTTGTTTGGCCAACACCACCCGTATCGCTTCGGGCATGCGCTCGGCCAGCAGGCTGAAGAATTCCCGGGTCAGGTAAGGTGACTGCCGACGCACCGCATAGGTGTTGGCGTAGCAGGCATAGACGAAATCCCACTGTGCCTGGTCGAGTTGGTGCCCTTCTAGCCATTCAAACTCAATGCCCTGCCCCGCCACTTGCTCGCGCTCCTTGCGCATTTGCTTGCGCTTGCGTGAACTCAGCGCATCGAGGAAATCCTGGAAGTCCCGATACCCGCGATTCTGCCAGTGGTATTGGCAGCCGACACGTTGCAGCCAACCCGGCTGCTCGGCCAGGGCAGCATCGGTAAAGGCATCGGTGAAGTTGATATGGGCGCTGGAAAGTTCCTCGATCTCCAGGTACCCGGGCAGGCTCTTGAGCAGTTCGAAGCCATCCTGCACCTTGGCGGCCAACAAGCGCGGCCCGCTGACCGGGCTGAACGGCACGGCCGTCAACAGCTTGGGGTAGTACGCGATCCCGGCCTTTTCACAGGCATCGGCCCAGCCATGGTCGAACACGTATTCGCCATAAGAGTGCCATTTACGGTAACTGGGCAACGCCGCCAGCAGATGGCCGTCTTCGATGTGCAGCAAGTGCTCCGGTTGCCAGCCGGAATGGGGGCCGAGACTGCCACTGTCTTCCAGCGCCCCCAGAAATGCATGGCGCAGGAACGGCTGGGTGTCCGGCACCAGGGCATCCCATTCCTGAGGCGCAATGGCGGACAAACTGTCCAAAACGTGTAACGGCATTCTGTTCCCCGCAGGTGCAGCCTCAAGACCCTCCGAGTATCGCCCATCCGTGGCATTGGCCGTCATAAAAAAACCCCGCCGAGGCGGGGTGAAACGAAAGGAGCTTTAACGGATGAAGAAAGAGCTCGTGCTGCCGTTACCGCGTTTTAGAACACGTATTGAGCACGAAGCACGAAGCCATCGCCGCTGTCATCGCCCGTACGCTCTGCCGGGGTAGTCCCGCTGGCCGCCGTGGCGTTGGTCACATTGTCAGTGTCGGCCATGAGGTAGGCCGCGGAGATTTTCACCGCTTCGTTGGCGTACCAGTTGACGCCGACGGTATGAACCCGGGCTTCGGCATCGCCAACGTCACGGGTCAGGGTGGCGGTGGTGACGTTGTCGTCATCGACGATCATGCTGTCGTAACGGTAGTACAGTTCCCAGGCACCGATGGACTTGTTGTCTGGCTTGATCGCATCGAATTTACCGATTTTGTAGCCGCGGGATTCGCCTGTCAGGGTGTAGGCGCCCTGAACGTAGAAGCCATCACCCTTGATGTCTTCATAAGCGTTGTCGTCGGCCTTGGTCTTACGGGTGATGTACTCACCCTGGATCGAGGCCGGGCCCATGGCGAATGCCGCTTCCAGGCCGAATGCATCGTCACGGGAGTAGGAGCCGGCCGGCGACGAGGAACTGCCGCCCAGCACCGGACGGTTGCCGTTGGAACCGGCATCGTTACCGCCTTGGGTTTCAACACCCCGCATGCCCATTCGGGTGCGATAACGGGAATCGAAGGCCGTGTCGGAGACATCTCGGGAGGCGACGTTCACACCGAAGTGCAGCACATTGCCGCCTTCATGCATGGGCGCGAAGACAAAGCGACCGTTGACCTGCTTGACGCTGTTGCCATCGGTGTCGTCGGTGTCCTTGCTGAACACACCGGCGGAGGCATAGAACGAATCAGCGAATACGCCGGAGGTTTGCAGGCCCATACCGTTCTGGTGGGTGTTTGCCCAGTCGACCATGTCGTAGGCCATGTTGCGCTCTGGTGCGGTGACCCATTTGGAACTGGTGGCTTTTTCCAGGCCGAAGTCCGGGTCGAAACGACCGACCTTGATCGAGACCGGCTTGAAGCCGTTGTAGGCCAGCGACCCCTCGTCGAAGTAACCGTTCTCGGAGTCACCGGTGTTGTGGGAGAAGTCGTAGTTGATGGTGTAAGCCCAATCGGTATACAGCACGCCGGACAGTTCCAGGAATGCGCGACGGAAGTAGGCCGCATCCGCGGTATCACCGTTCTTGGTGTAGATCCCGTCGAACTGGCTGTAGTCAGCCTGCAAGCGGCCGCCCAGTTTGAAGCTGAATTCTTTGTCGGTGGTTGCGACCTCAAGGCCGCCCTTGGTCTTGACTACGATATCGGCGCCGTCAGTGGTCACGGTGCCAGCGAAAGCCTGGGCGGTCACTGCCATGGCCAGTACGCTGGCAGCAAAACCGGCGAAGTGCTTACGGATCATCGAAAAGTTCCCCTAATTGGTGGTCAAAGCTTGGTTACACGCGGTTCAGGCCCGCTGGTGTTGGGAGGGGATCTTGGCGGCGGGTGATTGCAGGCAAGTTGCCATTAGATAAAGATTTGATGACAACGGAACTTTTTTACTTCGAATCGAAATAAATCTGCTACGCGTTGAAAAGCGGGCTGAAAGCCGCGAGATAGAGGGGGGGGCACAGGGGAGGAAGCAACAGCTTTCAGAGGAACCTAGGGCTGTGTATTGTGCTTCTGGCGTTCGGCCGCCAGTCGTCCGGCCAGGTCGTCGACACCCGGTACCGGTTCTTCAGGCATGGCGCGCAAGGTCGCCTGCATCAAGCGCATTTGCCGCACGAAGCGTCGGCAATTGGGGCAAAACATCAGGTGATGGCGCACCATCAAGCGCTCTCGAAAGCTCAATTGGCCATCGAGATAATCGCTGGAGCGTGCCACCTGTTCCTTACACGTCAGCATTGGCCGGTTTCCTCAAAATGCTCAACGGTCGCGAAGACCTTCAGGCGTGCCCTGTGCAACAGCACCCGGACATTGGAGAGCGAGATCTCCAGAAGATTACAGATTTCCTCCAGCTCAAGCCCTTGCCGGTCGCGCAACAGCAGAACGCTGCTCTGCAATTCAGGCAGGCTGAGCAAGGTCTTCTCCATGCACTCGCGCAGTTCGTCTTCGGTGAGCAAGGCCTCGGGCGTGTCCTGGTGCCAGGCAAAAGGCGCCACCAGCCAGTGACCGTCGGCGGCTGAAAACCGGTCGTCCCCGAGGGTGCCATGGGGCGACGGCAAGTCGTCCAGCAACACTTCCCGACGGTTTTGCTTGTAGCGGCTTTTCGCGGCGTTCGCGGTGATGGTCAACAACCAGGTCTTGAGACTCGAACGGCCTTGAAATCCCGCCAGGTTACGCACCACCGACAGCCAGGCGTCCTGCACCACTTCATCGGCATGGCGCGCGCCGACGATGGCATACGCCACCGCCCGCATCGCACTTTGATAGGTGCCGACCAGTTCCTTGTAAGCCCTCTGCTCGCCCGCCAGCAGGCGCTCGAGCAGTTGGTTGTCGTCAGTCATCAACGTTTGCGCAGAATCACGCTGCCGATGGAGTAACCGGCGCCAAAGGAGCTAAGCACCGCCAGGGAACCTGCGGGCAAGTCGTCCTGATGCTTGTGGAAGGCAATCACGGAACCGGCCGAACTGGTGTTGGCGTAGGTGTCGAGAATCACCGGTGCTTCTTCTTCGGTGGCTTCACGGCCCAGCAACTTCCGGACGATCAGGTGGTTCATGCTGAGGTTGGCCTGATGCAGCCAGAAACGCTTCACGTCGCTGATGTTCAGGGTGTTCTCTTCCAGGTGGGTGGCGATCAGCTCGGCGACCATCGGGCAGACGTCACGGAACACCTTGCGGCCTTCCTGCACAAACAGTTTGTCACGGGCACCGATGCCCTCTTCCGCGGCGCGGTTGAGGAAGCCGAAGTTGTTGCGGATGTTGTTGGAGAACTTGGTCAGCAGCTTGGTGCTGACCACGTCGAACTGGTGCGCAGAGGTGGCCAGATCGGCGCGTTCGATGATCACGGCCGTGGCGGCATCACCGAAGATGAAATGGCTATCGCGATCGCGGAAGTTCAGGTGACCGGTACAGACTTCCGGGTTGACCATCAGGATCGCCCGCGCCTGGCCCAGCTGTACGCTGTTGGCGGCAGCCTGAATACCGAAGGTGGCCGAGGAGCAGGCTACGTTCATGTCGAACCCGAAGCCTTCGATACCCAGGGCTTCCTGGACTTCGATGGCAATGGCCGGGTAGGCGCGTTGCAGGTTGGAGCACGCAACGATCACACCGTCGATGTCCGCCGCGGTTTTACCGGCGCGTTGCAGGGCCTGTTCGGCGGCGCCAATGGCCATCTGGCACAGCACCGACCATTCGTCGTTGGAGCGCTCAGGCAGGCGGGGAGCCATGCGTGCCGGGTCAAGGATGCCTTCCTTGTCCATGACAAAGCGGCTCTTGATCCCGGAAGCCTTTTCGATAAAGGCCACGCTGGACTCGGTCAGCGCCTCGACCTCGCCGCGCGCGATGGCATCGGCGTTGTCGGCATTGAACCGGGCGACATAGGTATTGAAAGACTGCACCAGCTCTTCGTTGGAGATGCTGTTGGCCGGGGTGTACAGGCCGGTGCCGCTGATGACGACGTTATGCATGGTCGTTTCTCTAATCTGGTCAGGCAGAAAGCGTTGGCACCGACGTACCAACACATAAAGGGTCTTATCCCGTCAGCGGGAATCAACCTGGCGTCGCTTTATTCCGATCCACCCTTGCCGTCGAAGGCTCAAAACCGCGGGGCCGGCGTTTATAGGCGCGAAGTTTGCCATAAACATTGGCGTTTGGCCCCTATTTGCAGGATGAAACGCCGATCGAATGTGGGAGCGGGCTTGCTCCGGGCGGCGATCCGACGAAGAGGCCGTCATGGATTGACATACCGCCTTCGCGAGCAAGCCCGCTCCCACAGGATCAAGGTTCGACCTGACTCCATTGCTTGCTCAAACGCTTGTCGGAGATTGGCACCTTGGTCCCCAACTGCTGGGCAAACAGCGAAACGCGGTACTCCTCCAGCCACCAACGGTACAACTCGAGCGCAGGATCACGCTTGCCTTCCTGAGCGTGTTTGCTGGCGCGAGCCTGGTATTGCGCCCAGAGCCCGCTCAGTTCGCCACTCCAGACCCGATCCTTTTGCACCTGCGCGCCGAGTTTCTCGAAGCGCTGCTCGACTGCCTTGAGGTAGCGCGGCAATTCCTTGAGCCACTGCATCGGGGTTTCACGGACAAAGCCCGGGTACACCAGATGACTCAACTGCTGCTTGATATCGTTCAAGGCCACGGCCTGGGCCAGGTCGATCTTGCCCTTGAAGCGCTTCTGCAGCGCGTGCCAGTGCTTGAGAATCTCCAGCGTCAATCGGGCCAGGCGCTCGGCGTGTTCGGTCCAGGCGCCACGTTTGCGTTCGGCCAGCGAGGCCAGGCCGGCGCCGTCCCGGGGCAGACTGGCTTCGCCGTCAAGAATGCAACTGTCCAGGCTCGCCAGCAGGATATCTTCCACCAGACTGTCGATGCGCCCCAGTTCGCGGTACATCAAGCCCAGTTCAGTGAGCCCCGGCAGTTTGCCGCGCAGGAACTTCGCCGGCTCGGCCAGTTGCTGCATGAGCAGGCGTTGCAAGGCGCGACGGTGCTGGAATTCGGCTTCGGCCGGGGTGGAGAAACGCCCTTCCTTGACCGTGCCCGCCTCCTCCACCAGCGCCGGATAGACCGTCATCGACAGCCCGGCGATCTTCTGTTGGGTTTTCTCGGCCACGGCGGCAAAGACTTTCGCCTCCACCGGCTGCTGGCTTTTCGCGGTTTGCGGCACGGCCAACGCCGCCTGGCTGGCCTCGGCGAAACGCGCCGTCAGCTCGGCCAGGTCGCGGCCCTCGCCGAGGAACTTGCCCTGGCCATCGACGATTTCCAGGTTCATCCGCAAATGGCTTTCCACCTGCTGCGCCGCTTCGGCCCAGGCTTCATCGCTGACCCGCGCACCGGTCATGCGCAACAGCTCGCGACCCAGCGCTTGCGGCAGCGAAGCCTCAGCGAAGGTGATGCGTTGCAACGCGGCCTTGACGAAGTCCGGCACCGGCACGAAGTTCTTGCGCAAGGCCTTGGGCAGGTTGCGCACCAGAGCGATGCACTTGGCCTCGATCACCCCCGGCACCAGCCACTCCAGGCGCTCCGGCGGCAGCATCGGCAGTAACGGTGCCGGCACCCGCAGGGTCACGCCATCACGCGGGTGGTTGGGCTCGAAGTGATAACTCAACGGCAGCGTCAGGTCCCCCAGGCGCAGGGTGTCCGGATAATGCGCGGCGGTGATTTCGTTGGCTTCGCGGGCCAGCACGTCCTCTTCACGCATGATCAGCAACTGCGGCTCTTTCTGGCTGTTGACCCGATACCAGCTGTCGAAGGTCGCGGTCTGATGAATCTCGGCGGGCAGGCGCGCCTCGTAGAAGGCGAACAAGGTTTCTTCGTCCGCCAGAATGTCACGGCGCCGGGCCTTGGCTTCCAGCTCATCGAGCTGTTCGAGCAGTTGCGCATTGGCCGACAGGCACTTGGCCCTAGACTGGATTTCACCACGTACCAAGGCTTCGCGGATAAACAGTTCGCGGGAAACCCCAGGGTCGATCGGCCCATAGTGCACCGGCCGGCGACCGACGATGATCAGCCCGAACAAGGTGATCTGTTCGTAAGCCACCACTTGTCCGCGCTTCTTCTCCCAATGGGGTTCGAAGTGATTTTTCTTGATCAGGTGCCCGGCCAGGGGTTCGATCCAGTCGGCATCGATCTTGGCCACCATGCGCGCATAGAGCTTGGTGGTTTCCACCAGTTCGGCGGTCATCAACCATTGCGGACGCTTCTTGCCCAGCCCCGAGGACGGATGAATCCAGAAGCGTCGCTGACGCGCACCGAGATAATCGCCCTCGTCAGTCTTCTGGCCGATCTGGCTGAGCAAGCCGGACAACACAGCCTTGTGCAGCTTCGGATAATCCGCCGGCTCTTTATTGAGGGACAGCTGCATGTCGCGGCAGATCAGGCTCAACTGACGATGGGAGTCGCGCCACTCGCGCAAGCGCAGGTAGTTCAGGAAATTCTTGCGGCACCAGTTGCGCAACGGACTGGCCGTCAGGGCCTGGCGCTGCTCTTCAAAACCGCGCCACAGATTGACCAGCCCGGCGAAGTCCGAATCCACATCCTTCCATTGTGCGTGGGCCTGGTCGGCGGCCTGTTGCCGCTCCGGTGGCCGCTCGCGCGGGTCCTGGATCGACATGGCGCTGGCAACGATCAGCACTTCCTGCAAGCTGCCGAGTTTCGCGGCTTCCAGCAGCATGCGACCCATGCGCGGGTCCACCGGCAAGCGCGCCAGCTGACGGCCCAACGGGGTCAACTGGCTGTTGCGGTCCACCGCCGAGAGTTCTTGCAGCAAGTTGAAGCCGTCGCTGATGGCCTTGCCATCCGGCGGTTCGATAAACGGGAAATCGGTGATCTCGCCCAGGCGCAGATGGAGCATCTGCAAAATCACCGCCGCGAGGTTGGTGCGCAGGATTTCCGGGTCGGTAAATTCCGGACGGCCGATAAAGTCCTCTTCGCTGTACAGGCGCACGCAAATGCCCGGCTCGACCCGCCCGCAGCGACCCTTGCGCTGGTTGGCACTGGCCTGGGAAATGGCCTCGATCGGCAAGCGTTGAACCTTGGCGCGGTAGCTGTAGCGGCTAATGCGCGCCGTACCGCTGTCGATCACGTAGCGAATGCCCGGCACGGTCAGCGAAGTTTCCGCGACGTTGGTCGCCAGGACCACGCGACGGCCCGGATGGGACTGGAAGATTCGCTGCTGCTCGGCCGGCGACAACCGTGCATAGAGCGGCAGAATCTCGGTGTGCTTGAGCTGGGCCTTGCGCAGCATGTCGGCGGCGTCACGAATCTCGCGCTCACCCGGCAGGAACACCAGCACATCCCCCGGGCTGCGGCGCTCGCTGCGCTCATGGGCGGCGATTTCGTCAAGGGTGGCGAGGATCGCCTGATCCACCGTCAGGTCGTCCTCGACCCGGTTACCTTCTTCGTCCTGCTCCAGCGTCAACGGCCGGTACCAGGTGTCTACCGGGAAGGTGCGGCCGGAGACCTCGACAATCGGTGCATCGTCGAAGTGCT
The DNA here is from genome assembly GCF_900187415.1 of Pseudomonas sp. Irchel s3b6. Taxonomy (NCBI): domain Bacteria; kingdom Pseudomonadati; phylum Pseudomonadota; class Gammaproteobacteria; order Pseudomonadales; family Pseudomonadaceae; genus Pseudomonas; species Pseudomonas sp. Irchel s3b6. Next base: position 70,476 of record NZ_FYDM01000008.1, on the reverse strand, counting down.
TGGAGAAGCGCTCCAGATCGATGGTCGCCGAGGTGATGATGACTTTCAGGTCCGGGCGACGGGGCAGCAGGGTTTTCAGGTAACCGAGCAAAAAGTCGATGTTCAGGCTGCGTTCGTGGGCTTCGTCGACGATGATCGTGTCGTAGCGTTCGAGGTAGCGGTCGTTCTGGGTTTCCGCCAGCAGGATGCCGTCGGTCATCAGCTTGATCAGGGTGTTGGCATCGCTCTGGTCCTCGAACCGCACCTGATAACCGACCAGGGCGCCAAGCGGCGTGGCCAGTTCTTCGGCCACCCGGCTGGCGACGCTGCGGGCAGCGATCCGGCGCGGCTGGGTATGACCGATCAGGCCGTGCTGGCCGCGCCCGATTTCCAGGCAGATCTTCGGCAACTGGGTGGTCTTGCCCGAGCCGGTTTCACCGGCAATGATCAGCACCTGATGCTGTTGCAGTGCCGCCTTGATTTCATCGCGCTTGGCGGCAATCGGCAGGCTGTCGTCGTAACGAATCACCGGCAGGCTGGCACGTCGCGCCAGCACCTGGTCGCAGGACGCCTGCATGCGCGCCACCCACTGGGCCAGCTTGGCTTCGTCGGGTTTCTTGCGCAGCTCGAGCAACTGGCGCCGCAACCGGTGACGGTCGGCGAGCATGGCGTGATCGAGGTTTTTCAGCAGTTTGTCGATGGAGGGCGATTCGTCAGTCATAGAAGCAGCGGCAAGCTTTAAGCCAAAAGCGGCAAGAGTAACAGAGATGCGGCCGCAAGCTGATTCGCTTTTAACTTGAAGCTTGTCGCTTGCAGCTTATAGCTGCTCTCCCCCTTTACGCCGATACGGAAACACGTCGATCACCTTGCCGGCCCGAATCGCCTCTTGCAGGCTTTTCCAGTAGTCGGCGTTGTACAGCTCTCCGTGCAACTGGTTGAACAGCCGGCGCTGGCCGGCATCGGCAAACAGGAACGGCGGGAACTCCTCCGGGAACACGTCCAGCGGGCCGATGGAATACCAGGGCTCGGAGGCCATTTCGTCTTCTGGGGTACGCGGTTGCGGAATGTGGCGGAAGTTGGCTTCGGTGAGAAAGCAGATCTCGTCGTAGTCATAAAACACCACGCGCCCGTGCCGGGTGACACCGAAGTTCTTCAACAGCATGTCGCCGGGAAAGATGTTGGCCGCCGCCAGCTGCTTGATCGCCAGCCCGTAGTCCTCCAACGCCTCGCGCACCTGGGCGGGGTTGGCGTTCTCCAGGTACAGGTTTAGCGGGGTCATCCGGCGCTCGGTCCAGCAGTGGCGAATCAACACCGTATCGCCCTCCACTTGCACCGTGGAGGCGGCGACTTCCAGCAATTCGGCCAGGCACGCCGGGTCAAACTTGCTCAATGGGAAACGGAAGTCGGCGAACTCCTGGGTATCGGCCATGCGCCCGACGCGGTCGACACTTTTCACCAGCCGGTACTTCTCGATGACCGTCGCACGATCGACGTTTTTCGACGGAGAGAACCGGTCCTTGATGATCTTGAACACGGTGTTGAACCCCGGCAGGGTAAACACGCTCATGACCATGCCGCGTACACCGGGCGCCATGATGAACGGGTCATCGGTGTTGGCCAGGTGATTGATCAGCGCCCGGTAGAACTCCGACTTGCCGTGCTTGTAGAAGCCAATCGAGGTGTACAGCTCGGCGATGTGCTTGCCCGGCAGAATGCGCCTGAGGAAGCCGATGAATTCCGCCGGCACCGGCACATCGACCATGAAATACGAGCGGGTGAACGAGAAAATGATCGACACGTCGGCTTCATCGGTGATCAACGCATCGATCTGGATGCCCCGCCCTTCGCGGTGCAGGAATGGAATCACCAGCGGCCATTGTTCGTCCGCGGTAAAGATGCGTCCCACCAGGTAGGCACCCTTGTTGCGATAGAGCACCGAAGAAAACAGCTCGACGCTCAACTCAGGATCCTTGCACACCCAATCGGGCAGGTTCTCGCGCAGTTGCGATTCGAGCCGGCGCAGGTCACCCGCAAGGTCGGCATAGTCCTCGCTGAAGCGGTAGTCGGCAAAGATACTCGCCAGCATCCCCGTCAACTGGCCGTGGGGCTTGTAGGTGCGGGTTTGTGCGGCACGGGCCCGACGCAGGCTCGGCCGGGTGGTGTGAATGAACATGCTGCCGTCGCTGATCAGGTCGTGGCTGAACAGCCCGCAGAAGGTCGAGTTGTACCAGGTCTCAGACAACTCATCGTCGAAACGCAGGTCGATCAGGCTGATATAGGCACTTTTGACCAGTGGCCAACTGCTGACATCCAGCAGCGTCTCGGTGGCAAAGGCCGCATGCAGGCGACCCACCACCTCGCCGACCTTCTCTTCGTAGAGGTTGATCCGCGCCGCCGACGCTACCTGCGCCTCCTGCCACTGCGCCTGTTCGAAGCGGGCCCGGGCGCCATCGGTGATCTGGCGGAAATGCTCGCGATAATCATCGAAACCGTCGAGGATCATCTGGGCGATATCGGCGGCGGGCCATGGCTGCGGCATGTGGAGACCTCTGCGGGGGTGGTTCTTATCGTTGGAGGCTGAGCTTAGAGGTCAATTGTCAGGCAACGCAACCATTGCCTTGGCCCCGTGCGGCAGCGACACTTGCGCCCCGATAAGGAAGGAACGAGCCGTGAACCCCGTCGATATTCTGCGTTTGTTGTCACTTGCCGCCATTTGGGGAGCGAGCTTTCTGTTCATGCGCATCATTGCCCCAGAGATTGGCACAATCCCCACTGCCTTTTTCCGGGTGTCCATCGCTGCCACCGGCTTGCTGGTGATCCTGGCGCTGATGCGCGTCAGCTGGGACTTTCGCGGCAAGTTCAAGACGGTGCTGTTGCTCGGGGTGATCAACTCCGGGATTCCGGCGACCCTGTACTCGGTGGCCGCCCAAGTGCTGCCTGCGGGTTACTCGGCGATTTTCAATGCCACCACCCCGCTGATGGGCGTATTGATCGGCGGGCTGTTCTTCAGCGAAAGACTCAGCCTGTCGAAGATGGCGGGCGTCGCCCTCGGCCTGCTGGGTGTCGCCGTACTGACCCGCGCCGGCCCCATGGCCTTTGATATGGAACTGTTACTGGGCGCCCTCGCCTGCCTGCTGGCGACCACCTGCTACGGCTTCGCCGGGTTCCTGGCGCGACGCTGGCTCGACCATCAAGGCGGCCTCGACAGTCGGCTCTCGGCACTGGGCAGCATGCTCGGCGCCACCCTGTTCCTGCTTCCCCTGTTCGGCTACAGCGTGATCAGTCAGCCACCCGTGAGCTGGGGCGGCTGGAGCGTCTGGTTGTCGCTGCTGGGGCTGGGCCTGGGGTGCACCGCGCTGGCCTACATCCTGTACTTCCGCTTGCTCACCTCGATCGGCCCGATCAAATCCATGACCGTGACCTTCATGATCCCGCCATTCGGGGTGTTGTGGGGGGCATTGTTTCTCGATGAGCCGTTGTCGATGGTCCATGTATATGGCGGGGTTTTGATTGCGGCGGCGCTGTGGCTGGTGCTCAAACCCGTGGCGGCGAAAGCCTCAAGGCAGGCCTGACAACAAGGGATGGCGGCGCATCGATACGCTCAATGCGCTGCCCGGACGGCCTGCACCTCAGCTCAAGGATATGCCAGCGTAATCAGGTAAGCCCCTGACGTCACCGGCTTGCCGGCACCGTCCACCAAGGCGTAATGCTGGTCGTAGTAACGGCCATCCTGGGTCCTGTCGACCACCCGCTTCACATCCACACGGGAATGATCGAGCGCGCTGACCGAGCGAACTGGCTCGACGCTCTGCACACTGTCGCCGACATGACGTGAACTCCGGCTGGCCGGATCCGCAATGCCCGCCATGAAAAAACGCGACCTTCGTCCATCACGAAGGTCGCGCCCGCATCAGCCTGACTTGCGGAACACAAACACCAGCCCTACGATAATCAGCACCATCCCCAGCAGACTCAACGTCGCCAGCCGGTTGCCGAAGATCAGGTAGTCCATCACCGCGGTCACTGCGGGCACCAGGTAGAACAGGCTGGTGACGTTCACCAGGTTGCCACGGGCAATCAGGCGATACAGCAGCAAGGTGGCCAACAGCGACACCACCAGCCCCATCCACAACACCGGTACGATGAAGCCGACACTGTGTTCAAAGTGGAACGGCTGGAACGGCACGAACACCCCGCACAACAACAGCCCGGCCAGGTACTGCACCGGCAGCGTGCCCAGCGGATTGTCAGTGATGCGCTTTTGCATGATGGAGCCTACGGTCATGCTCAGCAGCGCCAGCAGGCCATAGAGCATCCCGGCCAGCGACATCCCGGCCAGACCGATGCCCTGGTACACCACCATGATCAATCCCGCCAGGCCTAGCGTCAGGCCGAATATCCGGCTCCAGGAACGCTGACGCTCCATCAACACCACCGTGAGTATCGGCTGCACCCCCATGATGGTCGCCATGACCCCCGGCGTGACGTTGAGGTCCAGCGCCAACAGATAGAAAATCTGATAGGCGCCCAACAGCACCAGACCGGTGGCCGCCGCATAGCACAGCGACCGGCCGCCACGGGGCCGTTGGAGATTGAACAACGGGACCAACAGCACCAGCCCGCACAGGGCAATGGCAAAACGGATCAACAGGAACGCAAAGGGCGAGGCATGGGCCAGTCCCCACTTGGAGAAAATCGCCCCACTGCTCCAGAGCAGAACAAACAGACTCGTGGAGGCCGCCGCCAGTGCGGTCTTTTTGGAAATGAGCAACATGAAAACCACCTGTCATCAGGCAATAAGCCAACTCAGCCGAAGCCGAAATTCATTTTTTTTGTGTTCAGGCAGGCACAGGGAGCAGCAGAAATGCCGATCAGCCCGAAATGCCGACACCTGGCGGTGAGACCACCGCGCACACTGGCGTGCGACTGACAGGAGGGGGGTAATGACTGATCTGCCCTGGCTGCTGTTTCCCGCACGGCACGACGCCAGCGTTGACCGCTGAATCGACTACCGCGTTGACGTGGAATGCAGGCATGGGCTGATCTTTTTTGAAGAGAATGAAACGTCGGGCGCAACGCTCGACGAGCGCTGACTATAACCAGCGCTCGATACGTTTAGCAACCACTCAGCCAAACAACCAATAACCCGGGTTACTGCTGGTTTTCCTGCTCGGTGAACAAGTCACTGAACAGCATGCTCGACAGGTAACGCTCACCGGAATCGGGCAGGATCACCACGATGGTCTTGCCCTGCATCTCCGGGGTTTCCGCCAGGCGCACGGCAACCGCCATCGCGGCACCACAGGAAATACCACACAGAATGCCTTCTTCCTGCATCAGGCGCAGGGCCATGGCCTTGGACTCTTCATCACTGACCAGCTCAACCCGGTCGACCATCGACAGATCCAGGTTTTTCGGCACAAATCCAGCACCGATGCCCTGGATCTTGTGCGGGCTTGGCTTGATTTCATCGCCGGCCAGGGCCTGGGTGATCACAGGCGAAACCACGGGTTCCACCGCCACCGACAGGATCGGCTTGCCCTGGGTATTCTTGATATAACGCGAAACACCGGTAATGGTGCCGCCGGTGCCCACGCCGGCGACCAGCACATCGATCGCGCCGTCGGTGTCGCTCCAGATTTCCGGGCCGGTGGTCTTTTCATGAATCGCCGGGTTGGCCGGGTTATCGAACTGTTGCGGCATGAAGTAGCGGGCCGGGTCGCTGGCCATGATGTCTGCCGCCTTTTCAATGGCGCCCTTCATGCCTTTGGCGGGTTCAGTGAGCACCAGCTCCGCGCCCAGGGCCTTGAGCACCTTGCGACGTTCGATGCTCATGGACGCCGGCATGGTCAGCATCAGCTTGTAGCCGCGAGCGGCCGCCACGAAGGCCAGGCCGATGCCGGTATTACCCGAAGTCGGCTCGACGATGGTCATGCCCGGCTTGAGTTTGCCAGTGCTTTCAGCGTCCCAGATCATGTTCGCGCCAATACGGCACTTGACCGAGTAACCCGGGTTACGCCCTTCGATCTTGGCCAGGATGGTCACGCCACGTGGCGCGATACGGTTGATCTGCACCAGCGGCGTATTGCCAATGGAATGGGCGTTGTCAGCAAAAATACGGCTCATGGCTGGGTCCTTGTGCAGCGTTGGAGTAGCCTTCAAGGGTATGCCTCACGCCACGGTGCGTCCAGCCGTCGTAGCCTGGCTGCACATCGGCAAACACACACTCGTCCTGTAACGATTGCAACCGCGCAAAGCGATGCCAATCATCAGGCCTGTTCGATGCCAGTTGCTGATTTTCGATAGAAGTCAGCGCCAACCTGACTCTTGATACGAGCCAGTAACCCTGACCGAGTCAACATGTGACGCCCCATTCAGAGACTGAATAAGCCGTCTGCGTTCACAGTCGACCGGGCACCGCGTTATAGTCGGGCATTACATTTTATTTCGCCCGCCCTGCCCGGTGCTGGTCGGCGTCACCGTTCGAGGAATTACCGATGAAGTTCGAAGGCACCCGTGCATACGTCGCCACCGATGACCTGAAGCTGGCGGTCAACGCCGCCATCACCCTGGAGCGGCCATTGCTGGTCAAGGGCGAGCCGGGCACCGGCAAGACCATGCTCGCCGAGCAACTGGCCGAGTCCTTTGGCGTCAAGCTGATTACCTGGCACATCAAGTCCACCACCAAGGCCCACCAGGGTCTGTACGAGTACGACGCGGTCAGCCGCCTGCGCGACTCGCAACTGGGTAACGAGAAGGTCCACGACATCCGCAACTACCTGAAAAAGGGCAAGCTGTGGGAAGCCTTCGAGTCGGATGAGCGCGTGATCCTGTTGATCGACGAAATCGACAAGGCCGACATCGAGTTCCCCAACGACCTGCTGCAAGAACTCGACAAGATGGAGTTCTACGTTTACGAGATCGACGAGACCATCAAGGCCAAGCAGCGCCCGATCATCATCATTACCTCCAACAATGAAAAAGAGCTGCCCGACGCCTTCCTGCGCCGCTGCTTCTTCCACTACATCGCCTTCCCGGACCGCACCACCCTGCAAAAGATCGTCGACGTGCACTACCCGGACATCAAGAAGGACTTGGTCAGCGAAGCGCTGGACGTGTTCTTCGACGTGCGCAAAGTGCCGGGCCTGAAGAAAAAGCCATCGACCTCCGAACTGGTGGACTGGCTGAAACTGCTGATGGCCGACAACATCGGTGAAGCGGTGCTGCGCGAGCGCGATCCGACCAAGGCCATCCCGCCGCTGGCCGGCGCCCTGGTCAAGAACGAACAAGACGTGCAATTGCTTGAGCGCTTGGCGTTCATGAGCCGTCGCGGCACGCGTTAAGCCCTCGGTTCAACAAGAGCGAGGGCGATAGCCATGCTGCTTAACCTGTTCAATGAAATGCGCGCCGCCAAGGTACCGGTGTCGGTGCGCGAGCTGCTGGACCTGATCAACGCGCTGAAACAGCGCGTGACCTTCGCCGACATGGACGAGTTCTATTACTTGTCGCGGGCGATTCTGGTGAAGGACGAGCGGCATTTCGACAAGTTCGACCGGGCTTTCGGCGCCTACTTCAATGGCCTGGAAAAACTCGACGACCACCTGCAGGCACTGATCCCCGAGGACTGGCTGCGCAAGGAATTCGAGCGTTCGCTGACCGATGAGGAACGGGCGCAGATCCAGTCCCTGGGCGGCCTGGACAAGCTGATCGAAGAGTTCAAGAAACGCCTGGAAGAACAGAAGGAACGCCATGCCGGTGGCAACAAGTGGATCGGCACCGGCGGCACCAGCCCGTTCGGCTCCGGCGGCTTCAACCCGGAAGGCATCCGGGTGGGCGATGCCGGCAAGCGCCAGGGCCGTGCGGTCAAGGTCTGGGATCAGCGCGAATACAAGAACCTCGACGATCAGGTCGAGCTGGGGACGCGCAACATCAAGGTGGCCCTGCGCCGACTGCGCAAGTTTGCCCGCCAGGGCGCCGCGGACGAACTGGACATCGACGGCACCATCGACCACACCGCCCGCGATGCCGGCCTGCTGAACATCCAGATGCGTCCGGAACGCCGCAACAACATCAAGTTGTTGCTGCTGTTCGACATCGGCGGCTCGATGGATGCCCATGTGAAGATCTGCGAGGAGCTGTTCTCGGCCTGCAAGACCGAGTTCAAGCACCTGGAGTACTACTACTTCCACAACTTCGTCTACGAGTCGGTGTGGAAGAACAACATGCGCCGTGGCTCGGAGCGCACCTCGACCATGGACTTGCTGCACAAGTACGGCGCCGACTACAAAGTGATTTTCGTCGGTGACGCCGCGATGGCGCCTTACGAAATCACCCAGCCCGGTGGCAGCGTCGAACACTGGAACGAAGAAGCCGGCTACGTCTGGATGCAGCGGTTCATGGAAAAGTACAAGAAGCTCATCTGGATCAACCCGTACCCGAAAGACACTTGGGGCTATACCAGTTCGACCAACATCGTTCGCGACCTGATCGAAGACCAGATGTACCCGCTGACCTTGCGCGGGCTGGAAGAAGGGATGCGGTTTCTTTCCAAGTAAACCAGCCGTACCACCTGACCTGATACTGATCGTTCCCATGCAGAGCACGGGAACGATCATTGTGGGCTGCGGTGTCTAGATAAACCGCTGCAAATACTCGACATGCTGCCGGTGCGCCGTTTCCTGCACCACCGGCGCCAAGCGCACCTGCTGCCCCGGCAAACACTGCGCCAGCCGCGCCAATGACAGTGGCGTCAATGCCCCCAGCCGTGGATACCCGCCAATGGTCTGCCGATCATTGAGCAGCACGATCGGCTGCCCGTCCGGTGGGACCTGGACCGCCCCCAGCGGGATGCCTTCGGAGATCATCGGCTGGCCCTGATACTGCAACGCAGGTCCCAGCAAACGAATCCCCATGCGATCGCCGCGACTGTCCAGGATCCAGCCGCTGTTGAAGGCATCAAACAGGCTCTGGCCACTGAACTGGCCATGTTGCGCACCGAGCACCAGATCCAGCGGTTGTTGCCGGGTGAAGTCGGGGCGCTGGTCACGCGGGACCTCGCGCAAGGTCTGCCCCTGCCCCGAGTAAGTCAGCTCTGCGCCCTTGGCCAGGGGACGACCAAAACCATCCAGACCACCCAGTTCCTCACGCACCACCGTTGCACAACTGCCCAGCACCGCCGGGGCGTTGAAACCGCCCGGCGCCGCCAGGTACGCACGGGCACCGAGCAACGGTGACGTGAACTGCAAGCGCTGGCCTTTGCGCAGGTGGAAACTACGCCATGGTGCCAGCGACTGGCCCTCCAGCTGCGCCCCAAGGTCAGCCCCTGCCAGCGCCAGGCAGCAATCGTCCTGTGCCTCCAGTGTCAGCCCGCCGAGGGTGATTTCAATCACCGCGGCGTCCATGGCGTTGCCCAGCAAGTTGTTGGCCCAGGACATCGACAGCCAGTCCGCCGCCCCACCCTGAGTAACGCCCAGGTGCCGCACGCCGAAGCGGCCAGCATCCTGCAACAGGCACAGCGGGGTGCTGGCCTCAACGGTCAAGCGGCTCATGCCACCACCTCCAGCGGCGTATCGTCGCCGCCCAGATTGACGAACTCTGCATGGCTGACCGCTTCGAAGCGCACCCGGTCTCCCGGTTGCATCAGGCTGTAGCCATCACGCCCACGGTCGAACAGCCTGGCCGGGGTACGACCGATCAGGTTCCAGCCACCGGGGGACTCCACCGGATAGGCGGCGGTCTGCCGCTCGGCGATCCCCACACTCCCGGCTGCCACACGCTTGCGCGGCGTACTCAGACGCGGCGCGGCCAACGCCTCTTCGACCAACCCCATAAAGGCAAAGCCTGGGGCAAACCCCAAGGCGAACACCTGATACTCACGCCCGCTGTGGCGGCGAATCACCTCCTCCACCTCCAGGCCGCTGCGTTGCGCCAGCAGGCTCAACTCAGGCCCGACGCTGGGGTCATACCAGACCGGCAACACATGACACTGGCCGCCCGCCTGTGTATCGGGCTTGAGCTCGATCAACGCTTGGGCGATGAGTTCTCGCGCCTGGGCGGGGCTCAACGCCAGCAGATCGTAATGCACCATCAGCGTCGTGTAGGACGGCACCAGGTCGATCAAATGAATACCGAAACCTTCGCGCAATCGCGCACAGGCCGCGAGCATCCAGGGCATGTTGGTTTCGGCAATTTCATCGAACAAACGCACCATCAGGCAATCGATCGCTACCACTTCAACCCGTGGTTTCATAGCGCGCCCTGCTGATTCAAGGCCTCGCGGATACGCTGCACGGCCGCCACGGAACTGGCGTTGTCACCGTGGACGCACAAGGTGTTGGCCTGCAGCCGCAAGGCACTGCCGTCGCTGGCGACAAGGTTGCCACCGCGGGCGATGGTCAGTGCCTGCTCGATGATGACCGCAGGGTCGTGATGCACTGCGCCTGGCTGTTGCCGCGACACCAGGCGTCCGGCGCTGTCATAGGCCCGATCGGCGAACGCTTCGAACCACAGCGTCACGCCATACTCGTCACCGATCAACTGCGCCGCGCTGTTGTCGCGGGTCGCCATCAACATCAACGGCAGTTGCCGGTCATAGGCGGCGACCGCCTGAATCACTGCCCGCAACTGTGCGGGGTTGGCCATCATGTCGTTGTACATCGCACCGTGGGGTTTGACGTAGCTGACGCGAGCGCCCTGGGCACGGCAAATGCCGTCCAGTGCGCCGATCTGATAATGCAGCAGGTCCTGCAGCTCTTGCGCGCTGTACGCCATCGAACGCCGGCCGAACCCCACCAGGTCCTGATAGGCAGGATGGGCACCGATCTGTACGCCATGGCTCAATGCCAGGCTGACGGTCTTGCGCATGATGCTCGGGTCACCGGCGTGGAAACCGCAGGCAATGTTGGCGCAATCAATGAATGGCATCACCTCGGCATCCAGACCCATGGTCCAGCTGCCAAAGCTTTCGCCGATGTCGCAGTTCAATAACAGGCGGCTCACGGTGAGTGCTCCTGTGGAGTTTTGTCATTTTAACCGAGGGGGCTTTCCAGCAACCCCCGTCGATTGACCGTTACTGCGCCTCGAGTTGCTTGCCACGGGTTTCCGGCAGGCTCAACGCCGCCAGGATCACCACGCCGTAAGACACCGCCGCGAACGCACCGATACCGACACTCAGTGGCACGGTCTGGCTGAGCAGGCCGATCAGCAGCGGAAACAGTGCCGCCAGTGCGCGCCCTACGTTGTAGCAAAAGCCCTGGCCTGAACCACGAATCCGGGTGGGGAACAGCTCGGTCAGGAATGCGCCCATGCCGCTGAAAATCCCCGAGGCAAAGAACCCCAGCGGAAAGCCCAGCCAGAGCATGACACCGTTGCTGACCGGCAGCTGGGTGTAGAGCAGGACAATGGTGAACGAGCCCACGGCGAACAAAATGAAGTTCTTTTTGCGCCCGAGAATGTCGGTCAGGTAGGCGCTGATCACGTAGCCGACATAAGACCCGACAATCACCATCGCCAGATAGCCGCCGGTGCCCAGCACGCTCAGTCCGCGTTCGTTTTTCAGGAAGGTCGGCAACCAGGAGGTAATCGCGTAGTACCCGCCCAGGGCACCGGTGGTCAGCATGGACGCACGCAAGGTGGTGCTGAGCATGCCGGGGGCAAAGATCTCGTAGAACTTCGACGGGTTGCTCGGCTCCTGTTTGGCCTTGGCTTCGCGGTAGATTTCCGGGTCCTTGACCAGGCGGCGAACGAAGATCACGAACACCGCTGGCACAATGCCGAGCAGGAACAGCGCGCGCCAGGCATCTTCCGGCGGCAGGATCGAAAACAGTATCGCGTAGAGAATCGCCGTCAGGCCCCAGCCCAGGGCCCAGCCTGACTGCACCATACCCACCGCCTTGCCGCGATCCTTGGCGCGGATCACTTCGCCGATCAGCACGGCGCCCGCTGTCCACTCACCACCAAAGCCGAAGCCCATCAGGGTCCGGGCGATCAGCAGTTGTTCGTAGTTTTGCGCAAAGCCGCAGAGGAAGGTGAAGAAGGCAAACCACAGTACGGTCAGTTGCAGGGTGCGCACGCGACCGATACGGTCGGACAGAATCCCGGCCACCCAACCACCAATGGCCGAGGCGATCAGCGTACTGGTGTGGATCAGCCCGGCTTCGCCCGTGGTGATCCCCCACATGGCGATCAGCGTCGGGACCACGAAGCTGAGCATCTGGGTGTCCATGCCATCCAGGCCATAACCGATCTTGCAGCTCCAGAACGTACGCCGCTCCTGCTGGTTGATATTGCGGTACCAGTCAAAGGGACCGGGGCGGCTCAAGGCCTTGTCCTGGGCGACAGAGGTCGTGTCGGGCGCACTCATGGCGAATCTCCAGCTGATTTTTATTGGTATTGTGATGAACGCCAACGACGCATATCGTGGGTCTGGCGCATTTTTCGACGACAGCCCCCTGCCCGTCCAACTAATAAAACCCCCGCCAAGGCATAAGAAAAAGTTGATCCCATGAACCTCAAATTCCTTGAAACCTTTGTCTGGGTCGCCCGGCTGAAAAGTTTTCGCCTGACCGCCGACAAACTCTTCACCACCCAGGCCTCGATTTCCAGCCGCATCGCGGTGCTGGAAAGCGAGCTGGGGGTGAAGCTGTTTCTGCGCGACTCACGGGGCGTGAAGCTGACGCCCGAAGGCTTGAAGGTGCTCGACTACGCCGAGCAGATGATGGACACCATGCAAGCCCTCAAGCAGTCCCTGGAAACCCGCTCCAGCAAGGCCGGGCGGGTGCGCATCGGCGTGATGGACACGGTGATTCATACCTGGCTCAGCCCACTGGTGGCGCAGATCACCGATCACTACCCGCAGCTGGAAATCGAACTGGTCGCCGATACGTCACTGAACCTCTGCGACCAGCTGCAAAAAGGGTTTCTGGACCTGATCCTGCAAACCGACCTGTTGCGCCAGGAAAGTGTGCGCAGCCTGGACCTGGCCAGCCACCCCATGGGCTGGATCGTCGCCAGCCACTCGATCTACAACCGCGACTACACCAGCGTGGCGGAACTGGGCCACGAGCGCATCATCACCTACTCGAAAAACTCCCACCCCCATCAGGACGTGCTCAGCCTGATGCAAGCCAACGGCGTGTCCAGCCCACGACTCAGTTGTGTGAACTCGGTGTCGGCGATCACCCGACTGCTGCGGGACGGCTTCGGTATCGGCGCACTGCCGCCGGTACTGGTCAGAGAAGAACTGGCGCGCAGCGAATTGACCTTGCTGGCCATCGAGCAGCGGCCACCCAATCTGCAGGTGGTGGTGTCATGGCGGGTCGGCGCGGAATGGGTCGAGGAAATCGTGACTTTGTGCCAGCACGTGGTGGAGCGCTATGCGCTGGAGGTTGGCGATCAGTACATGGTGTTGAGCAAACCCCTGGACAGAATCTGAGAGGCTCTTCCTGCATACAATTAGGAATTGATATCATTTGCATTAATTTTTTAATTCGGTATTCTCAGCGCGCTTTCAGTCAACCACAGCCTCAAGGAACAGGGCCTGATGCGCGCCTATACGCAAAATCAACAGCAGTTGCTCTCTCGCTGGAGCGAAGCCCTCGGCACCGAGGCGTTCCAGTCCCACCGCATCACCCTCGATCATTTGTGCAATGCCCTGGATCCTGCCGCCCAACGCAGTTTCCAGCGCCTGATCCAGGCGCTGTTTCGCGAAGGCCTGATCAACCCTGATGTTTGCAGGTTCGACGACAATAACCGCTGCTGGTTGCCGCTTGGCGACGGTTCGCAACTCTGCTTCGATCACCTGTCCGGTACACGGATGAACAGTTGGGACGTGCGCGGCAGCATCGTCCTGCACACACCCGACCGCCAACCGCACAAGATCCAGTTGCCCAGCGAACTGCTCGCTCTCCTCGGCACGCTGCTCACCCCGTCCGCCTCCCCGCAGGTCCTGGAACGTCTGGCCCTGGAACTGGATGACAGCTTCAGCAACGACACACTGTGCCTGGCGTTCCACCATGGCTGGACCGAGCGCCTGAGAGAGCAAATCGGCGCTGGGTACGACAACAATCTGCTGGCTTGGCTCCACGCCAGTCCCGGGCACCCGAACCCGACGTCGCTGCTCGAACAGTGGGGAACGCTCGGCCATCCGTGGCACCCGAACTACAAGACCAAACTGGGCTTGAGCGCCGCTCAGGTCATCGCGTTCTCGCCCGAGTTCGAAGCGAGTTTTCCGATCGTGTTGTGCGCCCTGCACCGCCAGTACGCCCACGTCGAAGCGCTGGCTGGCACCGCCGACTACTGGGACTGGTGGCAAGGCCACTTCCCCCAGGCCGCCGAACAATTACAGCACCACTTGCACCAGCGGGGCCTGGACGTAGCGGACTACCTACCGCTGCCGTCGCACCCCTGGCAAGTCCATGAGGAACTGCCGCACTCGTTCGCCAACGAGATCGCGGACAACCTGCTGATCATCACTGACATCGTCGCCTTCACCGGCCACCCGACCATGTCCTTCCGCACGGTTGTACCCGAGGCCAGCCGTGTTGCGCCGATGGTCAAGCTGCCCGTGGCGTTGCGCCTGACCAGCGTGCAACGCACGGTGTCGCCACGCTCGGCCCGGATGGGGCCGCGCATCAGCCAGTTGATGCTGCAGATTCTCGACCAGGAGCCACAGATTCAGCGCCTGCTGAACATCGTGCCGGAGCGCATCGGCGTGCATTACGCCGCACAACCGGTAGACGAGGAACGTTCCCGGCATGCCGGCGTGTTGTACCGTGACAACCCTCTGACGCTGCTGCAAGCAGGCGAGTTGGCGGTACCGGTCGGCAGCCTGTTCGCCGTCAACGAATTCGAACAACCGCTGCTGCGTGATTGGGTCCAACTGGCTCAGGGTCGCGATGACAGCGAGGCCATGCTGGCGTTCTTCGATGATTACCTGTCGATTGCCGTGCCGGCGCTGCTGGACATCTACCTGATGTATGGCGTGGCGTTCGAAGCCCACCAGCAAAACAGCTTCATGGTGATGGGTGCTGACGGTCAGTTGAATCGTCTGTTGTTGCGTGATTTCGGTGACATTCGCATCGATCGCAAGACCCTGCACGCCCAGGGCCTGGATATCCAGTTGCACGATCCGAAAATGACCCTGTACGACGACGCAGGTTTTGTCCGCGACAAGCTCCTGCACACCACGTTCATGTGCCACTTGGGTGAACTGACATTGCTCTGTGCCCGCCACTGGAATGTGTCGCAAAGCATCCTTTGGGATCGCCTGGCAACGCAGGTTGCACAGTGTTTCGACAGCGTGCGCGAGCGCGTCGAACCGGCACGCTGGGAAAGCGAACGCCAGGCCTTGCTGGAGCAGGACTGGCCGGCAAAGTCGTTCATGCGCATGCGCTTGCTCGACAGTCATGCCGACATTGTCGGACGCCTCAGCAACCCACTGCGAGCTAGCGCCGATGCTCGCTGACGGGCGTGCATTGAGACTGCTGATCGTCATCCAGTTTGTCTCCATGGGCGCCATGGAAATGAGCGGCCCGTTCTGGCCCTTGCAGATCCAGCATCTGCTCGGGCCAGAGGGTGCTGGCTACACCGCGCTGCTATCGGCACTCGTCTATGCCGGCCCGATGCTCGCGGCCATGCTCCTGACACCCGCGTGGGGTCGCCTGGGCGACCGCACCGGGCACAAGCCGATGATCATTCGTGCGTTGCTGGCGCTGGCGCTCTGCCAAGGGCTCGCGGCCATCACCCACGACCCCTGGTTGCTGGTGGCCATTCGCGTGATGCAAGGCGCACTGGCCGGCTTCCTCGCAGCGGCTCAAGCCTATGCCCTGGCCTGCTGCGACAGCTCCCGGCGGGGCCATACCCTGGCGCGCCTGCAATCGGCGACCGCCGTCGGCTCGTTGATCGGCCCGGTGCTGGGCGGCTGGCTGATGGACGTCTCGGGCTTCGCCTTGCTCTGTTACGGCGCAACGGCGATTTGCCTGTTATGCGCGCTGGGCAGTTTTTTCCTGCCGGCCGACAAGGCGCGGGCCTCGCAGAAAAAAACCGTTGCGTCAGTGGCCCTGCCCAAAGGCTGGCTGAGTGCAATCTTGTTGGTGATCGTGTTGATCCAGGCCGCGAAGATGATCCCGCAGCCTTTCTACGCCCTGTACGTCGCCAACATCCTGCACGCACCGGGCTGGCTGATCGGCGCCACCTACGCCGCAAGTGCCGCCACCCTGGCGATTTCCGCACCGCTGTGGGGGCGTTTGTTCGACCGCTGGCAACCGGCCTATACCTTGCGCGTCATCGAGGGTGTCGCCTGGCTGTGTGCCCTGACGCTGGCCGCCACGGCACTGGCCAACGAATGGCTGGGGTTTCTCGCCAGCCGCCTGGTCTGGGGCATCTGGCAAGGCGCCCTGCTTCCCGTCGCCTATGCATTGATCGCCAATACCGTTTGCGCCAGCCAGCAGGGTTTTGCCCTCGGCCTGGGCAACAGCGCGGCCAAGGCCGGTGCCTTGCTCGGCACTGTGCTCGGCGGAATCGGCATGGGCGTGATCGGCCTGGCCCACAGCTTCTGGCTGGTGGCCCTGACCTACGCACTGGCCGCCCTCGGAATCCGTTGGGTGCGGGCATTCACCGTGACACCCGCTCCCACACCTTTATCTACCCACGCTAATCAAAACTAGAAAAAGACGACCTCATGACCCGAACCAAACTCTCATTGCTGATTCCGTTGCTCGGTGGCTTCAGTGCTCACAGCTGGGCCGATGACACCGAACAGCAGTCCGGCGCCCTGAACATGCAAGCCACTGTCGTTTCCGCGACCCGCAGTGAAGCGAGCATTGCCTCGATCCCGGGCTCGGTCCAGGTGATCGACGAACAGCAAATCCGCGAGCAGAGCGGCGCGGGTCGTCGGGTCTCCGACATTCTTGGGCAATTGGTTCCCGGCCTTGCACCGTCCACCGGCGGGATGAGCAACTACGGCCAGACCTTGCGCGGGCGCAGCGTGCTGGTCTTGATCGACGGTGTGTCGCAGAACGCCACGCGCGACAATTTCCGCCAGCTCAACAGCATCTCCCCGGCCAGCATCGAACGCATCGAAGTGGTCTCCGGTGCCAGCAGTGTCTACGGTGCCGGCGCTTCAGGCGGCATCATCAACATCATCACCAAGCGCAATCAGGGCCAGGAAGCTGCCTACAGCAGCAAACTGGGCATGACCACTGGCAACAACTTCAACCGCAAAGGCTTCGCCTACGAAGCCTTCCAGAGTGCCACCGGGCGCAAGGATGCCCTGGACTGGTATGTGTCCGCCGACCTGACGCAACGCAACGATCAGTTCGACGGCAACGGTGACCGCATCCCTCAAGACACCTCCCAGGGCAGCAGCATGGACACCGAGACCTATGACCTGCAAGGTCGTTTCGGTTACGAGCTGGACGAGAACAAGAAAGTCAGCCTGTCGCTGCAGGACTACAAGGACGAACAGGACACCGGCTACACCAAGGACCCGAAAAACAAGCAGGAAGCCGTCGCGATCAAAGGGCTGAACCTCGACGACCAGCCCTATACCCATAACCAGGCCGTCAATCTCAATTACACCGACAAGGACTTCCACGGTCAGGGCCTGCAACTGGAAAGCTACTGGCGCCGCGCTGACGCACTGTTTTTCCCTGACGTGTCGCGGGGCTACGCTGGCGTCTCCGACAACAACAGCGTGCAGAATGTCTACGGCCTGCGCGCCGCCATTGATACACCGCTGCCGGCCATTGGCAGTGCCACGGGCAATCTGGTCTGGGGTGCCGACTACGATAACGAGCGCTCCACCCAGCGGGGTGACCAGTACAGTGTCAAGGGCCTGGACTACACCAAGACCGGCACCACCTTTGAACTGGGCCCGGATACCGAGACCACCACCAAGGCCATCTACGGGCAAATGTCCTGGGACATCGCCGACTGGACCGTGCGCGGCGGCATTCGCCGTGAATGGATCGAAAGCGACGTCTCCGACAGCATCGCCTATGGCGAGATCGTCCAGACCGGCAATTATGCGACGCTGCCCGGCGAAACCCTCAAGTACGACGCTACCCTGTACAACCTGGGGGCGGTCTATCACCTGAGTGAGAACCAGGACGTTTTCGTCAATTACAGCCAGGGTTTTTCGCTGCCGGATATCCAGCGTTTCCTGCGTGACGTGAACAGCTCCTTTAACATCCAGACCCTCGACGCCCAGGCCATCAAGGTCGACAGCTACGAGCTGGGCTGGCGTGGCGACTGGGACCAATGGCAAGCCGACGTCACCGTGTATGAAAACACCTCGGACGTGACCCAGTTCTACGATGCCAATGAGCGCGTATTGCGCCTGATCGATCAGAAAGAACGGGTTCGTGGCATCGAAAACAGCTTGACCTACCGCGCGACCGATCGCTGGTCGGTGGGGGGCACTTATGCCTGGGCCAAGGGCGAGACCCAGCAGAACGGCAAATGGATCGACCTGCCGGCCACGCGTATCTCACCCGCCAAGACCACGCTGTTCGTCGGTTATACCGAGGACGATTACACCCTGCGCCTGCAAGGCATGCAGCTGGCCAGCTACGACGCAGCCCTCAAGGATGACAACGGACGCGACATCGATGGCTACACCCTGGTGGACCTGCTCGGCTCCGTGGAACTGCCGGTCGGCCGTCTGGAAGGTGGGGTATTCAACCTGACCGATCGCAACTACCAGAACCTGTACGCCCAGTCCAACGCCAAGGCTCCCTATGCCAACGCCGAAGGCCGTACGTTCAGCATGAGCTACTCGCTCGACTGGTAAACCTTCGCCCGCGCAGGAACTGCTTCCTGCGCGGGCGACTGGCTTTTCTTCGGCATTACAAGCCGCGTAAATCCCGCTCTTCGATCGGCCGGCTCTGGCGCAGGCGCTTGCCGCCCAGCACCACCCAGTCGATCAGGCGGAACAGGCATTCCAGGCCGAACGACAGCAACATCGCCCCACCCAGCCCCCAGCCCATGGCTTCGGGGGTCAGCAGGATCTGGTAGCTGTAGCCGTTCCAGGTTTCCTTGCGAATGTCCGGGTCGGCGGCCAGGACCACCTGCAGGAAGCGGATGTACCACGGGCCCTGCATGGCCTGGAACTGTTTATCCAGCGCCAGTTGCCGGGTCAACAGGGTGTTCAGGCTGTCGGCATCGCTGCGAAATACCGGGTCTTCACTGGCGCGGTAATGGGCCACCAATGCTTGCAGGTCACCCTTGAAAAACTGCTCGGCCGTGCCCTGAAAACCCCGCAGGCCGGTCTGCGCTTCGATCAGGTGCGCCTCGACCCGCTTGGCATAATCATTGATGAACCCCGGTACCTGCACCCCCACCAACAAGCCGACGGCAAACAACACCAGGCGCAAATAACTGAGCAACATATCGGTTGTTCCTTATTCGGTCTTGCCCTGGCTGACGCATTCACCGCGTCGCCACAGGCTCCATTGGCCCGGTTCGTAGCGAGTCCAGGTTTCGTTTTCGGTCAAGGGTTCGGTGGCAATCACCGTTACCACGTCGTTGGGCGTGGTTTCGGCCTGGAAGTCGACGATCACGTCCACGTCCTTCAAGCGTGCCGGACCAAAGGGGGCGCGCCGGGTGATCTGGGCCAGCTTGGTCGAGCAATAGCAGAACAGCCAGTCGCCGTCGCTCAACAGGCAATTGAATACGCCTTGGTTGCGGTACTCGGCGCAGGCCGCCACCAGGCTCGGCAACAACTGTTCGACCTCCACGGGCTCCGGGAAGGCTTCGCGCACTCGGTTGAGCAGGTCGCAGAACGCCGCTTCGCTGTCGGTGTCACCGATCGGCCGGTAGAAACTTGCCACTGGGTGAAAATCGGCGAGCTGGCCGTTGTGGGCAAAACACCAGTTGCGCCCCCATAACTCGCGCACGAACGGGTGGGTGTTGGACAGGCAGACCTTGCCGACGTTGGCCTGGCGGATATGCCCGATCACCACTTCGCTCTTGATCGGATAGCGTTGCACCAACTGCGCCACTTCCGAGTCGCAACTGGCGGCCGGGTCCTGGAACACGCGCAGGCCGCGACCTTCATAGAAGCCGATACCCCAACCGTCCCGGTGCGGGCCGGTCCGACCGCCACGCTGCATCAGCCCGGTGAAGCTGAACACGATATCGGTCGGTACATTGGCGCTCATGCCCAATAATTCACACATGCCGGGACTCTCGCTTCAATGCCGGGGCCATCAAAGGCGGGGTTCGACTCGCGAACGCTGGGGGTTGCTCGGCACAGGGGGGCGACCATAACGATCATCGCCGGCACCGCCGAAGGGTTGGTCATCGTCGGGGTCAGAGGCGCGGGCGGCGGCGTTCGCGGCGGCGGCCTGTTCTTTGCGCGCGTTGGCGGCGCGCTCGATGGGGAAACGGATGAACACGAATATCAGGTAGATACCCAGGGCGATCATGCCGTACATGAACAGGTCGGAAATGGCCCGCCAGGCGTTGTTCCCCACCTTGAACAACAAGTCCAGGGCGGTGATGGCGATGGCCGGTGCGAACTTTTCCTTCACCGGGTCGATGATGGTCGGGCTGAACAACAGCACCGCCACGATCAGGCGCAGCGGCTCGCGCAGCCAGCGCCACATCCAGCGGGTCATGCGCATCCACACCAACAGGCAGCCCAAAGCGGCAAAGGCGTAAAGGCCCCAAGCGATCAGATAGTCGTTCTCGGTCATGGTGTCCATGGCATGGCAGGCAAAGAGGCGCTTATGATAACGGCTTTTCGCGGATCAGGCTGCCCCGCTGTCCGTGAAGCCCCTTTTGCACACCGTCCGAGAGCCCCACATGCCCCGATCCGCCCACGTTTGCAGCGCCCCGATTGCCCGCAAGGCCGACGGTGATGACCCATACGCCTGGCTGCAGGAACGGGACACAGCCCCCGTGCTGGACTACCTCAAGGCCGAAAACGACTACCAGGAAGCCCAACTGGCCGATCAGGCCGGGCTGCGCGAAACCCTGTTCAATGAAATAAAGGGCCGGATTCTCGAAACCGATCTGTCGCTGCCGTCTCCGTGGGGGCCGTACCTGTACTACACCCGTACCATCGCCGGCGACGAGTATGCCCGGCACTACCGCTGCCCGCGCCCGGCCGACGATAGCCTGCAGGTCGATGAAAGCCGGGAGCAGTTGCTGCTCGACCCCAACGAGCTGGCCAATGGCGGCTTCTTCTCGCTGGGCGCCTTCAGCATCAGCCCGGACCACCAGCGCCTGGCGTACAGCCTGGACACCATCGGCGACGAGACCTACACCTTGTTCGTCAAGGAGCTGTCCAACGGCAAGGTCAGCGAGCTGGCGTTCGAGGACTGCGATGGCAGCATGACCTGGGCCAACGACAGCCTGACGCTGTTCTTCGCTGAACTGGACGAGACCCATCGCCCGCACAAACTGTTTCGCTATCGCCTCGACGGCACGGCTGCCGAAGAAGTCTTCCATGAACCGGACGGGCGGTTTTTCCTGCACTGCTATCGATCGAGCTCCGAGCGCCAGTTACTGCTGTCCCTGGGCAGCAAGACCACCAGTGAAGTCTGGGCCCTGGATGCCACACAGCCGCAGCAGGCCTTCACGTGCCTGGCGCCGCGGATTGAAGACCACGAGTACGACGTCGACCACGGCAAGCTCGACGACCAGTGGACCTGGCTGGTTCGCAGCAATCGCGACGGCATCAACTTTGCCCTGTACCAGGCCGTCGACACCGGCGTAGCGCCGACCCAGGACGACTGGCAAAACCTGATCCCCCACAGCGACACGGTGATGCTCGACGGCATGAGCCTGAACGCCACGGCCATGACCCTGAGCCTGCGTGAAGGGGGGCTGCCGATCATCGAGGTTCACCCTCAGGGCCTGCCGACCTACCGGGTGCAGTTACCGGACGCTGCCTACAGCCTGCACGTGCACAACAGCCTGGAATTTGCCAGTGAGCGGATCCGCCTGCGCTACGAGGCGTTGAATCGCCCGGCTCAAGTGCGTCAGCTGGAACTGGCCAGCGGCGAGCAGAAAGTCCTCAAGGAAACCCCCGTACTCGGCCCCTTCGATGCCGATGCCTACATCAGCCAGCGCCTGTGGGCGACCGCACCCGACGGCACGCAGGTACCCATCAGCCTGGTGGTCAAGCGCGACCGGCTCGGCCAGCCGACGCCCCTCTACCTCTATGGTTATGGCGCCTACGGTGAAAGCCTCGACCCCTGGTTCTCCCATGCGCGCCTGAGCCTGCTCGATCGCGGCGTGGCCTTTGCCATTGCCCACGTGCGTGGCGGTGGTGAGCTGGGCGAAGCCTGGTACCGCGCCGGCAAGCAGGAGCACAAGCAGAACACCTTCAGCGACTTTATCGCCTGTGCCGAACACTTGATTGCCAACGGCTACACCACCTCGTCACAACTGGCGATCAGCGGTGGCAGTGCCGGCGGGCTGTTGATCGGCACGGTGCTCAACCAACGCCCGGAGCTGTTCGCGGCGGCCATTGCCGAAGTGCCCTTCGTCGATACCCTCAACACCATGCTCGACCCGGACCTGCCACTGACCGTCACCGAGTACGACGAGTGGGGCAACCCGCAGGAGCCGCATGTGTATGAGCGGATCAAGGCCTATGCGCCCTACGAAAACGTCAGCGCCCAGGCCTACCCGGCCACGCTGGTGATCGCCGGCTACAACGACAGCCGCGTGCAGTACTGGGAAGCCGCCAAGTGGGTGGCCAAATTGCGCGCCAGCAAAACCGACGACAACCTGCTCCTGCTCAAGACCGAACTGGGTGCCGGCCACGGCGGGATGAGCGGGCGCTATCAAGGATTACGTGACGTAGCCCTCGAATACGCATTTGTCTTCAAGGTACTGGGGATCGCCTGAGGAACTCCGCCCGCTGGCGCTGATACGAGACATTTGCCAATGTGGAGCGGGCCGGGAAAGCCCGCTCCTGCAGGCGATAGAGGGTTATCCCCTGATCAAGCCCCGCAAC
Organism: Pseudomonas sp. Irchel s3b6; assembly: GCF_900187415.1. Taxonomy (NCBI): domain Bacteria; kingdom Pseudomonadati; phylum Pseudomonadota; class Gammaproteobacteria; order Pseudomonadales; family Pseudomonadaceae; genus Pseudomonas; species Pseudomonas sp. Irchel s3b6. The sequence continues at coordinate 47,528 of NZ_FYDM01000008.1, read as the reverse complement.
AGACACAAGAAAAGACATTGACGACATGCCAGAACCACGCTCACTGAACACCGAAATTCGCGACTGGCTGATGGACTGCGGCCTGTTCGATCAACTGCAACTGGCCGACTTCACGGCCGCTGCCGGCTACTTCAGCATCAGCACCACTGCCCAGGGCGAAGAAATCTTCCACGAGGGCGATGCCGGCAGCTTCATGTGCATCATTCACTCCGGCCAGGTGGCCGTGCAAAAAACCGGCCATGACGGCCAACAGGTCACCATCGCGACCCTGCGCAGCGGCCGGGCATTTGGCGAGATGGCCGTGCTCGACGGCGAACGGCGCTCGGCCAGTTGCGTGGCGGCGAGTCATTGCCAGTTGCTCAACCTGGGCAAGGATTCCCTGGAAAAGATGCTCAACGACGCGCCGAAGATTGCCGCCAAGATCATCCGCGCCATTGCCGTGTCATTGTCCAGGCGCCTGCGCATGGCCGACGGCCAGCTGCTTTCCCAGCAGATTTAGACGCCTGGGGTCTTGGGTTTGGGCGCAACCTGCTCAAGCCCCGGCAGGGGTTGATCCTTGGGCGGGCCGGGGTTCTTGATCGGCGGCAAAAAGGGAGCTCCACCACTGCCGCCACCGGCCTTGGGCGCTGCGGTCGGGGTAATTTGCGGGTAGGGGGTGGGTGTTGCGGTTCCCGGCGAACCGGGTGCCGCCGAGGGTGTCACCGGGACGGCTTGCATCGCTTGCACCTGCGCCGCACTTATCGAGAGCGCGGCCAACACAATGACCGTTAGAATGGTGCGCTTCATCAATGGCTCCGTTGCCCTGGCTTGTGGCCTCAAGGCTACTCCCAAGCGCGCAGGATTGCCCTGATCAATGACAGCTTTTCCCTTCTCAATGAGAGTCCCATGAAACGTTTCGTTCTGCTCGACACCACCCCGATCCCCGAAAACGGCGGTGCCTTGTGCCTGTTCGAGTACGGCGAAGATTTCGTCATCAAGATCCAGGGCGGCGATGGCGGGCAGTTGATGAACACCCGCATGCACGGTTCCGAAGACGCCCTGGCCGAAATCCCCTGCCGCAAAGTGGCCGGCCGGCCGAACTCGCGGGTGCTGATTGGCGGGCTGGGCATGGGTTTTACCCTGGCCTCGGCCCTCAAGCACCTGGGCAAGAGCGCCGAAGTGATGGTCGCCGAATTGGTGCCGGGCGTGGTGGAGTGGAATCGCGGGCCACTGGGAGAAAAGTCCGGGCGCCCGCTGCTCGACCCACGCACCGTGATCCGCATGGAGGACGTGGCCAAGGTGCTGCAAGCCGAGCCGCAGGGATTCGACGCGATCATGCTCGACGTCGACAACGGCCCCGAAGGCCTGACCCAGAAAGCCAACAGCTGGCTGTACTCGGCGGGCGGCCTGAGCGCCTGCGCCAAAGCCCTGCGCCCTAAAGGCGTACTGGCGGTATGGTCGGCCAGCGCCGACCGGCAGTTTTCCGACAAATTGAAAAAGGCCGGCTTCAAGGCCGAAGAAGTGCAGGTGTTCGCCCACGGCAACAAGGGCACCCGTCACACCATCTGGATTGCCGAGAAGCTCAAGGGCTGAGCTAAACTTGGGTCATAACCGTCATTAGTCTTTTACAAAGGTGAACCCATGAGTTCGTCAACACCTCCGTCCAATACCGCCAAGCTGGACCGCATCCTCGCCGACGCCCAGCGCGACCGGGAAATGGGTTACCGCGACAAGGCCCTGAAGATGTACCCCCACGTCTGTGGACGCTGCGCCCGTGAATTCTCCGGCAAACGCCTGAGCGAGCTGACCGTGCACCACCGCGACCACAACCACGACAACAACCCGCAGGACGGCTCCAACTGGGAGCTGCTGTGCCTGTACTGCCACGACAACGAACACTCGCGCTACACCGACCAGCAATACTTCGGCGACGGCTCCCTGAGCACCCCGAAAATCGCCAAGGCGACCCACAACCCGTTTGCCGCGCTGGCCGGGTTGATGAAAAAAGACGACGAGTAACGTTGATTTGATCGTTCCCACGCGCCCGCGTGGGAATGCATCCCGTGACGCTCTGCGTCACATCCAAAGCGCAACGCCGAGCGTCCCTGGCAGCATTCCCACGCAGAGCGCGGGAACGATCATCTGACCGCCCTCCCCCAATCCCCGTATAATCACGTTTTTTTCCCGAAGGCACCCCGCTCGTGGCAGACAAACGGTACAGCTGCATTGGTTTGTATAACCCCAAATCACCGGAGAACGTTGGCTCGGTGATGCGCGCCGCAGGCTGTTATGGCGTGGCCTCGGTGTTCTACACCGGTAAACGTTATGAGCGCGCCGCCGATTTCGTCACCGACACCAAGAAAGTCCACTACGACATTCCGCTGATCGGCATCGACGACCTGAAAAAGATCCTGCCCCTGGGCTGCGTCCCGGTCGCGGTCGAACTGGTCGAGGGCGCCCGCTCCCTGCCGGAATACACCCACCCGGATCGCGCGCTGTACATCTTCGGCCCGGAAGATGGCTCCCTCGACAAAGAGATCCGCGAGTGGTGCGAAGACGTGGTCTACATCCCGACCACCGGCTGCATGAACCTGGCCGCCACCGTCAATGTGGTGCTCTACGACCGCCTGGCCAAGGGCAACAACACCCGCTCCGGTCCGAAATTTCGCTGACCGGTTGCACCGCCAACGGAACGAGTCGACTGCCTGCGCAGTAAGCTCTCTATCCAGTGCCCCCTGAGGAGACAGATCATGAGCGAGTTCAAACGCGTGGAACCTATCGACCAGGCAGCCGCCACACAGAATGTCCAGGGCTGGGAGCGCATCGGCTCGTTGGCCGGTGGCGTGGTGATGGTGGGCAAGGGCCTGCGCCGTGGTGGACTGTTCGGCCTGGTCCAGGTCGCACTCGGCGGCGTGGCACTGGCACGGGGTATCACCGGCCACAGTTCGGCGAAAAGTTTCCTGGAACAAGGCCGCCGGGACCTGGACAAGGCGCGGGCGAAAATCGAGCGCACCGGTGACGAGCTGAAATCCCTGAAGCCCCACGCAGACGCGCCCACCCACACCGCAACGGTCACCGGCAATGATCCATTGAAGCCGCCTGAAGCCGGGGCTTGAGCAACACCCCATCACCCTGTGTTTGACTCAGGTTATCTGAGCAGCTCGGTATCGAGCACCTTCGACGGCTCGCCGATCACGCTTTCGGCGAGCGCCACGAACGCCTGGGTACTCACCTGCTCCAGGTGCATGGCACCTCGGAGCATGTCGTCCAGCGAACGCTTGTTACGGGTTTTCAGGCGAATCTCGCGATCCAGTTCCTGCAGCAGCAACACCGCCCTGGCGACCTGCGCCGGGCTGGCCTGCTCCCCGCGCAAGGTGCCGGCCTTCTGCCCGAGCGAATGCATCGAGTTCTCCAACACCTGGTACCGTTCATCGCTCATGCCACCGGCACGACGCAACAACTCGATGGCGTAGTACTCGGCAAACCCTTCGCTGATCCAGTCACTGCGGTCCTGGTCGCTGATCCGCCCGAATGTCTGGGTCAACTCGCGGATCAGAGGGCTGCTGCCACTTTCGCTGATCACCGGCAGGCGGCTGTGCAGGTAGATCGACTCATACCCGGCCATGCTACCGCGCCACATCCGGTCCGAGGCGCCAACGATCAACAGCTTGCCGGGATGGCGGGGGTAGAGCGTCTGCACTTGCGGCCAGACAAAGGTCAGCATCGTCAGTACGTCCATCCGACGCATGCCCTGCCCGCGCGGCGAAGCCACCGTCACGTCGGTCTCCCCCAGGCGCGTTCGGCGGCTGCCCAGGTTGCCGGCGAGCATCCAGCCCGTGGGCCGGTCAAACAATCGTGAAACGTTGTCGATGCGAAAGCGGTTCTTGCCGATGCGCGGCCAGGCGGTCTCGACACTCTTCCAGCCGGACGGCAACTCGAACTCCAGGCGCGCCACCAGTTCAACACCGTCACGCTGATCCAGGCGCGCAGCCGGCACCAGCTCGTCACCGCGCATCAACGCCCAAGCCGGCGTCATGCGGGTCTCGAAGGCCGCATTCTTGCGTGTATGGCTGATGCGTACGCGGTAGGTCAGGCTGGCCTTGTCGACCGCCGGGCGCCAGACGCCGCGCACGGCTTTTCCGGGCGCAAGCTGCCACTGGCCATCGGCCTTGAAGTCGCTGTAATGGCTGCCGTCACCCAGGTCGAAATCCAGGCTGCGCACGGCCGAGCCCTGGGCCAGCGTCAAGCGCACTTCGGCCTGATCGCTTTGCGGCAGCAAGCGCACGTGGTAATCCAGATCGACCTTCTCGACCGCCCACACTGGCGACCCCAGCACCAACAGCGACAATGCCGTCGGCAATCGCACCCCTACCGCCATACACACTCCCTCGTGATTCATTCGTACAACGCGTCAGTCTCAACCTGCGCGAAAAATCAGATGATCTTCCCAATCATCTTCCGGCACGCTGCCCTCGGCGAGCATGCGCCCGGACTGCGAGATTCGCTCGTGGTGCACTGCGTCGCGATCACCACACACCAGGTGGTGCCAGAGCGGCAGGTCCTTGCCCTCACTGACCAGACGGTAGCCGCAGGTCGGCGGCAACCACTTGAATTGATCGGCCTTGCCCGGCGTGAGCTGAATGCAGTCGGGCACCGAATCGCGACGATTCGGGTAGTCGGTGCACTGGCAGGTTTTCAGGTCCAGCAGTTTGCAGGCGATGCGTGTGTAGTAGACGCTGTTGTCGTCTTCATCCTCGAGTTTTTGCAGGCAGCACAGGCCACAGCCATCGCACAACGACTCCCACTCCTGCTGATCGAGTTGTTCGAGGGTTTTGCGTATCCAGAAAGGTTCGACTTTGGCGGCCATGGTTCAAGCATCTACATCAGGTGGAGAAAAGGCCGCCAGTCTAGTGCCCGCGGCCCCTTGGGCCAAGCGCTGGCGACTGCCGGTACGAGAGCACTTGTCAGTTTTCAGCCGGCGCAGTAGCTTGGCGGGTCGCAGCGGCCCATGCCAGGCTGCCATTAACGCGCTAACGCGTTGCATCACGGTGAATCGCCAAGGGTCCGAAAACCTCACTGCCCCGCTCACCGCGCGCACCGGTTCTACTCAACTGCCCACTCATAAACGTTGCCAGGAAACTTCTTGATGAGCGCCAATCCCCGCGTTGCCGAATACGCCATTGCCCCACAGTTCACCGACCGCTGGTCACCGCGCGCCTTTACCGGCGAAACCATCCCTGAAGCAACCCTGCTGAGCTTCTTCGAAGCCGCGCGCTGGGCGCCGTCGGCCTACAACTCGCAACCGTGGCGTTTTCTGTACGCGCGCCGTGATACGCCGAACTGGGAGCGTTACCTGGGCCTGCTGAACGAATTCAACCGCGGCTGGGCGCAACACGCCTCGGCCCTGGTGATCGTGATCTCGAAAACCACCTTCACCGCCCCGGGCGCCGAGGAAGAGACCCCAGCCCTGTGGCACACCTTCGACACGGGCTCGGCCTGGGGCCACCTGGCCCTGCAAGCGACCCTCAGTGGCTGGCACACCCACGGCATGGCCGGTTTCGACCAGGAGCTGACCCGCAAGGAGCTGAACATTCCGCAAGGCTACGCGCTGCACGCCGCCGTCGCGATCGGCAAGCTGGGTGACAAGGCCACCCTGGCCGAGTACCTGCAGGCCCGTGAAGTGCCAAGCCCGCGCGTGCCGCTGAGCGAACTGGCGGCTGAAGGCGACTTCACCCTGTAAGTCGCGCTGTAAGCCTGTGGCGAGAGGGCTTGTCGGAACGCCCCCTCGCCACATTCGAGCGCCGTGGAGCTAGTAACCCCGCGCGAAATCCACTTCCCCGCGCAGCGCTTCACCGGCCTGATACGCCCGCAGATTCTCGACGAACAGTTGCACCATCATCGACGGTGACGTCGGCGCCGAACTGTGGCCGGTCAGCAAAAGACCCCAGGCGGTCCAGAACGGATGACGCTGCGGCAGCGGCTCCTGGCGGCAGACGTCAATCACCGCGCCCGCCAGATGCCCTTCTTTCAAGGCTTCCACCAGATCCGCATCGACCACCGCCACACCGCGTCCAACGTTGATGAACAAACCGGTCGACTTGAACTGCTTGAACAGCGCGGCGTCATACAGGTCGTGGGTGTTCGGGGTGTTGGGCAACAGGTTGACCACGTAGTCGACTTCCCCCACCAGGCGCCCCAGGTCTTCCAGCCCCGCCACTTCAATGAACGGTGCCTGCTCGCGCGGGGCACTGGCGATACCGTACAGCTTGACGCCAAACGGCAGCAGGAACTGCGCCACGCTCTGGCCGATGTCACCGGTCCCGACAATCAGCACCTTGCGCCCGGCCAGGCTCTGGCCCAGACGGTTATCCCACTTGCGCTCGACCTGGCTGACCAGCCGCGCCAGTACTTCACGCTCGTGGCCGAGCATGTAGGTCAGTACGTATTCGGCCATGACCTGGCCAAAAATGCCCACGGCACGGGTCAGCCGGTAGTGACGTGGCAAGCCCTCCGCCAGCAGCGGCGTGATCCCGGCCCAGGTCGACTGCAGCCACTGTGGCTGGTGGCCCTGGCGCAACAGGGTCGCCAGCAGGTCCGGTTGACCGAGCCACACCGGGCAGTCGGCAGCGAGGCTGGCCAGCTCGGCAGAGTCGCCGCTGGTCAGTACCTGCAGCTCGGGAGCCGCCTCGCGCAGCAGTTGGGCATACACAGCGTGGTCGTGTTCAGCAATCAGAACGCGCATGGTTCAAACCTTCAAAAACAGTGCACAGGGCCGCCGAGGGCGTATAGCACCTCGGCGGCCCTTGCCAGAAAAATCAATTCCCTTGTTGCCAGAGGCCCTGGACAGAGCCTCTACAGCGGCCGATCACACCGGATCGTTACGGCGCAGCAACTCTTCGGGCAAGTGCTCGATGTACTCATCTTCGGCCGGCGGCATTTGCAGGTGATAGCCCTGCGTTTCGAGGTTTTCCAGGACCTGCGAGATGTCTTCGCGCGAGAGCTTGCGCTCCGGGCTCAGTACCAGGTCAAAGGCGTGGATCGCCTTGCCGAAAGCCGCCATCAGCGCGTCCGGCACACGTTCCAGTGCATCGCTCTTGAGCACGTAGAGGTACATTTCGTTTTTCTTGGAGCTGCGGTAGATGGAACAAATACGTTTCAAGGCTGTTCTCCGGCAGTGGCCAGGCTGTCGAGCAAGGCCTGGCCCATCAACTCGCGGCGCCAGCCACGCAGCGAGTCAGGCAATTGGTAAGGACCGTTCGGGAAGCCGCTCTTGAGCAGCGCTTCCATGGTTTTCTTGCGTAGCATCAGTTCAGGGGCGATGTTCAACCGCTGCGCCTCTGCCTGACCGAGCGCACGCAGGCGCTTGACCAGCGCTGCCGCTTCGACTGGCAATGGCTCCGGCACGGCTGGCGGCCATTGCTCAGGCGGGACGCTGCCCGCCTGTTTGATCAGGTCCAGCAGAAACTCACCGTCCTGACGCACGGTGCGCGGATGCATGTCTTCAATTTTAGCCAGTGCCGCGAGGTTGTCCGGCTGGGTACGGGCCAGCGGCCACAACGAATGCTCGCGCACGATACGGTTACGCGGCAGGTCGCGGGCACGGGCTTCACGCTCGCGCCAGGCGCAGAGTTCGCGCAGGACCGCGAGTTGCGCGCGCGACAGTTTCCAGGCCAGCTTGGCCTCGCGGTACACCTCATACGGGTCGACTTCGCGGCGCAGGTTGGCCACCAGCTCCGCGCCATCTTCCAGCACCCAGGCGTACTTGTCGTCCGCCAGCTTGGCGCGCAAACGGACGAACACCTCGGCCAGATGCACGGCATCTTCGGCGGCGTAGCTGATCTGGGTCTCCGAGAGCGGGCGTTGCAGCCAGTCCGAACGGGTTTCGCCCTTGGGCAGGTCGATGCCAAGCACCTCCGACACCAGGCGCGAGTAGCCCATGGAGAACCCCAGGTTCAGGTAGGCGGCGGCCAACTGGGTATCGAACAGGGGCTCTGGCAGGCTGCCGGTCAAGCGCAGCAGGACTTCGAGGTCTTCGCTGCAGGCATGCACCACTTTGACCACTGCCGGGTTTTCCAGCAATGCGGCCAGTGGCTGCCAATTGTCGATGGTCAAAGGGTCAATCAGGTAAGCGCGCTCGCCATCACCGATCTGCAGCAGGCCCGCAATCGGATAAAAGGTGTCGACCCGCATGAATTCAGTGTCGAGGGCGACGAACGGCAACTGCTGCCATTGGGCGCAAAACTGACCGAGGCTATCGTTGTCGCGAATCCAGTGAATATCGATGGCCACACGGCTCTCCCTTGAAGAATGGCGCGCAGTATATATCGCCGTCGGCAGTTTCCGCGCCTCCACTGATGCAAGAGCACGAGCGAAATCACTCACCGTGGCGCAAACGCCGTTCGACACATCAGTCCTGAGGGGCTTTGCGCAGCATGTAAATACGCGACGCGGCAAAGCCCGCCAGCCAGTCCCGATGCCTGACGATCTCGAATCCAGCGGCCTTGAACTCGGCCTCGACCGTGCTTTTCCTGACCCGGGGACGCGCCCGCACCAGCGACAGCTTCGCCTGAGCCTGATCGCGCCCCGGCATGAACCCACCATCGAGGCGTACCGAAACAATCACCGTGTCACGACTGACTCGCTGGCACTCTTGCAGCAGGGCCATGTGGTGGTCGGCACGGTCCAGGTACTTGGCGGTTGCGGTGCTACGCACGCACAGGCATGCGCCTGGCGGTAACGCCCGGCGATTTCACGCTCGAGGGAGGATGGGAGCTGCGCTGCCATGACGGGCGACTCTTGTTGGCTAACGGTGCAAGCCCGCCGGATGGCGGGTGCATGAAATAAGGGGCACCCCACTCAATCCCTGGCCAATACGCCATCGACCACCGCGCCCCGGCAACCGGCGAACATATCCAGGCCGGCGTTGTAGACCCGGGTGTCGACTTCCAGCAGACCCAGCATTGAATGGAACAGGTTGTCCTGGCTCAGGGGTTTGTCCCGGCTCAATTGCAGGCAATGGGTGTCGATCGAGAACGACTTCTGATAGCTGTCGGAGAACCAGGCAAGCATGGCGACATGCTTCTGTTGCTCGGGTGCCAGCATGTACGGCGTGCCATGCAGGAACAGGTTGTACTCACCCAGCGATTCACCATGGTCCGACAGATAGAGCATCGCGGTATCGACCTTGTCCTGATTGCCGCGCAACAGGTCAATCAGGGTCGAGAGCACATAGTCGGTATAGACCAGTGTGTTGTCGTAAACGTTGACGATACTTTCGCGGCTGCAATTATTCAGGGCATTGCTTTCACACACGGGGGTGAAGTGCTCGTATTCCTTGGGATAGCGTTTGAAGTACTCAGGACCGTGGCTGCCCATCTGGTGCAGTATCAGCACCGTGTCCTTGTCCAGGGTGTCGATGAAATGCTGCAAGCCTTGCAGGAGGATTTCATCGCGGCATTCGCTGTTGGCGCACAACACCGGGTCCTTGAGATGGCTGACATCGTCCACGGTGACCCGGTCGCAAGTGCCTTTGCAACCAGACTGGTTATCACGCCAGATCACGTCCAACCCAGCATGCTTGAGCACGTCCAGCAAGCCCTCTTCATTCTTCGCCTTGCTGGCGTCGTAGTCCTTGCGCCCCATGTTGGAAAACATGCAGGGCACCGAAACCGCTGTCTCCGTACCGCAGGAATGCACATCGGTAAAGGCGATCAACCCGGCCTCGTGAGCCAGTTTCGGCGTGGTATCGCGCTCATAGCCCAGAACACCAAAGTTCTCCGCGCGCGCACTCTCCCCCACCACCAGCACCGTCAAGGACTTGCGCGCATGGCCGCGCCAGGCCGGGTCACGCTGCGCGTCTTCACCCAGCTTGGCGAAGGGTTGATGGGCGGATTTCACCTGCTCACGCAAGTAACCCATGGATGCACCAATGTAATTGCTCGGCACCAGCATCAAGCGCAATTCGTGGTGATTACGAAACAACGAAGACAAGCCCTGATAATTAACCAGTGCTACACCGCCAATAACAGCAGCCGATGCCACCCCCACTAAAACTTTAGCCAATAACTCACGGTGCCAGCGACGATAACTAATCGGGGTTTGCCACAACAGCCAGGATGGCAACACACCCAACAGCAGGTTATACCCCAGCCACTTCAGCGACAGCAGGTCACGCACTTCCGTGGCATTGGTCTCGGCCAAGTTGCGCAACATGCCAGCGTCCATTAGCACACCGTACTGGCTCATGAAATACGCCACACTGGCACTGACCATGAACATCAGCATCAACAGGGGTTTGAACACCGGCCGAAAGGCCAGCAGGGTCAGGACTATGTTGAACCCGCAGAGGATCATCACGCCAAATGCCACACGCATGCCGATGCCCTGGGCATCGTTTGCAGTAATCTGGAACAGGTGTTGCCAGAGTACAGCGTTGAAGCCTGCCAAAAAAAACGCGCTGGCAATCAACGTCACCCATTCGGGGCGCACGGCTTTGACTTTAAACATGAGAGGTCTGCTGATTCCTGAAGTAAGTGCCGCCAGGAAAGAACGAACTATTCGTTCCTCACGACAGCACAAACTTTAAGCAGCCTCCTATCAATTTTTCGTGAAAAAGAAGCCAACAAATAGTTGGTTCATGGCTTTTTCAAAACAGTGACAGTTATTCAACCCCTCTCACGCCTGATGCAAGTACCAGCGCCAGTCCTGCTCACCGACTTCGCCCATGAACTGACGGTACTCTGCGCGTTTCACCGCCAGGTATACCCCAAGGAACTCACTGCCAAACGCGTCACGCGCCCAGGCAGAACCTTCCAGCGTACGCAGGGTGGTCAGCCAGTCCGTGGGCAACAACTCCTTGGCCTGGGCATAACCATTGCCTTCAACCGGTGCGCCAGGGTCGCGTTGCTCGCGAATGCCGCGATGAATGCCGGCCAGAATGGCTGCCGCGGCCAGATAGGGGTTGGCGTCCGCGCCACAGATGCGGTGCTCGATATGCCGGGAGAATGCCGGCCCACCCGGTACTCTCAAGCTCACGGTACGGTTGTCCACCCCCCAGGTGGCGGCCAGCGGCGCATAGCTGTTGGTCTGAAAGCGTCGATAGGAGTTGGCGTTGGGGCAGAACATCAGCAAGGTGTCGAGCAAGGTGCTGAGCATGCCACCCACCGCTTGCCTGAGCAGCGGTGTGCCGTCCGGCGCGTCGCTGGCGAACAGGTTGTTACCGTCCTTGTCGGCAATGCTGACGTGCATGTGCATACCGGTACCGGCCAGGTCGTCAAAGGGCTTGGCCATGAAGCACGCGGCCATGCCGTGCTTGTGCGCCACGCCTTTGACCAGGCGCTTGTAGCGCACCGCCTCGTCCATGGCTTGCAGGGCGTCGTCACGGTGCTCAAGGGTGATTTCCACCTGCCCCGGGGCATACTCGGAAATCGCTGTGCGCGCTGGAATGCCCTGGAGTTTGCAGGCCGCATAGAGATCGGCGAGGAAGGGTTCGATCTGTTCCAGTTCGCGTAAACCATAGACCTGGGTCGAGCGCGGCCGTCCACCGTCGACGTCCCGCGCCGGTTGCGGGCGACCGTGACTGTCGCGCTGCTGGTCGAGCAGGTAGAACTCCAGCTCCGCCGCCATCACCGGGTAATAGCCGTCGGCCTTGAGCCCGTCGATCACCTTGCTCAACAAATGCCGAGGGTCGGCCACGGTGGCCGGCATCCCCTCCTGCGGGTGCATGCTGACCTGCACCGCCGCGGTCGGAATCTGTCGCCACGGCATGCGTTGCAGGCTGCCGCTAAGCGGATAGGCACGGCAGTCGATGTCGCCGACTTCCCAGACCAGCCCGGAGTTTTCCACGTCCTCGCCATTGATGGTCAGCCCGAGAATAGTGCTCGGCAACGGCCGACCGCTTTCGTAGACCGCCAACAACTCATCGCGGTGCAACAACTTGCCCCGTGGCACACCGTTGTTGTCGAGGATGAACAACTCGAACATCTCGATATCCGGGTTGTGCTCAAGAAAGGTCCTGGCTTCTTGCAGGTTGGCAAAGGGGGTCGTGGCTGAACTCATGAGGGCTCTCGTATATCCGCGTCAGGCAAGCGCAGAGGCGCTGCCGAGTGTATCCATCGCCATAGGCGTGAATATGTCTGAAAAATCAGCAGGGGATGCGCGAATCCGGTGGGCGCGCATGGCGACAGTGCCACAGCGCCCAAAAGGCCAGTTCAGAGGGAAGTGCAGACAGGTTCAGTGCGGTGGCGGACATGAATCGACACGGATGCTGTCGGCCTGACGCAGGAGCGCCGGGCGAAGCTTCGGGGTGGGTGTCGACTGAACAACCGTGCATAACGTAAACCGCGGAACACAGAGGCTGAGCAGCGTCACACGGGGCGATAAGTCGTTAAATCCAGACTTGAAGAACCTTGGTTGCAGATCGGCTAAACATTCGCCGCCTTCACCACGTGCTCGACAAATGCCCGGCACGCGGCGCTGCGATAGGCCCCTTTGCGACTGAGCAGCGCCACAGTGCGCGGGGGCAGTGCCGGGTGCAAGGCCAACGGTCGCAGGCCAGGCAACTCATGGGCAATGGCCTGGGGAAGGATGGTGGCCAACGCGCCACGACGGACGATCTCGACAATCGCGCTGATGGAATTGGCTTCGATGGCAATGCGTGGCGCGATGGCTTGCTGGCGGCAATACAGATCAATGTGCTGTCGAGTGGCAAAGTCGCCGCTCAGCAACACCAACGACTGCTCGGCCAATGCCTGGGCATCCAGTACCAACTGACCTGTCAGGCTCGGGTGCGTCTCGCTCACCACCAGGCTCAAGCTCTCGGCAAACAACGGCTGGCTGTCGATGTCCGCCAGGTGACGGCCGGTGAAGGCGATGCCGATGTCCAGCCGGTCTTCGGCCAGCGCGGCCTCGATATGGTCCTGGGTCATTTCCTCGACACTCAGGTTGAGCCCCGGGTACAGGCTGTTGAAGCGCGACAGTAAGGGGCCGATCAGGTAGGCGGTAAAGGTCGGGGTCATGGCCAGGCGCAACGAACCTCGCGTCAGGTCCTGTACATCATGCATCGCCCGCTTGGCGGCTTGCAGATCCTGCAGGGCCAGACGTGCATAACGCACGTACGCCTCGCCGGCATCGGTCAGGCGCACCGTGCGCCCGGAGCGATCGAGCAGAGGCGCCCCCAGGGAGTCTTCCAGTTGCTTGATCTGCTGGGACAGTGTCGGCTGCGACACATGCAGCGCCTCGGCGGCCCGGGTGAAGTTGCAGTGCTCGGCAACGGCGAGCAGGTAACGAACATGACGTAACAGCATGCTTTCCAACTATAGGCCTGACTTATGGACTTGATAATAAGCCAATCTTGGACGCTATAGCCGAAAACTTTCATCCTTGCCCCATCAACGACGCAAGGAAAACACGCCATGCAAGACATCATCGACGGCTTCCTGAAGTTTCAACGCGAGGCGTTCCCCAAGCGCAGCGAACTGTTCAAGCAACTCGCCAGTACCCAAAGCCCCGGCACCCTGTTTGTTACCTGCTCCGACAGCCGTGTCGTCCCGGAACTGCTGACCCAGCAAGAACCCGGCGACCTGTTCGTCATCCGTAACGCCGGCAACATCGTGCCGTCCTACGGACCAGAGCCGGGAGGCGTGTCCGCCACTGTCGAATACGCCGTAGCCGTATTGGGCGTGAGCGACATCGTGATCTGCGGCCACTCCGACTGCGGCGCCATGACCGCCATCTCCACCTGCAAATGCCTGGATCACCTACCTGCCGTCGCCAACTGGTTGCGCCATGCCGAGTCGGCCAAGGTGGTCAACGCGGCGCGTACTCACGCTTCGGCCGAAGACCGCCTGGATTCATTGGTCCGGGAAAACGTGGTGGCCCAACTGGCCAACCTGAAGACCCACCCCTGCGTCGCACTGGCCCTGGAACAGGGTCGCCTGAACCTGCACGGCTGGGTCTACGACATCGAAAGCGGGTGCATCGCCGCCCTGGATGGCACCACCCAACGCTTTGTCCCTCTGGCCGAACACCCAACCACCTGCGCCCTGACGCGCAAACAGGTCCTCACCGCCTGATCAGAGTTTTTCTTACGCAACGAAATAGGAAATCACCATGCTGCACTCTCAATTCGCTCAAGCACCTCGTCTGGCCCTGGCCGACACCATCATCGACACCAAGGCCCGCAAAAACCTGTCCTGGCAGGACCTCACCGATGGCACCGGCCTGAGCCTGGCCTTCGTCACCGCCGCCCTCCTCGGCCAGCACCCGCTCCCCGCCGACGCCGCCGAAGTGGTCTGCGCCAAGCTGGAACTGGATCAGGACGCCTGCCGCCTGCTGCAAAGCGTGCCCCTGCGCGGCAGCTTCCAGGGTGGCATCCCGACCGACCCGACCATGTACCGTTTCTACGAAATGCTGCAGGTCTACGGCTCGACCCTCAAAGCCCTGGTTCACGAACAATTCGGCGACGGCATCATCAGCGCCATCAACTTCAAGCTCGACATCAAGAAAGTCGAAGACCCGGATGGCGGATCCCGCGCCGTGATCACCCTGGACGGCAAATACCTGCCGACCAAACCGTTCTGATCACAGGGTTTACCCCAGCGTAATCAACCACTGAGTCAACTCCCCCCCACTGAACAGCCCCCGCATTTCTCTCGAAGGCGGGGCTGCTGTGTTGTGCTTTGCTTTGCTCTGCTTTTGATTCGGCTTTTGATCTTGATCCACCCGCCCCTTCACGCCCTGAGCCCCTCGACGCCGTCGAGGACATCGCATGGAGGTCGAGCGAAGCCGACCGGAGAGCGATGCCCCCTGAGGAATGCCGGAGTCGAGGGAACCCCGAGCCTTGGCGAGGGGCCGGACGCTCGGGGCGAAGCGTTTTTTTGCTTACTTTTTTTAGGCGCTTGTAAAAAAAGTGAGTCGCCGTCAGGCGAAACCGCCAGCAGCCGTGACCACAACAACGGATATGTACACCCACAAAACACAGGCCGGCTATCAGGCCGCCTTCGCAGGCAAGCGGAGCACCGCCCAACCCGTTCCCACAAAAAAGCAAACCCGCATACACCGGCCATGAATACGGTCGACAGTTATTTAATTTCTAAATCCGACCCAGTACTTTCTGATTTGCCCACACCGACACCCCGCCGCCTAATACCTGCCTTGCTCTTCAAGGTCTGGTCATGGAAAACGTCCGCACTACCCCTCGCACAACCCCTCGCACCGCCCTCTGGCTAATGATCGCCGTGATCCTCGTCGCACTGAACCTGCGCCCGTCAATGGCCGCCGTCGGCCCACTACTGTCAGGCATTCGCAGTGATATCCCGCTGAGCTTCAGCCTCGCCTCGCTCCTGACCATGCTGCCAGTGATGGCCATGGGACTGGCGATGCTCTTGGGCACGAACATCAGCCAACGCTTCGGCGAGCATCGCACCGTGGTGCTGTCACTGCTGATCATCGGCCTGGCCACCGCCTCACGCCTGTTCCTCGACTCGGCAGCCGAACTGATCCTCAGCGCGGTGCTCGCCGGTGTCGGCATTGCGCTGATCCAGGCATTGATGCCGGCCCTGATCAAATCCCGCTTCAGCAATAACGTCTCACTGTTCATGGGGCTTTACGTCACCTCGATCATGGGCGGTGCGGCGATCGCTGCGTCGTTTGCCCCCTTGGTGATGACCCGTACCGGCAGCTGGCGCATGGGCCTGGCAATCTGGGCGGTGTTGTCGCTGCTGGCTTTGCTGTTCTGGTGCGCGCAGCGCTCGGTAATCAGCACCCGGACCATCAGCGTCCCGCGCCAGGCATCGTTCGCCGGCAATTCCCGCGCCTGGCTGCTGGCGATCTTCTTTGGTCTGGGTACGGCGTCCTACACCTGCGTACTGGCTTGGCTGGCGCCGTACTACGTCGAGAAAGGCTGGAGCGAACACAGTGCCGGCCTGTTGCTGGGCTTCTTGACAGCGATGGAAGTCCTGTCTGGCTTGCTGGCCCCTGCCCTGGCCAACCGCCGCCGCGATAAACGCCTGGTGCTGGTGGTGTTGCTGGGGTTGATCACGGCCGGCTTCTGCGGCCTGGTCCTCAGCCCGCAGCACCTGAGTCTGCTGTGGCCGTGCCTGTTGGGGCTGGGCATCGGCGGCCTGTTTCCCATGAGCCTGATCGTTTCCCTCGATCACCTGGACAACCCGCAGCGCGCCGGTGGTCTGACCGCCTTCGTGCAAGGCATCGGCTACCTGATCGCCGGGGTCTCGCCCCTGCTTGCCGGGTTGATCCGCGACCAACTGGGCAGTTTCGAATGGGCCTGGTGGTCCCTGGCCGCCGTGATGGTGCTGATGATGCTGATGGTGTTGCGCTTCGATCCACGGCACTACGCCAACCACATGGATGGATCGGGAGCCTGTCAATGAAACCCACCAGCTTTACCTCCGCCAACGTTGGCATGTTGCTGTGGGCCGTGTTGATTGCCGCGTCGTTTTTCGCCGCGGCGCAAGTCAGCCACGCCATCGACCCGATCCTGCTGACCGCATTACGCCTGCTGTTTTCGGCACTGGCGTTTTTACCGATGCTGCTGCTCGGCCGCCGCACCACTGTCACTGCCAAGGGACTGCTCAGCCATGCCTGGCTCGGCTTGTTGCTGGCGGTGTACTTCGGCTCGTTGTTTGAAGCCTTGCGCCACACCTCGGCCGTCAACACCGGCACCCTGTTCACCCTGGTGCCACTGATGACCCTGTTTTTCGAAGCCTTCCTGAGCCCGGGCAATAGCACCGGACGCCGCTTGCTGCCGATGCTGATTGCAGCGGCCGGTGCCTTGTTGCTGATCCTCAGGGGCGCCGGCCCCGGCGAGTGGCCCTCGCAGTACGCAGTATCGGTCTATGCCGTCGGCTGCCTGGCGATGGCGCTGTACTCGCCCCTCAGTCAGCGCTTGAAAGCCAACAGCCTGAAAGACTGCGGCCCGGTGGCCATGACATTCTGGAACATGCTCTTTGGTTCGCTGTTTCTGTTCGCGCTTTGCCTGCTCAGTGGCGGCTGGCGAACCGGGGCGTTGTTGTCGGCCGGCGATCTGCTGTGGCTGGTCTATCTGGCCTTGTTCGCCACGCTGGCTACCTTCTGGTTGCTGCACCGGGCAATCGGGGTGATCGCAGCATCCACAGTGATTTCCTACATCTACCTCAGCACGCTATTGCTGACCGCGTTCCACTGGTTCTGGCTCGGGCAACCACCCCTGCTGCCGGAAATCCTCGGGGCCCTGCTGGTGGCCATCGGCATGTTGGCGCTGGTGCTGTCCAGTCGCCGTGCAGTCCCGGCTGCCGTAGGACTGTGACGGACGTCGTGTTGTTTACAGTTTCTGTCCCACACCTGTCAGTGAATCGTCCTACCGACCATTCTCCTGGGACCATCGTTCCGTTAGCATCGCTCGCACACGTTTGCGCAGGTCCTGCGCAACGAGCAGAACGAGACGGTACGGATGCTCAACAGTAACTCGCTTAGAAAGCTCGACATGCAGGACCTGATGGTGTTCATCGCCGTGTATGAACAGCGCAACGTCACCGGGGCGTCCGACTCACTCTGTGTCAGCCAGTCCACGGTGAGTTATTGCCTGAAGAAACTGCGCACCAGTTTCGAGGATGAATTGTTCATCAGTACCCGCACCGGCATGCGGGCGACCTACAAGGCCAGCAGCATGTACCCCCATGTGCTGAAGATCCTCGAAAGCATCAACCTGTGCCATGCCGGGGTCCAGGCCTTCGACCCGACCCGACAGGCCGTGACCTTCAACATCTGTGCGCCGGAGTATTTTGAACAGCTGATCCTGCCGCGCCTGTTGAAGGCGTTCGATGACGCCGACCTGCCGGTCACCATCAACGTGCAGAAACTGGAGACCGACATCCCGGCCGAGGACCTGCGCGAGGGTTCCATCGACCTGGTGGTGTGCTTCGGCCCCCACTTCCATCGCGCCCACGGCGACTTCAGGTCACAGGTGCTGCTCGAGGACGATCTGGTATGCGTGGTCGACAAATCGGCCGCCCCACTGGAACCGCGCTTGAGCCTGAAAGCCTTCGTCGAACGCCGCCACGTGTTCCCCACCCCCTGGACGTCCACCACCAACATGGTCGACGGCTGGCTCGCGCAACAGGCGCACAAGCGCCAGATCGTGGCCCGCGCCAACAGCTACAGCGCGGCACTCCAGTTGATCCGCGGCACCGACTTCGTGCTGACCCTGCCCCGACGCATCCAGCAAGCGCTGGCAGACCGGTCGTTGTTCAGCCCCCGCGAGGCCCCCAACGGCCTGCCTGGTTTCACCCTCGACATGCAGTGGAGCCAGGCCAGCGAGCGGGACAGTGCCAACACCTGGCTACGCGAGCAAGTCATCCAGGCCTGTACCGGGCAAGACCTGTCCTGATACCGCGTACCGGGTATCAATGACCGATGGCGGTCTTGGTGTAGGACTCGCGGTCGATGTCCAGAATCTCGACGCACAGTTGCACATCGACTTCGGCCGGCCATGCGCACAGTTCCTGCAACACGGCCAACAGGCTCTCGGACAATTGCTTCTTGATCGCCGGCGAGCGGCCACTCAACATCGCCAGTTGCACATGGACAAAGCCGCGCTCGCCCAGCCCGGTGCCGACCCGGAACCGGCTCACCTGCACCGCACGGCTCTTGATGTCGAACTCCGCGGAAAACTGGCCGGAGGCGACCAACGCATGGTTCAAGCGCAGCAACGCCACATCGGCATTGAGCTCAGGCAGGTTGGCGGTGTATTCCATGTGCAGGTGAGGCATTGTGAAGCTCCTTGGGGTTTTGGTGAAAGGTCCTACCTATATCACAGCGCGGTCCTGCCTCTGCATACGACACAGGTCCTATGGCTCTGGTACGCCATGTTCACTCATGAAGGTTTCGAGTCGCGAACGCAGCCAGCGTTCAGCAGGGTCGGTGTCGACGTGACTGAGCCAGACCATGGACAGGTCCAGGGTCGGCGTCTTGAACGGGAACGGCTCCTTGAACAACTGGCCCGACGCGGCCATCGCGGTCGCCGCGTAGTCCGGCAGGCTGGCGATCATGTCGGTGCCGGCGAGCAAGGCCGGCAACGAACTGTATTGCGGCACCGACAACACCACCTGGCGCGTACGGCCGATCTCGGCCAGCCACTCATCGGCAAAGCCACTGACATTGGCCGTGTGCGAAACCAGCACGTGGGGGCGCGCGCAATATTCATCGAGGGTCAGTGGCGTATCGCAGGCATCGGCGCGCAACACACTGGGCTGGATGTGCCGCAGCAATTTGCGCTTGGCGTTGGCCGGCAAACCACGCGTCTGGCTGATGCCGACGGTGATGTCGCCGCACGCCAGCAAATCGGGGATGCGCCAATAGTCGACATGCTGAACCACAAACACCACCTGCGGCGCCTCCTGCCGCAAGGCGCGCAACAGCGGTGGCAGCAAGCCGAATTCAACGTCATCAGACAGACCGATGCGAAAGGTCATGGTGCTGGTGGCAGGATCAAACTCGCGGGTCAGGCTCAGCGCCGAAGACAAGGCGTCCAGCGCCGGCGAGAGGTGCTGGATCAGCTCTTCGGCCCGTGCGGTGGGTTCCATGCGGTGGCCGACCCGGATGAACAGCGGGTCATTGAGCATCACGCGTAAACGGTTGAGCGCCGAACTGATAGTCGGCTGGCCGAGAAACAGTTTTTCAGCGGCCCGCGTCACGTTGCGTTCAAGCATCAGCGTTTCAAACACCACCATCAGGTTGATGTCGGCCTTGCGCAGTTCATTGCGATTCATCTACCGCCCCCGGTCTTCAAGACTGGCGACAGTTTATGAAGCGCCAGGGAGCGCCGTCTATCCACATCGCGGATTGATTGAGCCGGCGTGGCCACCGTCCTCAGTGGCGCGCCTGAAGCCGCTTGATGAACCCGGCGATGCGACCACAGGCATCGCTCAGCGCGGCATCGGACACGGTGAAGGAGATGCGCACAAAACCTGCGGTGCTGGCACCGAACGCACTGGCATCGAGTACCGCCACCCCAGTTTCACGGAACAGTTGCCAGGCGAAATCAGTACTCGACAGGCCACTGTCGCGCACATCGACCAACATGAACATGCCGGCCTCGGGCACCTTGCACTTGAGCAGCGGCACATCGCGCAGCCCTTCGACCACCAGGTCGCGGCGACGGCGATACAGTGCCCGCCCCTCGCCGACCACCTGCTCATCCAGCTCCAGCGCCTTGAGCGCGGCCGCCTGGATAAAGCCCGGCAAGCCATAGAGCATGCACAGCATCAGGTTATCCAGATGGCCGATCAGCTCGAGCGGTGCGACCACCCAGCCCACCCGCCAACCGGTCATGGCGTGGGACTTGGACAGGCTGTTGAGCACGATGGTGCGCTCGGCCATGCCTTCGAACGACGCCACGCTCAGGTGCGGACGATCATAGGTCAATTGCCCATAGACCTCGTCACTGATGACCCACAGGTTGTGGCGCTGGGCGACCAGCGCCACGGCCTCCAGCTCTTCACGGGTATAGACGTTGCCGGTCGGGTTGTTCGGCGTGGCCAGGGCAATGCCGCGCGTCTTGTCGGTCACCAGCACTTCGAGCGCGGCCAGGGTCAGGCGAAAATCTTTTTCCGCAGGCTGGGCAATCGGCACCAACCGCGCACCCGAGGCCTGAATGCTCGCGGCGTAGGTCAGGTACATCGGCGCCGGCACCAGCACCTCATCACCGTGCTCGAACAGGCACATCGCGGTGGCATACAAACCGTTCTGCGCCCCGGCCACCAGGGCGACGTTGTCAGCCGACACCGGCTGTCCCAGCAGGGCCGATTGCTTGGCGGCAATCGCTTCACGCAATACCGGGCGACCGATCACGTGGGTGTAATGGGTGTCCCCTTGCGTCAGAGCCTCGACCGCCGCTGCGCAAATGTCATCGGCGGTGGCGAAGTCCGGGTCGCCGATGCTCAGCACGATCGCATCTTCACCCCGCTCCTGTGCCTCACACGCCGCGTAATGAATATCCCAGGCCGTGACGGTTTCACCGCTGATGCGCTTGACCATCGATGAGTATTTCATCTGAAACTCCTTATCAGCCCGCAGGCCAACGTTTCCATACACCTTGAAATCAGGCCTGTCGTTGGGGCATTTTGCCGATGCAGGCAAACCCCTGTTCAATCACGATCACCAGAATGATGTAGATGACGGCCACCACCCGCAGTGGCTCATGGACCCGCACTGTGTGGGTTCACGCCTGGTTCGCTGCGCCCGGCGGGACGGTGACGGCCAGGGCCGCATGCCATAGGCTCGCGCCGCTTCCAGTTCGCCGCGCGGAACCGCACGCAGGCTACCGCGCAAGACTTCACCCACCTAAGCCGAAACGCTCAGGGTCAGGGCGAACGCAACGTACCAGAAACCTCCACGCAAGTATGGCCAGGACAGGCTGCCGCGAATCAGCGGGAGTATCGCGAACAGACTGCCCACGCCGAAGTAAAGCACGTAGATCCGCACCAGCAAGGGCGTGCCACGCAGGTGGTGTGTAGTTCAGTGGGTGGAGGTGATGACTATGCGCAGTGCGATCCGGGTTGCGGCGGTGTTAAAGGGTGGGGTGGTGGGTACGGCGTGATCGCATGTTTACCGCTCGCCTGTTGATCGAACGCTACTCAAAACGCTGTTACAACCGAGCAGATGAAAGTCCATTCAGGCCGGATTAGCATGGCAAAAAAGTAAGCCAATGGCGTACATGTACTGACCGCCGACGAGCGAAAAGCGTTGAAGGCCGTCATCGAATACTGGAGATAACCATGAGCACATTTTTTGATGAGCTGATGGAAAGCGTGCAACAGATGGATGAAATCGTACGAGGGGAGCGTCAGCCTTCGCGTGATTTCCATGTTGACGCACTGCAAGTCAAAGCAATTCGCAAGGCAACCGGTCTGACCCAGGCCAGGTTCGCGGCGCTGATTGGCGTACAACTCAGCACGCTACGCAACTGGGAACAAGGTCGCCGCGAGCCGACAGGGCCGGCTAAAGCATTGCTCAAGGCCATTCATAATGATCCTGTGCATGTCTTGAATGCGTTGGCGGGTTGAACGGCGCAGCACAGGTAACGGCCTTCTCCCCTGATGCTACCCCTTAGCTGGACGTCGTTCGGCGACGCGCCGAACCTTCCCGGGGCAATCTCCCCCCGCGACATCCGCCATCACGCCCAATAAAAACGCCAGAAACGAAAAAGCCCCCGTCACTTTTCAGCGACGGGGGCTTTTTCTATGTAATGGCGGAGAGATAGGGATTCGAACCCTAGGTACCGGTGAAGGTACAACGGATTTCGAATCCGTCCCATTCGGCCACTCTGGCATCTCTCCAACGGCGCGCATCATAACAGCACGGTCACCGAAAGCAAACCCTCAAGTGAAATTTTTTCCGTGCTATCAGATGCTTGCGTCGATTACAGCGGTACGCCGAGGCGGTTGGCAACTTCTTCGTAGGCTTCGATAACGTCACCGAGGCCCTGGCGGAAGCGGTCCTTGTCCATCTTCTTGCCGGTAGCCTTGTCCCACAGGCGGCAGCCGTCCGGGCTGAATTCGTCGCCCAGGACGATGGTGCCGTCGTGGAACACGCCGAATTCCAGCTTGAAGTCGACCAGCAGCAGGCCGGCGTCGTCGAACAGCTTGCTCAGCACTTCGTTGACCTTGAGCGACAGTTCTTTCATGCGAACCAGTTGCTCAGCGGTGCCCCAACCGAATGCCACGACGTGGGATTCGTTGATGAACGGGTCGCCCTTGGCGTCGTCTTTCAGGAACAGCTCGAAGGTGTAAGGGTTGAGCTTCATGCCCTCTTCAACACCCAGGCGCTTGACCAGGCTGCCGGCGGCGTAGTTACGCACGACGCACTCGACCGGGATCATGTCCAGCTTCTTCACCAGGCACTCGTTGTCGCCCAGCAGTTTGTCGAACTGGGTCGGCACGCCGGCGGCTTCGAGTTTCTGCATGATGAACGCGTTGAACTTGTTGTTCACCATGCCTTTGCGGTCGAGCTGCTCGATGCGCTTGCCGTCGAACGCCGAGGTGTCGTTGCGAAACAGCAGGATCAGACGGTTAGCGTCGTCGGTCTTGTAAACCGACTTGGCTTTGCCGCGGTAGAGTTCTTCACGTTTTTCCATGATGGGCTCCGCTTGCTAAGTAGATGGGCTAGGCGATATGTCGCCAGTCGAGCCCTGAATCTTGATCGGCCAGTTGCAGCCAGTCCGGGTCGCACCCGAGGGTGTCGACAAAACATTGCCGGGCCAGCTGCGGCAGGTTGTTCTTGCTGCTCAAGTGGGCCAGTACCAGATGTTGCAGGTTTTGCCAGCCCAACTCCGCCACCAGGCTTGCGGCCTGATGGTTGTTCAAATGTCCCAGTTCGCCACCGACCCGCTGCTTGAGAAAGACCGGGTAGTGACCACGGGCCAACCGGTCGCGACAGTGGTTGGACTCGATCATCAATGCATCGAGGTCCTGATAGCCGTCCAGCACGGTGGAGCCATACGAACCCAGGTCGGTCAGCAGACCGAAACGCCGCGTGCCGTCACTGAAGACGTACTGCGTCGGCTCCTGCGCATCGTGGGCCACGGCAATGACGCCAATGCTCAACCCGCCGATCTGCAGCTGTTCACCACCGGCCACGAACCCTGCCGGTTCAACCGGCTTGCGCATCCCGCGCAAGGTGCCACGGCTGAGGTAAACAGGAATAGTGTAGCGCCGAGACAACAAACCCACGCCATGCACGTGGTCGGCATGTTCGTGGGTCACCAGTATCGCGCTCAGCTGCGTCGGGCTTACACCCAGGCGCAGCAGGCGTTTTTCGGTTTCCCGCAGGGAGAAACCACAATCGACCAGGATGTAGGTGTCATCACTGGCTATCAGCGTGCCGTTCCCTTGGCTACCGCTGCCGAGAACGGCGAAACGCATCTGATCAGCCCAAGTTGTCCTGAATCATGCCCAACACTTTGCGCGCCACATCAGCCGGCGCCACGGTGTTGATGTCTTTCTCGACGGTCACCTGGACGTTCTCACCCACCTTGCTCAGGCGAACCTGATAACGCTCGGCACGTGCCTCGACTTCTTCCTTGGCCGGCGAACTGCCGAACAGGCTGGCGAAGAAGCCAGGCTTCTCGTTGCTCTCGGCTTTTTCGGCAAGGTTGATGTAGTACAGGCCCAGGCTGCGGTTGATGTCTTCAACCCGCCATTCGCCCTGCTCCAGCGCACGCCCCACGCTCGACCAGGCACGATCGAGGTCGTTGCCCAGGTTGAGTACCGGGTTGCCGCTGCCGTCTTCGGTCAGGCTGATCCGGCTTGGTGTATCGAAGTCACGGGAAGCGAGCATCGACACCGAACCGCCTTTCTCGGAGATGCGGCTCATGCTGACCAGCATGTCGTCGACCAGCGCGGCGTCCAGGCTGGTGTTGACCGAACGATTGGTGAACGCGACGTCCTCGGTGCTGCCGGCAGGACGCTCGGCGCTGACCACGTAGACTTCACTGGTGTTGCGCTGCACGCCTGGTTCGATACGCACCCGAACACGGCTTTCGCTGTCGGACGCGATACCGGCACTGGCCATGCGCTTGGCCATCGTCGCCGACAGGTCGTCGGAACGCTGCCAGGTCGTGGTGAACTCGCCGGTTTGCGGGCGCTGTTCATCCAGGCGGAAACCGTTGTCCTGGAAGAACTGCACCGCCACTGGCCAGACTTCAGCCGGTGGACGCTGGGCCATTACCCAACGCGAGTCGCCGCTTTTCTGCAGGCTGTAATCGCTGGCCTCGGCAATGCCCGACAAGGGCTGCGGACGAGGAACGATGTACTCACCCTTGACGCTGTCGTCGGCTACGTTGCGCGGAATCGGCAGCAAAGGGTCCAGGCGCTTGGCGGTCTGGACGTCCGGCGGCAGTTGCATCGGCGCAGTCTGTTGCGCGTTCAGGTAATCGCTACCACGGTCACGGAAATAACCTTCCGGGCCCCACAGCCATCCGCAGCCACTGGTGCTGGAGATGATCAAGGCAAGTGCGGAAAGTCCGGCCATTCGCTTCATGCGTAGTACTTCCTCAATTAAACCAGTACGCCGGACTGGCGCATGGCCTGTCGCAGCGGTTCGTGACAGGCTTCGCTGAGCCAGGTGAGCGGCAGACGGATACCGTCCGGCATCAAGCCCATCTCATGCAGCGCCCATTTCACGGGAATAGGGTTGGACTCGATAAACAGGGTTTTATTGAGTGGCATCAGTTTTTCGTGGATAGCGCGCGCGGTCTCGGCGTCGCCCTTGAGGGCAGCGTCGCACAGATCGGCCATCTCGCGAGGGGCAACGTTGGCGGTGACCGAGATATTGCCTTTGCCGCCCATCAGGATCAGTTCGACCGCCGTGGCGTCGTCACCGGAAATCACCAGGAAGTCCTCGCTCACGCCATCGATGATGGCCTTGGCGCGGGACAGGTCGCCGGTGGCTTCCTTGATGCCGATGATGTTCTTCACGGTCGACAGGCGGATGACCGTCTCCGGCAGCATGTCGCACGCGGTACGACCCGGCACGTTGTAGAGGATCTGCGGGATGTCGACGGCTTCGGCGATGGTCTTGAAGTGCAGGTACAGGCCTTCTTGCGTCGGCTTGTTGTAGTACGGCGTTACCAGCAGGCACGCATCGGCGCCGGCAGTCTTCGCATTGGTGGTCAACTCGATCGCCTCGCGCGTCGAGTTGGCGCCCGTGCCGGCGATCACCGGAATGCGACCGTTGACCTGCTTGACCACGCGACGAATCACTTCGATGTGTTCGTTGACGTCCAGGGTTGCCGACTCGCCTGTAGTACCGACCGCCACGATGGCGTGGGTGCCGTTTTGCAGGTGAAAGTCCACCAGTTTGCTCAGGCTGTCCCAGTCCAGACGACCCTGTGCATCCATGGGTGTGACCAGTGCCACCATACTGCCCGCAATCATGCAACCGCTCCTGCCGGAAAAAGAGAGCCGTAATGGTACTGGCGCCAAGATGCTTGCACAAGCGAAGTACTGCGCTCGTGCCATTCCCCTTGGCGCCGGTTTTCGCTACCCTTCAGACTTTGATCCGTACCGACAGGCTCGAGCGCCGGGTGCAAGCCTCCATTTTCGGCCTCACAAGCCCCGTTCCTGCGTTGCCAACTCCCCGAACTCGCCCTGTTTGAGCTCGAAGCAACCGTCTGGAACGGGCTTTGTTGATTTCGCATATGGACGCACGCCCGACACATCAGTCCATGGACGTACCGACCGCTCATCGCTTTAGGAAGGCTGCATGTCCACCCCCACAGTTCGCGAACAATTCCTTGTCATCAGTGCCCTCGGCGCCAACCCCATGGAGCTGACTAACGTCCTGTGCCGCGCCAGCCATGAAAATCGCTGTGCCGTGGTCACCTCCCGCCTGACTCGCCATGGCGAGTGCAGCGCGCTCATCCTGGAGATTTCCGGTTCCTGGGACGCCCTGGCGCGCCTTGAAGCCGGCTTGCCGAGCCTGGCCAAGAAACACGCCTTCACCGTCAACGTGGTGCGCAGCGCCGCGCTGGAAAACCGCCCGCAAGCCCTGCCGTATGTGGCCTATGTCAGCTCCGCCTACCGCTCGGACATCGTCAATGAGCTGTGCCAGTTCTTCATCGACCATAACGTCGAGCTGGAAAACCTGACCTGTGACACCTACCAGGCCCCGCAAACCGGCGGCACCATGCTCAACGCCACGTTCACCGTGACCTTGCCGGCCGGCGTGCAAATCAGCTGGCTGCGCGATCAGTTCCTGGATTTCGCCGACGCGCTGAACCTCGACGCGCTGATCGAACCTTGGCGCCCACAGAACCCGATGTAAGGACCTAGCTCATGGCCGTCACACTCGACCAACCGGTCACCGACTTCGAAGTGCCCGCCACCAGCGGGCAGACCATTAGCCTGGCCGCCCTCAAGGGCAAGCAGGCGGTGATCTACTTCTACCCCAAGGACAGCACCCCGGGCTGCACCACCGAGGGCCAGGGCTTTCGCGATCAGTACGCGCAGTTCCAGGCCGCCAATACCGAAGTGTTCGGCGTCTCCCGCGACAGCCTGAAGTCTCACGAGAACTTCAAGTGCAAGCAGGCGTTCCCCTTCGAGCTGATCAGCGACAAGGACGAAGCCCTCTGCCAGCTGTTCGACGTGATCAAGCTCAAGAAGCTGTATGGCAAGGAATACATGGGCGTAGACCGCAGCACCTTCCTGATCGACAAGAACGGGGTGCTGCACCAGGAATGGCGCGGCGTGAAGGTACCGGGGCATGTGGATGCGGTATTGGCCGCAGCCCAGGCGCTGAACAAGGCCTGATGCGTTAACGCCTGTTCAGCCCCTCCCACACCGTGGCGAGCGAGCTTGCTCGCCACGGGGACAGCGTTCTCGCGTTACAACAGCGGCGACACCACCGGTTCCTTGCGGGGCCACGCATCCAGCACGGCCTTGAACAGGGTCGCCAGCGGGATCGCGAAGAACACCCCCCAGAATCCCCACAGCCCGCCAAACAGCAGCACCGCGCAAATGATCGCCACCGGGTGCAGGTTCACCGCCTCCGAGAACAGCAACGGCACCAGCACGTTGCCATCCAGGGTCTGGATGATCCCGTAGACCGCCATCAGGTAGATGAACTGATCGCTCCAGCCCCACTGGAACAAGGCAATCAGCATGACCGGCACCGTCACCACCACCGCGCCGACATAGGGCACCACCACCGAAACGCCGACCAGCAACGCCAACAAGGCGGAATAGTTGAGGCCCAGCGCGATGAAACCGATGTAGGTCACCCCGCCGCAGATGGCCATTTCCATGACCTTGCCGCGAATGTAGTTGGCGATCTGCCGGTTCATTTCCTGGCCGACCCGGGTAATCAGCGCACGCTCTCGCGGCAGATAACCGCGCACCCACTGCCCGATCATCACCCGGTCCTTGAGGAAGAAGAACACCAGGATCGGCACCAGCACCAGGTAGATCATGATGTTGACCAGCAGTGGCAGGCTGGACAGCGAGAACGTCAATGCCCACTGACCGAACTTGCCGATCTCGCTGCGGGCCACCTCGATAGCGCGCAACACCTGCTCATCCGACACCAGGTGTGGATAGCGCTCGGGCAGCAACAGCAGCAGCGACTGCCATTTGACGAGCATGCCGGGCAGTTCGTTGAACAAGGTAATGAGTTGATGCCAGAGCAGCGGCACCGCCACAACCATGAACACCAGCAACAGCCCCATGAACAACGCGAACACCAGCCCCACCGCCACGCCACCCGGCAGGCGCAGACGCTCAAGGGTGCTCACCAGCCCCTGCATCAGGTAGGCCAGCACCATCCCCGCCAGTACCGGGGCCAGCATGCCGCCCAGGGTCAGGACGGCGGTGAAGGCCAGGACCAGCAGAACGGCGAGCACCACCGCTTCTTCATCGGAGAAGTAGCGCTGGACCCAGTCGCGAAGCACTTTGAACATTAATGATCCCTATCAGTCAGCGCCCTGAATCATCAGGCTTTTTTCAGCCAGTAGCGATAAACCCCGGCCTCGTCTTCTTCATGCAGCAGCGTATGACCGGCCAAACGGGCAAAGGTGCGAAAGTCCCGCTGCGAGCCGGCGTCGGTGGCAATCACCTTGAGCACCGCACCGCTGGCCAGCCCGTTGAGCGCCATCTTGGCCTTGAGCAACGGCAACGGGCAATTGAGTCCGCTGGCGTCCAGCTCGGCATCATGCTCTACAGCGTCGGTCATTGCTTCACTCCGGATAGGTGATTGAGTTACCTAGAATATCTGGTCGCAGCGCAAGTGTCCGGCTACAGTAAGGTCTTTGTCGACTAAGGCTTTGTGCATGACTTTTCTGCGCCCCACGCTGCTGACGCTCGCTTGCCTGCTCGCCTCGCCAGGCTTCGCCGACGACTTGCCGTCACTTGGCGACGCCAGTTCTGCCATCGTATCGCCACAGCAAGAGCACGATCTGGGTCGTGCCTGGCTGGCCATGTTGCGCAGCCAGGTTTCGCAACTCAACGATCCACAGCTGAAAAACTACGTTGAAACCAGTGTCTACCGCCTGGTGGAAACCAGCCAGCTCAACGACCGGAGGCTGGAATTCATTCTGATCAACAGCCCGCAGCTCAACGCCTTCGCCGCTCCCGGCGGGATTGTCGGGGTCAATGGCGGTCTGTTTCTCAACGCCCAGACCGAAGGCGAATACGCCTCGGTCATGGCCCACGAATTGGCTCACTTGTCGCAACGCCACTTTGCCCGCGGCGTTGAAGCCCAGCAGCGCATGCAAGTGCCGATGATGGCCGCCCTGCTCGCCGGGATCATCGTCGCCGCAGCCGGTGGCGGTGACGCCGGTATCGCCGCGATTGCCGGCACCCAGGCCGCCGCCATCCAGGAACAACGACGCTTCTCCCGGCAGAATGAGCAGGAGGCCGACCGCATCGGCATCATCAACCTGGAAAAAGCCGGTTACGACCCACGTTCGATGCCCACCATGTTCGAGCGCTTGATGCGTCAGTACCGCTTCGATGCCAGGCCGCCGGAATTCCTGCTGACTCACCCGGTGACCGAATCGCGGATCGCCGACACCCGCAACCGCGCAGACCAGGCGCCACCGGGCGGCAAGGAAAACAGCCTGACGTACCAACTGATTCGCGCACGCGTGCAGCTGATTTACGAGGAAACCCCAGGCCTTGGCGCCAAGCGCTTTCGCGCCCAGCTCGATGACAACCCTAAAAACGACGTGGCGCGCTACGGCCTGGCGATCGCCCAGATCAAGGGAGGACAGCTGAGCGACGCACGTGAGAGTCTCAAGCCGTTGCTGGCCAAGGCCCCCAACGAAATCATCTACAACCTGGCCCAGATCGATCTCGACATGACCAACAATCGCCTGGCAGATGCGCAGGCGCGGGTCGACCGGATGCTGGCGCAATTCCCCGGCAACTATCCGCTGAACCAGGTACGTGTCGACCTGCTGCTCAAGCAGAACCGCCCCGCCGACGCCGAAAAAGCCCTGGAAGCCCTGCTCAAGACCCGGCCGGACGATCCGGACATCTGGTACATGGTGGCCGAAACCCGTGGCCAGTCCGGCAACATCATCGGCCTGCACCAGGCGCGCGCCGAGTACTTCGCACTGGTGGGCGACTACCGCCAGGCCATCCAGCAACTGGACTTCGCCAAGCGCAAGGCTGGCAACAACTTCCCGCTGTCGTCACGTATCGATGCCCGTCAGCGCGAGCTGATGGAGCAAGAGCGCTTGATCAAGGACATGATGGGCTGACCCTTCGCGACCCCAATGAAAAAGCCCCTCGACGAGGGGCTTTTTCTGTTGCGCGGTCAGCCCGGCGGCATCAGGCCATCTGAATGATGGTCTGCATGATGGTGCTCTGGGTCGAGATGGTCTTGGCGTTCGCCTGGTAGTTGCTCTGGCCCTTGATCAGGTCCACCAGCTCATTGGTCAGGTTGACGTTGGACTCTTCCAGCGAGTTGGACACCACCGAGCCCAAGGTACCGGTTTCAGCGGTATCGTAGGCGGCGAAACCAGACGCGTAGGTTTCCTTCCAGCCCGAACCGCCTACCGGCTGCAGGCCCTGCTCGTTGTTGAAGCTGGCCAGGGAGATCTGACCGATGGCCTTGGACTTGCTGTTGCTGAAGTTGGCGAACAGCGTGCCGGTGCCGTCGATGCTCAGGTTGGTGATCTGGCCCGTGGCGTAGCCGTCCTGGGTTGGCAGGTTGCGTACCGTCTCGGAGTTGAACTGGGTGGTCTTGGTCAGGTCGTTGCTGATACCGGTGGCGTTACCCACCGCCCCGTTCGCCGCCCACACACCGTCGGTGACGGTGCCGGGGGTCCAGACACCCGCACCCATGACGACCGAGGTGCCGCTCACCGTGTACGGGCTGCCAGAGGCTGGCGGCACGATACTCAGCAGCTTGCCGTCCGAACCGAAGTTCATTGTCATCGGTTCCTGATTACTCGGCGTCACGGGCGGTGTACCAGTACCGGCGGGTACGTAGGCGCCGCCGTCAGGATTACGACCGTCCACCAGGGTGTAGGTCTGCCAGGTATTGGCACCGGTCTTGACCACATACTGGTCCATGGTGTGCTGGTTGCCCTGGCTGTCATAGATCGGCGTGCTGAACATCTCGGTGTAGGTCTCGAGCTTGTTCGGGTCGAACGGCGTCACGGCCGGATCGATGTTCGGCTTGCTCGAGTTCAGGTTGATGCTCGAAGAAATGGTGCTGGTGGTTTTCGGCGCCAGGTTCGACTGGTCGATTTTCAGGTCGCTGAGCACACCGTTGATGATCTTGCCATTGGCATCGACGCCATAGCCTTGCAGGCGCGCGGTACCGGCGCTGTTGGTGACGAAGCCGTCCTTGTCGACCCTGAAGGTACCGGCACGGGTGTAGGTCAGCGAGCCGCTGTCGTTGAGCACGAAGAACCCCGAACCCTGGATGGCCATGTCCAGCACGTTGCCGGTGTTGCTCACGTCCCCCTGGCTGAATTGCTGGGAAACGTTGCCCAGGCGCACGCCATTGCCAATGCTCTTGCTGCCGGTACCCAACTTGGTCGCCGAGTAGACGTCTTCGAATTCCGCACGCGAGGATTTGAAACCGGTGGTGCCGACGTTGGCGATGTTGTTGCCGGTAACGTCCAGCTGCTTGTTGGCTGCAGAGAGGCCGCTGAGGCCGACGTTAAAACCCATATTCCACTCCTTGTGCCGCGTTAGCCGGCGCTATAGACCGATAGTTTGTACTTTGGACAGTGCGATGGTGCCCATGTTGGCGAGGTTCAACATCATCTCGCCGCCGGTCTGGCTCACGGTCACGCTGTTGACTGTCGCAGGCAGGTAAGTGATCAGGTCGACAGGCTTGTCGTCGATCGGTGCACTGGCCTTGAAGCTGTAGGTACCCGGCTCGACTTTTTCGCCCGCCGCATTGGTACCGTCCCAGACGAAGCTGGCATTACCCTGCGGCTGGCTACCCAGGTCGATGGTT
This sequence comes from Pseudomonas sp. Irchel s3b6, assembly GCF_900187415.1. Taxonomy (NCBI): domain Bacteria; kingdom Pseudomonadati; phylum Pseudomonadota; class Gammaproteobacteria; order Pseudomonadales; family Pseudomonadaceae; genus Pseudomonas; species Pseudomonas sp. Irchel s3b6. The sequence goes on along the minus strand of NZ_FYDM01000008.1, from coordinate 15,584 downwards.
TTCACCGCCTTGCCGTCCTTGTCGGTGATGGTCACCGTGGACGAGGCCACCGAAGCCGGCACGACCACCGAGCCGGTCATGCTCTTGCTGGTGTCGACATAGGCCGAGCCGGTTTGAACGATGACCGAGCGCCCCACCAGCGATGAGGCCTGCAAGGCTTGCGAGGAACCGAACGCACTGGAAATGTTGTTCACCGAGGTGTTCAACGTGGTGATGCCTTCCAGGCTGCTGAACTGGGCCAACTGCGCCACGAATGCGCTGTTGTCCTGCGGATCCAGCGGATTCTGGTTCTTGAGCTGGGTCACCAGCAATTGCAGGAACGCATCCTTGCCCAGTTCGTTTTTGCCGGTCTTGCTGTTGGTGGCGGCCGCCAGGCCATCATTGTTGGTGGTGGACGTCTTCTTCGAGGAATTGGCAAGAATGTCCTTGAGGCTCAGGCCGCTTGTGGTATCGGTAACACTCATCTGAGTTGCCCCTTATCACTGACCGAGGGTCAGGACCTTCTGCATCATGGTTTTGGCGGTGTTCATCATTTCCGCGTTGGTCTGGAACGAACGGCTGGCGGAAATCATGTCGGCCATTTCTTCGACCACGTTGACGTTGGGGTAGAACACATAACCCTTGGCGTCAGCCGCCGGATGGTTCGGCTCGTAGCGGGCTTCCAGGTTGCTTTGGTCTTCGACCACACCCAGCACCTGAACGCCCTGGCCCGCGGCCTCCTGGCTCTGGAACAACGAGTCGCTGCCGCCCGACTGGCCGCCCTGGAACATGGTGGCGAACACCGGATGCCGGGCACGGTAGGTCTGGTCGATGCTCGAGGAGACGGTCTCGGCGTTGGCGATGTTACTGGCCACGGTGTTCAAGCGAGTGGTCTGGGCACTCATGCCACTACCGGCAATATTGAAAACACTGGATAGGGACATGGATTACTCTCCGCGCAGGGCCGAGATCAGCCCTTTGAATTTGCTGTTGAGCAGCGTGAAGCTGGCCTGGAAGTTCACCGAGTTTTCGGCGTAGTTGGATTGTTCCAGCTGCGCATCCACGGTGTTCTGGTCAATCGACGGTTGCATCGGTGTGCGATAGAGCAACGTCTCGTCACCACTGCTCAGGCCTTGCGCTTCGATATGACGGCTGTTGGTCATGTTCAAGGCAAAGGTGCCGTTCTTGTGCTTGTCGTTCTCGGCGGCCAGGACGGCCGAGAAGTCCAGGTCCCGAGCCTTGTAGTTCGGGGTGTCGGCGTTGGCAATGTTGTTGGCCAGCACTTCGGCACGCTGGGCGCGGAAGCCCAGGGCTTGCTGGTGGATACCGAGCGCTTTATCGAAGCTGATGCTCATGTCGGAAACCTTTGGGTGACCTGATTTTTCGTACCAGGTACTTAGCAAGCCCCGTGCCAGCTGGTAAAACCCCGTAAATAGGGGCTTTGCCAGCGGCGGCAACGCGGCAATGCCAGAAAAGCGGCAATCGATTTCCGTCACCTGCCGCTTTTCTGCCGCCCTGAACAGCGCACCGCCTCAACAGCACACCCGGTGTGCGCGACCGTCCAGAAGCCTGTATCGGGCAAAAAAAGGGAGTCCCTGACTAATGCCGATCAGTTAAGAAGATGAGGTCGAATGTGTAGGAGCGAGCGGGCTCGCGATGAACTCAAGAGCAACGCGTTTAATCAGAAAACACGCGTTATCGTTAATGTCCATCGCGAGCACGCTCGCTCCTACAAAGGTCGACGTTCGCTTAACTGACTGGCATTGGCCCCTGAGGACTCCCGCTTTTGTCACCCGACCATCACTTGGCCTGGTAGATGATTCCCGGACTGCACTGGACCATCTGGTAGTGATCCGGCAAACCGTTCAGTGCCTCGGAGGCCCCCAGGAACAGGTAGCCCCCCGGCTTGAGCGTGCTGTGAATGCGCAACAGGATGTCCTTCTTCACTTCGGCGGAGAAGTAGATCAACACGTTGCGGCAGAACACGATGTCGAACTTGCCCAGGCTGACGTAGCTGTCGAGCAGGTTGAACGAGCGAAACTCCACCCGGCTCTTGATCGGCGCCTTGACCGCCCAGCGCCCCGGCCCTTTCGGATCGAAGTAGCGCTGCAGGCGCTCGGGCGACAGCCCACGGCCAATGGCCAGGCTGTCGTACTCGCCGGTCTTGCAGTTGTTCAGCATGGTGCCGGACAGATCGGTGGCAACAATCTGCACCCCCATCCGCAACTGGCCCATGTTGACGCGCTCGAACTCATCGATCGACATCGACAACGAGTACGGCTCCTGCCCCGACGAACAAGCGGCCGACCAGATCCGCAGACGCTGGCCGGGACTGGCCTTGATGGCCTCGGGCAGGACTTTGTTCTTCAAGACTTCAAACGGGTAGGTGTCACGAAACCAGAGGGTTTCGTTGGTGGTCATCGCGTCCACGACCATTTCGCGCAGGCCACTGCGTGGCTGGCCCTGGATACGCTGGACCAGCTCCCCCAGGGACTTGATGCCTTGCTGTTCCATCAGCTTGTTAAGACGGCTCGACACCAGGTACTGCTTGTTCTCACCGAGCAAAATGCCACAGGCTTTTTCCAGGAAGACCCGGAACTGTTCAAAATCCAAATTACCCGTAGACAATGATGCTGCCTCTTAAATCGTGTTGACCGCCAGGGGCAAAGCCCCCTAGCTGATGTCTGCTGCTTTGATCCGGTCGACTACCCGGGATGCCAGGTCATCAGGACGAAACTTGGCCAGGAAGTCATCGGCACCGACTTTCTTGACCATCGCCTGATTGAACACACCCGACAACGAAGTATGCAGGATGATATGAAGCTTTTGCATGCGAGGGTCGTTGCGTATCTCGGCCGTGAGGGTGTAGCCGTCCATCTCAGGCATTTCGATGTCGGAAATCATCATCAGAAACTCTTCTTCCGGCTTCTTGCCTTCCTCGACCAGCTTGCGCAGGTAATCCAGCGCCTGGCGACCGTCGTTCAACGCGACCACCTCGACCCCCACCGTCTGCAGGCAACGCGAGACCTGCTTGCGCGCCACCGACGAGTCATCGACCGTCAGCACTCGCAAGGACAACGCCTTGTGCTGAGTCTCGACATCCACCACGCCGACGGAAATCGCCTCCGGTGTGGGCGCCACTTCCGCCAGCACCTTCTCCACGTCGATGATTTCGACTAACTGATTGTCGACTCGAGTCACAGCGGTCAGGTAGTGATCGCGCCCCGTGCCCTTGGGTGGCGGATGGATCTCCTCCCAGTTCATGTTGACGATGCGCTCCACCGAGCGCACCAGGAAGCCCTGGGTCTTGGTGTTGTACTCCGTGATGATCACAAAGGGATTACTTTGATCCTTCAACCCGCCCGACCCGGTGGCCATGGCCAGATCCAGAATCGGAATGGTCGCCCCCCGAATATTGGCGACACCGCACACGACAGGGTTGGATTTGGGCATCACGGTCAGTTTCGGGCATTGCAGCACCTCCCGGACCTTGAAAACGTTAATCCCGTAGAGCTGTGGGCCGTCGAGACGGAACAACAACAGCTCCAGGCGATTCTGCCCTACCAGTTGCGTGCGCTGGTTTACTGCATCCATTACACCAGCCATGCCCAGACTCCTACACCAACGCTAAGTGTGTTGCGACGCACATTCATCACTAAACGGCACGGCGCTTGCTTTTGAACTGCCATGAACGTGAACACGACATTATTCCGACGCCTGACCTCAACCTGCCGCCGATGGCGCTGCATGGTTGCGGCGGCGTGTGTTTTCAACGCTGGCAGCACTGCCCTTGCCGACCCGGTTACCTTGCCTGATCTACTTATCGGCGTCACTCAGGGCTTTCTTGAATTCACCGTAGAAGACTATCTGGCCACCAGTCAAACCGAAGGCCGCTATGAAATCGAGGTCAATCAACTCGACCCGCGCTTGCGCATGCCCATGTGCGACAAGGAATTGACAGCGACGCTGGAAAGCCCCGCCAAGCCGTTGGGACGCGTCACGGTGCGGGTGCGATGTGACGGCGCCTCCCCCTGGACAGTCTTCGTCCCCGCCCAGGTCCGCCTGTTCCGCGAGGTCGTGACCACCACCCGGCCCCTCAAGCGCGCTGGAATCATCGAGCCTTTCGACGTGATGCTGCGCGAGCGCGACATCAGCCTGATCAACCAGGGGTACCTGACGAACGTGGATCAGGCGATCGGGCAAAAACTTGTCCGTTCCATGGTCAATGACCAGGTCATTACCCTGGTTCACATGGAACAGGCAGAAGTCGTGCGCAAGGGCGACCAGGTCGTGATCACCGCCCGCAGCGGAACCCTCAGCGTACGGATGCCGGGCGAAGCACTGGCCAATGGCGGTTTGAACGAGCAGATCCGGGTCAAGAACCTGAACTCTCAACGGGTCATCAAAGCGCAAGTGACCGCGCCCGGCCAGGTTGAAGTCGCCATGTAGAGCACTGGCGCGTAATCGACCCATTCCCTAAACTGTGCCTCACGCAGGGCAAATACCGACGCGCCCGCGCTCATGGATAAATGAGCCTAAAGTTTTTTCGGGATTGGCCGAAAACATGGCAAGCGTCCAAATTCCCAGAGGTTTTTTTACCATGGTCATTGATTTCAGCCGCATAAACAGCGCACCCACGCTCACGAGCAGTTCGCGTACCGGCGCCCCCCAGGAAACCGGTGAAGCCGCCAGAACCGCGCCGCTGTCGACCCAGACCGAACAGGTCGGGGCCAGCCAGAGCGGGGAATCGGTACACCTCAGCAACGAGGCTCAGCAGTTGCAGAAGATCACGGACACGCTGCGCGAAGAGCCTGCCGTCGACAAGGCCCGCGTGGCCGAGTTGAAAGCCGCCATTGCCGATGGCAGTTATAAAGTCGACAGCAACCGCGTCGCCAGCAAACTGCTCAACTTCGAAGCCCAGCGCTAGCCGACGGCCGGCGCCAGGGCTTTTGGACGCTAAAAACCCAAGGCCAGCCATGCACGATACTAATTTACTGCAACTGATCACCGACGATTTTGCTCCAGCGCAACAGTTGCTGGATTTGCTGCAGCAAGAATCCCTTGCCCTGCACGGTCGCGACATGCCGCTGCTGGAGACCATTCTGGCCAGCAAGCAAGGCCTGATCATTCTGCTGGAGCAGCATGGCCGCCGGCGCAGCGAAGTGCTGGCCAGCCTCAACCTGCCGACTGACCGCAGCGGCCTGGAGCAACTCGCCGCCCACTCCCGCATTGGCCAGGAACTGTTGGCGCAAAGCGATGTGCTCAATCAACTGCTCAAAGACTGCCAGGCCGCCAATGAGCGCAATGGCCGCTCGATCCAGGTGCAACAAGCCAGCACCGCCCATCAGTTGAAAATCCTCAACGGAGGCGAGTCTCCAACCCTTTACGACGCTCGCGGATCAACCGCCATGCTGGTGAAGCCTCGCCCACTCAGCCAGGCCTGACCCCATCATTCAGTGCGCCCTATGAAGGCGCCAAACATGCCGGCAGAATGCTAGCCTTGCGTGTGACCGTATCCTGCCTGGAGATTGAAAAGCCGTGTTCAACGCCTCAAACGCGGAAGATGCTCCGCAGCCACCAAAGGTGCTCGCGACCCCTTTGGAAATCGCCAGTCATCTGCGAATGCTGCAAGAGAGCCACGATCCCCTGATCATTACGTTCCATGAACGCAGCCAGCGTTTCCAGAGCTATCTGGTCGAAGTGGATCGCGAGAACAACATGCTCGCGCTGGACGAAATGATCCCCCGCGATGGCGAGCGCTTCCTGCTGGCAGGCGAACCTTTCCGCATCGAAGGCTTTCACGAAGGCGTACGTATTGCCTGGGAAAGCAACGGCCCGTTGACCATCGACGAATCCACGGGTGGTCGCTGTTACCGTGGCACGCTGCCCGATGAGGTGGTGTACCACCAGCGTCGCAATGCCTTTCGTGCCGCCTTGAAACTGGCGCAACTGGTCAACATCGAACTGGCTGGCGAAAAACTCAAGACGCCCTTGAACGGCAAGTTGCTGGACATTTCGGCAACCGGCTGCAAGCTGCGTTTTGACGGTAACATCACCAACGGCCTGCAACTGGGCCAGGTCTACGAGCGCTTTGTCGCCGCCCTGCCCTTCGGCAGCATGACGGCCCCGGTAGAACTGCGTTACCTGCATCACGAAGAAAAAATCGACACCACCTTCGCCGGCGTGCGTTTTCACAACATGAGCGGTCTGGTGCAGCGCCAGGTCGAGCGTTTTGTCTATCAGTTGCAGCGCGAGGCACGTCGCTTCGACAAAGACGACTTCTGATCCGACGGCATCAAAAAACGGGCAGTCCCTGACGGTGACTGCCCGTTTTTTTTGCCCTCAGGGCCTGGCCCCGCTCAGGCCTGACGGATACTCCGGCGGCGGATCCTCGGGGTCGGTGCCGGACTCATCGGCCTGGCTATCCGGTTGTACCCCGGACTCAGGGTCCGGCTCAGGGCTGGCACCGTTTTGCATCTGATCCTGCACCACCTGCTCATCCACCCGCGGGTCGAGCGCCGCCACCAAGGGTGAGCTGGTCATGTTATCGGGCATCGCAACGTGATGCAGCGGCGCATCATCGACCTGATGCAGGTTGGTCACCGCTTTCGGGCGAATTCGCCACACCAGGACCAGGGCAAAGAAACTGAAAAACGCATAAAGCATCTGGCTGCCGAAATACTTCATCAGCACACCGGCCACCAGCGGCCCGATACTCGCGCCTACGCCGTAAGTCATCAACAGCATGGCCGTCAGCGACACCCGGCGATCGCCCTCGACGTGGTCGTTGGAAAACGCCACCGCCAGCGGATACAAGCAGAACTGCACGAGCGAGCAGGCGAAGCCGGCGATGAACAGCACCTCAAGCGGCACCTGCGGCATGATCGCCAGAGGCAAGGCCGCCAGCGCCAGGCAAATCGCAAAGCTGCGAATCAGCAGTGCCCGATCATAGCGGTCCGACAACCAGCCCAACGGCCACTGCACCACCAGGCCGGCAAAGATGCAGCTGCCCATGAACAGACCCACCTGCTCGGTGGACAAGCCCTGCTGCGAGGCATAGAGCGGTGCCAGACCATAGAACGAGCCGACAATCAGCCCTGCCCCCAGTACCGTGCTGAGCGACTGCGGCACCCGCTTCATGAAGAAGCGTGGCTCCATGGGGGCTGGGTGCAAGGGCGCCGGGTGAATGCGCCGGGTCAGGGTCACCGGCACCAGGCACAGGGCAAAACACAGCGCCACCAGCATCAGCAACTCCGGCCCCAGGGCCGGGTGCATGACCAGAATCAGCTGGCCCAACACCAGGCCCAGGTAAGAGGCGATCATATAGCCGCTGAACACCACGCCACGCTGCTTGGCGTCGGCCTGCTCGTTCAGCCAGCTCTCGATGACCATGTACTGGCACATCATGCCCAGCCCCACGACCACCCGCAGCATCAGCCAGGCCGGGAGCCAGTCGACCAACCCGTGACCGAGTACCGCCGCGCCGACGATCCCCGCACAGGCCGAATAAGCCCGTATGTGCCCGACCCGGGCAATCAGCCGGTGACCGATTTTTCCGCCCAGCACCAGGCCGAAATAGTTGGCGGCCATCAATGCACCAACCCACAGACCGTCGACATGGTCCGCAGCGAGGCGCAGCGCCAGGTAGGTACTGAGTAAGCCCGAACCGATCAACATCATCAGCGAGGCGAAATAAAGCGCTCGAAAGGATTTCCAGATTTGGCGCATCGGCGTTCCGGGCGGCTCCTTGCAGTGAGTGTCGGGCTACCGTCAACGATAGCCCGACGGCGACGGGTCGGTTATGCCTGGGCTGCTAAAACGCGCCGCTCCCAGGGAGTGATTTCATCAAGGAAGCTGGTCAACTCCATGGTCTTCGAAGCGATGTAGCCTTCGATGAACTCCTTGCCGAACAGTTCCTTCGCCAACTGGCTACGTTTCAGACGCTCAAGAGCCGCATGCAAGGTACATGGCAGCGACAAACTTTCTGGCACTTCAAATTCGCCCTGGATGGGCGCTGTTGGCTCCAGCTGGTTCTCAATACCGTGCAGGCCCGCCGCAAGACTGGCGGCAATGGCCAGGTACGGGTTGGCGTCAGCACCCGGCAGGCGGTTCTCGACCCGTCGTGCAACCGCTGCGCTGGCCGGAATCCGCAAGCCGGCCGCCCGGTTGTCGTGAGACCAGCAGGCGTTGTTCGGTGATGCGTAAGGATGGCACAGCCGCTGATAAGAGTTCACGTTCGGCGCGAACAGCGCCGTGAAATCCGCCATGGCCGCCTGCTGGCCACCAATGAAGTGCCGGAACCGGGCCGTCGGTTGCCCGGCCTCATCGCTGAACACGTTGCGCCCGGTCCCGATCTCGACCACGCTCTGGTGAATGTGCATCGAACTGCCCGGCGTATGCGGCAGCGGCTTGGCCATGCACACCACGGTCAAGCCGTGCTTGAGCGCCACTTCCTTGAGCAGGTGCTTGAACAGGAAGGTCTGGTCGGCCAGCAGCAAGGGATCGCCGTGCAACAGGTTGATCTCGAACTGGCTGACGCCCATCTCGTGCATAAAGGTGTCGCGCGGCAACCCCAGCGCCGCCATGCATTCGTAGACTTCAGTGAAAAACGGCCGCAAGCCGTTGTTGGAACAGACGCTGAAGGCCGACTGACCGTTCTCCCGGCGCCCATCCAGGCCGACAGGCGGCTGGAAGGCCTGGGTCGGGTCAGTGTTGGGGGCAAACACGAAGAACTCCATCTCGGTCGCCACCACCGGTGCCAGGCCGAGCGCAGCATAACGGGCGATCACTGCTTTCAACTGGCCGCGAGTGGACAGTTGCGAGCTTGTACCGCTCAACTCGTCGGCGTCACAGATGGCCAATGCACGAGGCGGCTGGCTCCAGGGCAAACGATGGATCTGTTGCGGGTCAGCGTTGAGCGCCAGGTCGCCGTCGTCACTGCCGTAAAAGCGTGCGGGCGGGTAACCGCCCATGATGCATTGCAGCAGCACGCCCCGCGCCATCTGCAAACGTCGCCCCTCGAGGAAGCCCTCAGCGGTCATTACCTTGCCGCGCGGCACGCCATTGAGGTCCGGCGTGACACACTCAATCTCATCAATGCCGGTCAATCGCTGCGCGAGTGAGCTCTGGCCATCGGTCGTCATGACTCAATCCTTGTTGTAATGCGGGCCGCGAACGGCGACATGTACAAAATAGGCTTCAGCCGTTCGGAATATCAAGCAGGCCCAACGAATAAAGCGCCTACGGCAGGTAAAGGCTGAACAGACCGCCGCCCAGCGGTCCGCCATTGCTGATCTCGGTGCGCCCCTGCACGCCATTGCGCTGGTGCAGCCGGGCAATGCGCGCGGCGAAATACAGACCCAGCCCGGTACTGCCACTGGCCGGATTGATGCCCTGCACATAGTCAGCCTGACGCTCGATCATCCGGGCCGGGTAGCCCTCGCCATCGTCATTGATCGTCAGCACCAACTGCCCGGTTTCCTCGCCCACACTGATCAGCAGCGAACTGCGGGCATAGCGGATGGCATTGTTGATGGCGTTGGCCAGTACCGTGCCGATCAACTCACGATCAAAGAATCCGAGCGGGCTCAAGGGGTCGACCTCGTACGTCACCAGAATGCCGCGACTCTTGAACACCTCTTGATGCGCGGCCAATTGCGCTTCGATGAAATCGTCCAGTTCATGGTAGTCCGGGCGCAATGGCAACTGGTTGACGCCCAGTTTGTAGAGCCCCAGCAACTGCACCAGCATGCCGTTGAGATGGGCGAACTCGAAGTCGATCACGCCCTGCTCACAGCTTTGCTGCTGCGCTTCTGGCAAGCGAGCCAGCCACTGACCATGCGCCTGCATCAGCACGGCCAGGGAGTTCTTCATGTCGTGTACGGTGGAGGCAATCACCGTGGAAAAATCGAGCCCCGGTTCACTCTCATTCATTCGCCAAACGCCTTGTCTCGCAACTTTTGATAACGCGGATACCGCAGGTCACTCTCGGGCATCAGGCCGACCATCTTCAAGCAGCGACGGCATTCGTCCAGTAGCGTCGCGTCAAGGCTGGCCGTGCTCCCGTGCAGCAGCGACTGCGCCATGTTGAGGGCGATGCTGATGTTCTTCGGTTGCAGCAGCAGCGCACCGCGAAACAATTCCCGGGCTTCGGTCAGCGCACCGGCCTTGTAGCTGCGAACGCCCTGCCGGTTGAGGTCGGCCGCCGCGGTACCGGAATTGAGAATCGCAGGGTCGTCGGTCTGCTTGGCAATGCCCTGCATCACCACCGGGTCGTCACCGTAGATTTCCGCGCAGTTTTTCAACATCGAATTACCGGCTTCAGCCTGCCCCAGCATCTTCAACTGCTTGGCCACCAGCAACGCCGCTTCGGCGCTCATGAACTGCTCCATGCCATCGAGGCGGATCATCGCTTGCTCGGTGAGCTTGTCCGCGGTTTCCGCATCGTTGATCAGCAGGCTGGTGGCCTTCATCAGGCGGGCCCGGATCTGCAGGCCCGGGTCATTGGGATTGTCCTTGGCGACCGCGCTCAACGTCTGGTTGATCTCAAGGCGCGTGCGGGTATCCAGGCCTCTTTCGCTGCCCTTGCTGATCAGCGCGTGCGCCAGGCCGAGGTTGCTCTCCGGGTCCTTGAAGCGCGACTGCGCACCTTGGGATACCGCCTGGCGATAGGCGCGCGCGGAGGTGTCGAAGTCTTCGTTGGTCATCGCCAGCTTGCCCAGCAGGGCCTGTCGACGTACCGCCAGGGGGGAAAGGCGAACCGCCTCCTCCAGTACGCGTTGTGCCGTCCTGGTGTCGCCCTGGGCCACCAGCACATCGGCCAGTCCGTCGTACAACCCGGGCATCATCGGGAACACCTTCAGCGCCTTTTCGTACAGCGCCTTGGCCTGACCGGGCTGACCACGCTTGAACAGTAATCGCCCCAGACCGGCATAGGCCCAAGGCAGCGGGCGGTCCGCCAGAATGCTGTTGTACAGCCGCTCCAGTGCCTCGTTCTGGTTCATGTCGCGCAGCGCATCGGCACGATAGCGCAGGCACAGCGGCGAATAGCGCGGGTCCTGCTTGCACAGGGCAATGCAGGCGTTCAGCACCTCGACCGGCTTGCCCCGATCCAGCGCCTGCATGATCGGCTTGAGCAAGGTCTTGCGCTGCTCCAGCCGCTCCAGCCGCTGGGCAAGCCCGGCGCGGTTGAACGGCTTGGTCAGGTAGGCATCCGGCTCATGTTCAAGGGCGCTGAGCACCATCGCCTGGCTACTCTCGGCGGTGACCATGAGGAACACACTTTCGTGGCTGATCAGCTTATCGACCATCAGGTCTTCGAGTACCTGCTGACCGTTTTTCTTGCCATCGCCCAGGTGGTAGTCCTGCAGGATGAAGTCGTAGCGCTTTTGCGAACACATGCGCAGCGCGGCCTCGCCGGTGTCGGCCGTGTCGACATCCTTGACCCCCAGCTCACGCAACATCGACCTGACGGAACTGCGGAAATCCGAGAAATCATCGACGATCAAAAAACTTTTTTGGTGGTACGCCAGCATCGAAGATTCCAGGCAATTAAGAAGATGAACCCAAAGACACATGCAACAGCCAGCTCAATGTCGCGGCCCGGTTTGGCGCAGCGCAGGACAACGACCCGTCGGGTTATCGGCCGCAATGGGCATTCCCTTGAAGGCGTCGGCAAACAATCACGAATTTGTCGGGAAATCCCATGGCCGATGGCATGACGACGGGCCAATTTGATCTATACCCAGTACTGCGGGTGTTGATCCCCCCTCGATCGCAGACTGCCAATGGCCCGTCGTATTGCGCCGGACTCATGGTCAATGCCTTGAACCGGGCAAGGAGTCAGCAATGGCTGAGTCAGGCAAGAAAATGAGCCTCACGGGGCTGACCACACTGGTGGCGGTGAACATGATGGGCTCGGGCATCATCATGCTGCCCACCAACATGGCCCAGCTTGGGGCCGTCTCGTTGCTGTCCTGGGTATTCACCGCAATAGGCTCAATGGCCATCGCCTATTGCTTTGCCCAATGCGGGATATTTTGCCCTCGTTCGGGCGGGATGTCGGCGTACACCGAACAGGCCCATGGCAAGTCGGGCTTCTTTCTGTGCTCCTACCTCTACTTCCTGTCGCTGGCCATCGCCAACGTGGCGGTGGCGATTTCCGCCGTGGGCTACATGACGGAGTTCCTGCCATGGCTGGGCAGCGGTGCCATCCCATTGTTCATCGGCACGATCGGCCTGATCTGGGTAACCACCCTGGCCAACTTTGGCGGCCCCGGCATTACCGGCAGGATCGGCGCGATCACGGTCTGGGGGGTGATCATTCCAGTGGCGGGCCTGTGTATCATCGGTTGGTTCTGGTTCAAGCCCGAGGTACTGACGGCCGCCTGGAACCCGAACAACTTGCCGATCTCCGAGGCCGTCAGCAGGACCATTCCCTTGACCCTGTGGGCGTTCCTGGGCATGGAATCCGCCGCTCAAGCCATCGATGCGGTGGAAAACCCCAAGCGCACGGTGCCCCTGGCCTGCCTGTTCGGGACACTGGGTGCCGCCGTGATCTATGTGCTGTCGACCACCGTCATCCAGGGCATCATTCCCAATGCGGAGCTGGCCAACTCCTCCGCGCCCTTCGCCCTCGTCTATGCCCGGATGTTCACCCCCATGATCGGCAACATCATCATGGTGCTGGCCGTCATGGCCTGCATCGGCTCACTGCTGGGCTGGCAGTTCACCCTGGCACAAACGGCAAAGATGGCCGCCGACCAGGGCATGTTCCCCAACTTTTTCAGCAAGGTCACGGCAATGAACGCACCGATCATCGGCATGGCGGTGTGCGCCGTACTGCAGACGCTGATGGCACTCTCAACCATTTCACCCAATGCCAGTGCCCAGTTCAGCAAACTGGTGAGCCTGGCCGCGGTGACCAACCTGGTGCCCTACGTCACCGCCCTGACAGGCCTGCTGGTGATCATGTACAAGGCCAAGGTCAGTGCCTCGGTGTATGTACGCAACAGCCTGGTGTTGCTGGTGGCGCTGACGTACTCGTTTTATGCCCTTTACTCTTGTGGCATGGAGGCCGTGTTCGGCGGCACCCTGGTGTTGGTGATCGGCTACCTGCTCTATGCCTCCATTGCCAAGCGCTTTGTCGGCACCCCGCCGCCGCCCCTGAGCGAGGTTGGGGACGCTTAGTGGCGCCCATCAGGACGGCACGACAACTGATCACGGGAAAAACATGAACATGAAGAGGCCACCCCTTACCCCCATGCTGCTTGCCTGCATGCTCGTGCTGCTGCCCATCACGACCCGGGCCGATACCCTGGAGCGGGTGCGGGCCAGCAACAGCCTCACCCTCGGTTACCTGAATGACTTTGCGCCCTTCAGCACCCAGGACGGTGACAAGGCCAAAGGCTTTGCCATCGACCTGTGCCAGACCGTCGTCGACAAATTCAAGGCCGAACTAGCGCTGCCCGCGCTGCAGGTGCGCTATCAGGCGGTCAGGCAGGCCGATGAAATCAGTGCCGTGCGCTCAGGAAAGATCGACATCCTCTGCACACCCACCCCGCAAAGTCTCGAACGACGCAAAAGCGTGAGTTTTTCCGTGCCGATCTACACCGCCGGTCTCTCGGCCGTGGTCCGCCAGGACGCGCCGCCTGCGTTGCTCAATGTGCTCAACGGCCAAGAGGCCCATACCGGCCCGACCTGGCGCGCAACCCTCAACCGCGGCCTGTCCAACCAGACCTTTGCCGCACCGGCAGGCGGTGTCACCGAACAGTGGATTCGTGGGCAGATGCGCACCCTGGGTGTCATTACCACCCTGGTCACGGTCGAGAACAGCCACGAAGGGCTCAAGCAAGTGGCCGATGGCAAGGTTGCCGCTTTCTTCGCCGAGCGTATGCTGCTCAAGAACCAGCTGGCGGCAGACTATCCCGACGGCAACCTGATGGTGCTTGACCGCATCTACGAATACGCACCGGCCTCGATGGTCATGGAGCGCGGTAATGAGGACCTGCGCCTGCTGGTCGATACCGCACTCAGCGAAGCCTACCGCTCGGGAGCGATGGAACAGGCGTATGCCAAGTACTTGGGGGGAGCCAGCGATACGGTGAAGAAGCTGTTCAAAATTTATGCATTGCCTTAGTACCCGTCGACGGTAAACGTGTGACCTATCGTCCATTAGCAAGCTATTGATCACCGTCATTTTGATACCATGTCGCAATTTGAAGATGACACGCCTCGACAGATCTCAGGACCGTCGGGCCATTCAAAGGGCGGTACTAGATGAGTGTTGATTTGACTCGCCGAAAGGTGATTGCAGGTATGGGTCTGCTGGGCCTTGGCCTCCTCAGCGGTTGCGACAGTCGAGGCCAGCTGTCCTACAAGTACGGCAAGGACCTGAGCGACAAGATCCTTGGGCGTACCTTCAAGTTGAAAGATACCGAGGGCAACACAAGAACGCTCTCCAGCTTTCGCGGCCTGATGCCGATGGTGTTCTTCGGCTTCACCCAATGCCCGGCAATCTGCCCCACGACCCTGGCTCGCGCAGTACAGGCCAAGAAGTTGATGGGCAAGGATGGCGACCGCCTGCAGGTGATCTTCATCACCCTGGACCCCGAGCGTGATACGCCGGACGTACTGGATGCCTACGTCAAAACCTTCGACCCTTCATTTGTCGCGCTTTACGGGACGCTGGAGGAAACGGCCGCCACCGCCAAAGAGTTCGATGTGTTCTACGAAAAAATACCCAGTGGGTCCACCTATACCCTTTCGCACACCGCCACGAGTTATGTCTATGACTCCAGGGGAACGTTGCGCCTTGGCTTGTCCCACTCACTTACCGCGCAAGAGTGCGCGGAAGATTTGCTCACCGTCATGGAGGTTTGCTAATGAACTCAACGGCCAATAAAACCGGCATCACCCAGCGCGTCAAACATGCCCTGCTCGGGCTTTCCCTGCTGGGGCTGGCCTGCCAGGTTTCGGCCCAGACCCAGGTTGACGACGCCTGGGTTCGCGCAACCGTCGCGGGACAACAAGCGAGCGGAGCCTTTATGACCATCACCGCAAGCGACGACAGCAAGCTGCTGAGTGTCGCGTCGCCGGTGGCTAAAACCGTGCAGATCCACCAGTCGACCATGAAGAACGACGTGATGAGAATGCAACCGGTGGCGTTCGTGGCATTGCCTGCCGGCAAAGCCGTCTCGCTGGACCCGCACGGCTATCACGTGATGCTTATCGATCTGGTTGCCCAGGTCAAAGAAGGCGACAAGGTGCCGCTGACCCTGACGGTCGAGAATGCCAAAGGCGAGAAAGAGTCGATCACGGTCGAGGCCCAGGCGCGGGCACTGAACATGGCAGATCACAGCATGATGCATTGATTGCTCAAGGCTCGAACACAACCTTGGTACAAACAAGGGCCCTCATAGGGCCCTTTGTTTTGGCTGAAACTTTTTCGCGCACAAAAACAAAACCCCTACCTGCAGATGCAGATAGGGGTTTCGGAATTTAATCTTGACGATGACCTACTCTCACATGGGGAAACCCCACACTACCATCGGCGATGCATCGTTTCACTGCTGAGTTCGGGATGGGATCAGGTGGTTCCAATGCTC